>JAJZDH010000033.1 GCA_021828665.1 Thermoplasmata archaeon
GAGTAGTCGCGGCAAGTAGCCGTTCGGTTTTCTGCCTCCTGCTGAATGGCCACCTCCAAGAAGCGTACGAATCAACGAAAGGAGGAATCTCCGCAACGCAGGCACCGAAGGCAGTGGCAGCTAGCGGAACGAGCTCTTCGCGCGCCGCTTGGCAAGCCTTCGTTCAGGCGCACCCTATTGAGGGAGGCATAGTTGTTGGACACTTCCGAGGGACTTCCTTCGATCTGTCTTATGCGGTCTACCAATTGATGATCCGAAGTATTGTGGTCCGGTACGACTCTCTTCGCTCAGGGACTGTGCAGTGTCTGAAGGTTGTGGTTTCCAGTCCTCAGGTCGGCTCCTAGTTTGCACCTTTGGCGCACCTGGCGGACCCTGGTGCAGATCGAACTACCTAGCGACCTCAGTGGCGCCCGTTTCTCGGAGGCCGCGGGGCCGGCGATGATGCCCCTGCAGGGGTAGTCGTCGAGCCAGGCTCGCCTACCTCCACTTCCCACACGTAGGGGATAAGACGGTAGTGCGTAGGTTTTCCGGAGGCGACCGGCTTTGGGACCGGCGGCGGGGTCATTCGTTCCGCCTCCAGATCAGTCTGGGCACGTACACGTCCGCAGGTTTGGAGGGGTGCCTCTTCCAGCACGACCTCATCGCGAAGGGTGGGGTCGCGCCAGACCCTAACATCGCCGAGGACTTGGCCCACTCGCGCCGCCGATAGGAACTCCCATGGCATCCGTTCCCACCACGATTGGAGCAGGCTGCGGACTCCGTCGGCACGCGGACCCTTCAGCAGGATGCCGCCTTCGAATCCCTCGTCCAACCCGCGCTTCGTGAAATTAGCGGTCATCACGAGGGCTGACGTCTCCCCCCCCGTGGTTCCAGACCACCCCCTTGGCGTGCAGATCAGGGTGGCCACGAATCGCAACTCCTCGCCGGGAGAGCTCGATGAGCGTCTTCGTGTGCTCCACGGCTGCCGCCGGTCCGCTACGGGGGCGGGTCAGCAGTCGGACGGTTGCTCCTCGAGAGGCCGCATTCGACAGCGCCTGGGTCGCCGGGTGGGTGGGCTCAAACCCATAGCAAGAGAGCCAGATCTCACCTTCCGCGCTATCCAACCCGGTAACCAGCGCGGTGCGCAGGTCAGTCCTGCCGCCCGCTGTAAACGGTACCCATGTGGGAAAGGGGGGCATTCCGATCTGCGGACGAACCCCCCCGAGGTGTCCGACTCCCGAGAGCTCGTGCTGCGCCTGGAACCAGAAGGCGGTCCGAAACAGACGGGCGAAATCGCGTGCTTCTTCCGTCTCAAGTATCACCCCTACCTCAGGGTTTCCAGCGAGTGCTTTGGTCGTGAAGTTGGCGGTCGAGAGCAGACAGCTTGGCTGCGGTCCCGCGGGGTCCACGACGCAGAACTTTGCATGCAGGTCCGACCCTGTGCGCACGAATACTCGTCCCTCGAGTCGACGCAGAAGCGCGCTGTGCTCTTCGAAGCTCGCGAGGTCGAATTCTCCATCTCCTCGAGGTTCCGACTTGAGTCGGTTCTCTGAGGCGGTCAGCATGTAGACTCGTACCCCCTTCGCCGCCGTCCGGAGGACAAGATCCTCCAATTCGGGGTCTGCCAGGAGGAACGACGCGATGTAGACCACGTCAGTGGCCCGGGCGATCTGGCGGAGGAGAGCTTCTTTCAGGGGAGTCAGGGGAGGGAGACCGCTCTCCGATCGCGACCCCGCCCACAAAAACGAAATCGATCCCGTCGCGGCGGAGAATCCGCGCAGACTTGCGGGCCTCCTTCGGGATCCCGCCCGGAATCCCGTCACCACGCGATTCCGGGTGGGCGCTTCCAGGGTGGAAGCGGGCCCGGCCGGGCCGATCGCCGGGATCGCGGGGGCGAGCCGTTGGAGCCCGACCCGAGTGGAGGGTCGCGCCACCCCCTCCGGGACCACACGTTCGGCCAGGAGGGAGGCCCGAGGAACTTTCGGTTCCTCACCGTGAGGATCCCGCGCCTCCGGGCCTTCCTCCCAGGAGGTGCGGGATCCTCCGGCGTCCCCCACCGGGGGCGGACCGCCACCGGACGGTGGAATCACGACCGGTCCCGGGGAAGCCCCGTGCGCGGCGGAACCCGGTGCCCGGATCCGTTCCCCCTTACCGGGACCGGTCCGCGCGCCGGGCGCCACCCTTTCGGCGAGTCCCGCCGGCGGCGCGCGCCGGCTTCCGGAGCCTTGGGTTCCGCGGCGTGGGGGGTGCCCGGCGGGAGGCCGACCGGGAGCGCCGGGGCGGCGCGGGCGAGGAGGTCGGCGGCCGCTTTCCGGCGGGGACGAACCAGACATCGGTGATGGAGTACTTCGGGTTCGGGTCGAAGCGGGCCTCGACCGGCATGCCGATGTAGATCTCCGATTCGGTGCATTCCTTGAGCCGCGCGAGCAGGAGGCTCTGGGCGCCCTCGAACTCCACGAGGCAGAGGTTGTACGGGGTCTCCTTGAGGAACGCCTCGCTCCCGAACCGGCAGGTGGTCCAGGAGTGGACGGTCCCGGTGCGCGGCAGTTCCGTCCACCGGGTCGGCTCGCCGCAGACCATGCAGTGGCTGCGGGGCGTGGCGTACACGAATCCGCAGCCCGAGCACTTCGACCCCTGGAGCTTCCCCTCGGCGAGGCCGAGGAAGAACGGCGTGTCCTCGGCGTAGCTGTGGATGTACTGGATGGAGTATGGGCTCTTGATCACCAGCGCCTCGAAGCCGTCCTTGTCCCGGAAGATCGCCGCTCCCGACCGTTCGAGCTCCGCCTGGACCTGGCGGAATTCCTCGAAGGTCTTGGGGGGCGCCCTCATGGGAACCCCCGTTCGAGGATGCTCACGGTCACCGCGGAGCCGGTGCCGGCGTGGCTGTGGATCGCGCCCCGCTTCGGGTGGTCGAGCTGCAGGGTGGCGTCCCCGAAATGCTCGGCGATGGTCCCCTGGAGCTGCCAGAAGGCGAAGACCGCCTGCATGAGGCCGGTGGCCCCCACGGGGTGCCCGCACGCGATGAGGCCGCCCGACGGGTTCACGGGCATCGCCCCCGCCCGGGGCAGGTCGAATGGGTAGTCGACCTGCTTGAGGAACGGATCGCCCCGGAGGACGTAGTCGTACCCCTCGCCGTACCGGCAGAGGCCGAGATCCTCGTACGTCTGGATCTCGCTCGAGGCATACGCGTCGTGGAGCTCGACGAAATCGAGCTCCCGGGTCGGGTTCTCGATCCCCGCGTGGCGGTACGCCTCCCGTCCGGCGGCCCTCCCGGCCCGGAACGAGTGGACGCCGGGGTAGGCGAGGTCGGCGTAGTCGCCGGCCTTCTCGTGGGGCAGCAGCGGGACCGAGCCGAACGGGCGGTCGGCGAGCCGCATGGTGTCCGTGCCGCAGCCGACGCCCTTGACGAGGATCGGCTTGTCCGTGAGCTCCCGGGCCCGCTCCTCCGAGCAGAGGACCACCACCGCCGCGCCGTCGCTCATGGTGCAGATCTGCTCCCGGGTGATGGGATAGCTGATCATGTCGGAGTTCAGGACATCCTCGACGCTGAGACGCTTCGGGTACTGGGCGTACGGGTTGTGGAGGGCGTTCAGGTGGTTCTTCACCGAGACCCAGCTCATGACCCGGCTGCCCTCCTCCGTGGCCAGCCGCTGGGCCTCGCGCTCATCGGAGATGTGGGCGAACTTGCGCCGCCGAAGGTACTCGTAGATGTGGCGCTGGACCATGAGCGCGTAGTAGCCGGTGTAGAAGCCGCCCAGCGGGAAGTCGTAGTTCGTGTCGGAGGCGAGGGCGATGAACTCGTTGCCCTTCCAGGTGGCGACCCGGCTCATCGTCTCGTATCCGGCGGCGAGGCAGACGTCCATCCGCCCGCTGGCCACCGCCTCGTAGGCAGCCTGGAAGCATTCGCCACCGGTGGCGCCGCCCCATTCGATCCGCACGGAACCCTTGGGGTTCATCCCGAGGTAGTCGTGGACCATGCTCGCGGCCTTGAGCTGGCGGCTGAAGTGGTCGGAGAAGTAGGAGACCCGGGTTCCGTCGATCATCTCCCGGGTCAGGTTCGGGACCTCGGTGAGCGCCTGGTTGTAGGCGCGTTTGACCATGAGGCGGAAATCCATCGCCGGGTGCGCCTTCGCGAATTTGGTCACGCCGCCCGTGACCATGTAGACCCGGCGGGCGCGGGAGGCGGACCGGGGGGCCGTCGGGGCGGCAGCGCGGGAGTTCGGGGGGGTGTTTTCGGGAGCCATGGACCTCAACCTTTTCGGCCGACAGTGCCGACTCTCTTAATCCTAGCTCTTACCGGCGACCGCGGGAGGGGGCGGGCCGCGGCGCACCGGCGACAGCGGAGGAGCGAAACGACGCATCCGCGAGCGGGGGTCTATTAGCGGCGGGCGCCGGTGGGGCGCCCATGGCTCCCGCGACCAAGCGCGATCTCCTGTCCATCGCCGATATCGAGGCGGAGCTGCCCGGGCTCCTCGTCCGGGCCCACGAAATGAAGATGGCCCGGCGCCGGGGCGACCCCAGTGGCTCCCGGCCCGGGACGAACCTCGCCATGATCTTCGAGAAATCCTCGACCCGCACCCGGACGAGCTTCGAGGTCGCGATGAACGACCTCGGGGGCCACGCGCTCTTCCTCGGAGCCCGGGACCTCCAGCTCGGCCGCGGCGAGACGATCGCCGACACCGCCCGGGTGCTCTCCCGGTACGTGGACGCCATCGCCTACCGCGCCCACCGGGCCACGGACATGGCCGAGCTTGCCCGCTGGGCCTCGGTGCCCGTGATCAACGCCCTCGACGACCGGGAGCACCCCTGCCAGATCGTGGCCGACCTGCTCACGCTCTACGAACTGTGGGACGGCCACTTCGCCGGGCGCACCTTCGTCTACGTGGGGGACGGCAACAACGTCTGCGCCTCGCTCGTCCTCGGCTGCGCGCTCGTCGGGCTCGACTTCGTCGGTGCGGTGCCGGCGGCGTACCGGCCCCCCGAGGCGATCCGAACGCGCGCCGAGGGGTACGCCCGGGTCCGGGGCAGCCGGATCCGTTTCGTGGAGTCCCCCGCCGAGGCGGCCGCCGAAGCGGACATCCTGTACACGGATGTCTGGGTCTCCATGGGCGACGAGGCGCAGGCCGAGTCGCGCCTTCGCGACTTCGCGGGATACGTCCTCAACGAGGAGCTGCTCGCCCGGGCCCGTCCGGGCTGCCGCGTCATGCACGACCTTCCGGCCCACCGCGGGCTCGAGATCACCGATGCGGTGATGGACGGCCCGCAGTCGATCGTCTTCGATCAGGCCGAGAACCGCCTGCACGCGCAGAAGGCGATCCTCGAGATGCTGCTGCCGGTCCGGGGCCGCTGAGCGGTCGGCGGCCTCCCCGCCGTCACCCGAGTTCGCCCGGGTTCGCCCGGATCCGGATCTTGAGGAGGTGCTCGACCTTCCGGACCGTCCCGTCCGGCGGGCGGAAGCTCCCGTTCTCGAGCTTGAGGACGAGCGACTTCTTCTCGTTGAGCCGGCGGCCGAACTCCTCGGGGGTCCACCCGAGCTTTTCGCGGGCCTGCCGGATCCGGTGGGACCAGTCCGGCAAGAGTTCGAGCTCGGGGAGCTCCTGGAAGAGATCCCTCTCCTCGAGCCGTTTCGGCCGGAGCCGCAGGCGGGGGTCCGGCGCGCCGGAGGCCGCGGCCCCCGGGGCCGGGATCGGCGGGGCGTCCAGCACCGTGCCGAACCGGCTGCATTTCGCGCAGAGGAGGAGGACCGTCCCTTCCACCCGGACCCGGGCCGGAACCTCGATCTCGTCACCGCACATTTCGCATCGCATGCGCTCGTCTCACCTCTTCCTTCGTCGCCGGGGTTCGGAGGGAGCCGCCCGGGCCGCGCCGCGGGACCGCCGTCGGGCCTCGGCCCGGGCCCGCCCCCGCTCGAACTCGTCCCGCTCCTCGTCCGTGGTCAGTTCGAGCGACGGGACCGGGATCGGGTGGCCGGACGGGCCGACGGCGACCATCGTCACCCAGGCCCGGACGACGGGATAGGAGTCCCCGCCCTCCAGCGCCTCGGCGCGGGATTCGATGGTGACCTCCATCGAGCTTCGGCCGACGAAGGTGATCCGGCCATCGTACTCGACGACCTGGCCGACGTGGACGGGCCGGAGGAAGTCGACCCGGTCGAAGGAGGCGGTGACGCAGTTCGACTTGGAGTGCCGGGTCGCCGTAATGTAGGCGAGCCGGTCCATGTCGGCGAGGATGGCGCCGCCGAAGACGTTGCCCACGAAGTTCGCATCGGTGGGGACCATCAGTCGCACGACCGAGGATCGGCTCTCGGATGCGGGCCGACGAAGCGCGGAATCCACGAACCCGACCTCAACCGCCCCGACCGCCGGTCGGGAACGGGAGGGGAACGGCCGAGCGCCTAAATGCGTTTCCGTGGGGTCGGCGGGAGTCGGTCCCAGCGGACCGGCCCGGGGATCCGGGTCGCTCGCGGCCGCGGGGGGGGATCGGCGGGAGCGGCGGGAACGGCGGGGTTGTCGTCGGGTCCGCCCGCGGCCGGAGCTCGGGGGCCGGGCCGGCCCGGCCGGGGCGGAACGACGATTCGGATTCGGGACCTATCGGGCCGCCCTCGCCGGAGAAGGCGTCATATAGGGGGACCTTGTGGGCGCGCCCGGAGCATCCTCCATGGCGCAGAAGCCGCACCTGAACATCGTCTTCATCGGCCACGTCGACCACGGGAAGTCCACGACCGTCGGACGCCTGCTTCTGGACACCGGCTACATCCGCCAGGAGGAGATCGACAAGTTCCGCGCCGAGGCCGAATCGAAGGGGAAGGCGACCTTCGAGTTCGCGTGGGTCATGGACGACCTCAAGGAGGAACGGGAGCGGGGGGTCACCATCGACATCGCCCACCGGCGGTTTGACACCCAGAAGTACTACTTCACCATCATCGACGCCCCCGGGCACCGCGACTTCGTCAAGAACATGATCACCGGCACGAGCCAGGCCGACGCGGCGGTGCTCGTCTGCTCGGCGGCCGAGGGGGTCCAGGAGCAGACCCGGGAGCACATCTTCCTGTCCCGGACGCTCGGGGTCGCGCAGCTCATCTGCGTCGTCAACAAGATGGACCGCCAGGAGGTGGCCTACTCCGAGGCGAAGTACAACGAGATCAAGGAGGAGCTCACGAAGCTCCTCAAGAACGTCGGGTTCAAGGTGGACCAGCAGGTGGTCTTCCTGCCCATCTCGGCGTTCAAGGACGACAACATCAACAAGGCGTCGCCCAACATGCCGTGGTTCAAGGGACCCACCCTCCTGCAGGCGCTCGACAACCTCAAGGTTCCCGAGAAGCCCACCGACAAGCCGCTACGGCTGCCGGTGCAGGACGTCTACACCATCACGGGGATCGGGACGGTGCCCGTGGGCCGGGTCGAGACCGGGCTGCTCAAGATCGGCGACAAGGTCATCTTCCTGCCCAGCGGCAAGTCCGGGGAGATCAAGAGCATCGAGATGCACCACGAAGCGGTCACCCAGGCCGGTCCCGGCGACAATGTCGGGTTCAACGTCCGGGGGATCGACAAGAACGACATCCGGCGCGGCGATGTCGTGGGTCCGGCCTCGAACCCGCCGACCGTGGCCGAGAGCTTCGTGGCCAACATCCAGGTCCTGAACCACCCCTCGGTGCTGACGGCCGGGTACACTCCGGTCTTCCACTGCCACACCGCCCAGGTCGCCTGCGAGTTCACCGAGCTTTTGAAGCGGCTCGACCCGAAGACCGGGCAGGTGGCCGAGGAGAACCCCCAGACGCTCAAGACCGGCGACGCCGCGGTGGTGCGCATCACCCCCAAGCGGCCGCTCGCCATCGAGAAGTACAAGGAGTTCCCCCAGCTCGGCCGGTTCGCCGTGCGCGACATGGGCCAGACGGTGGCGGCGGGCGTCGTCATCGAGGTCAAGAAGCGCGAATAGCGCGCGCGCATCGGGGAGGGGGGGTTCCGTGCCGCAGCAGAAGGCCCGCATCTCCCTGAGCGGGACGGACCCGGCCAAGGTGGACAGCGTCTGCCGGCAGATCCGGGAGATCTCGAGCAAGACCGGCATCGGGATGGCCGGCCCGATCCCGCTCCCGACCCGCCGGCTCAAGGTTCCCGTCCGGAAGGGTCCCGACGGGGGGGGCTCGAGCACCATCGACCACTGGGAGATGAGGATCCACAAGCGGCTCATCGATCTCGACGCCGACGAGCGGGCGCTCCGCCAGGTGATGCGCATCCAGGTGCCGGACGGCGTGAACATCGAGATCGTGCTCAAGGGCTGAATGGGACCGTGTTCGCGCCCAGGGTGGGCCCGTCGCTCTCCCTCTTTTTCCTGATCGGGGGGGCGCTCCTCCTCGCGGCGCTGCGGAACCCGGGCCCGGCCGAGGCGCTCGAGGCGGCCGCCGCCGGACTCTTCCTCCTCGGGCTCTTCCTCGCCGTCTTCTTCCGGGACCCGGAGCGGCCGGTCGGCCAGGGGATCGTCGCCCCGGCCGACGGTCGGGTCCTCTCGGTCCAGACGGAGGACCGGTGGGTCCGGATCGCCGTGTTCATGAGCGTGGCCGACGTCCATGTGAACCGGTTCCCGATGGACGCCCGGGTCCGGGAGGTCGACACCGGCGGGAAGGGCCACGATCCGGCCTACCGGGACGACGCCGCCCGGAACGTCCGCCGCACCTACTGGCTCGCCACCGAGGTCGGCGAGGTCCGGCTCGTCCAGATCACCGGCTTCCTCGCCCGCCGGCTCGTGTCGTTCGTCGGCCCCGGCGCCGAGCGCCGGCGGGGGGACCGGCTCGGGATGATCGTCCTCGGCTCCCGGGTGGACCTGTGGCTGCCGGCGAGCCGGGTCGCGGTGCGGGTGCGCCCGGGCGAGCGGGTGCGCGCCGGCGTCACCACCCTCGCCGAGGCGCTCCCGTGAGCCGTCCGGGCCGGTACCGGATCGCCGCCGACCTCGCCTCCGTCGCGAACGGGACTCTCGGCGCGGCCGCCATCGGGTACATCCTCCTCGGCAACTCCCTGTTCGCCCTGGCGCTCCTCGTCGCCGCCCTGGGGTTCGACGGGCTCGACGGCCTCCTCGCCCGCCGCGCCGGCGGGGCGCCGTCGGTGGTGGGCCGGTGGCTGGACAGTGCCGCCGATACGGTGAGCTTCGCCGTGGCCCCGGGGCTGCTCCTCGCCGTCCACCGCTACGCCCAGGCGGCGTGGGCCCCCTACGACACCGCGGCGCGGCTCGTGGGGCTCCTCGTCGCCACCCTGGCCGTCGCCCGGCTCGTCTACTTCACCTGGCGCGGGTACCGGCTGCCCTACTTCCTCGGCGCGTCGACGCCGCAGACGGCCCTCGCCCTCCTGCTCCTCGTCCTCTTCTTCCAGCAACCCGCCTACCTGGGGGAGGATCCCGTCGCCGTCCTGGGGGGCGCCCTCCTCCTGGCGCCGCTCATGGTCCTCCCGGTCCCCTACCCGAAGATCCGGCGGGGCCACCCGTGGCGGTATCTCACGGCGTTCACCTCGCTCATGTTCGTGGTCGCCCTCCTGCCGATCCAGTTCCACCCGGCCCGCGGCGCGCCGGCCTACCTCCTCGCGGAGGCCGCCGCGGGACTCGCCGCCGTCGGGGTGGCGATCTACTACCTTCTCGGCCCGCGGGTGGCCCGGACGGGGGTGGCCGCCGCGGCCCTCCCGCCACCCCCGGGAGGGGCGCCGCATGCCTGAGCGCCGGCGTCCGGCCGGCCGCCGGGGGGATCCCGCGGCCGGCTCCCCCGGGCTATCGACCCGGGAGATGCTCCTGTTCGAGGCCGGCATCAAGCTCGGCGGGATCTTCCACCAGTACGTCGGGGTACCCGTGGACGGCGCGACCGCGCCGGGGCTGGCCCGGGCGATCGCCCGGGCGGTCCGCCTGCAGCCGTACGTGCGGCGGGCCGCGGTCCGGATCCACGTGGACCGGGCCCCGCCGCGGCCCGGGGGCCGGTTCGGGTACCACTACCTCTTGGCCGAGATGCTGGAGGCGGAAGTGGTCCTCGCGGACGGCGGGGAGGAGGTGACGGCGCGGGTCGACTTCGTCCCGGAGCTCCGCTACCCGCTCATGCGCGTCACCGGCGCGGCGCCGTCCCGGCCCCGGAAGCGGCGCCGGGCTACCCGGAGCGCTCCCCGAGGGGCCGGTAGGTGAGGTTCTCCGGCCCGACGTACTGGGCCTTCGGCCGGATCAGCCTCAGGTCGGCGTACTCCTCGAGGACGTGAGCGGTCCAGCCGACGACCCGGCTCATGGCGAAGAGCGGCGTGAACAGGTCGTCCGGGATGCCGAGGAGCGCATAGATCGATCCCGAGTACAGGTCGACGTTGGGGTAGAGCCCCTTCTCCTGGTGGACCACCTGCTCGACCTGGCGGAGGAGGTCGAACCAGAGGAGGTTTCCCTTCTCCTCGCCGATCCGCCGGGACCAGCCCCGGAGGATGGTGGCCCGCGGATCCTCGACCTTGTAGACCCGGTGGCCGAATCCCATGATCCGTTCGTGGCGGGCGAGCTTCCCCGTGATCACCGCGGCGGCGCGGTCGACGGATCCGATCTCACGAAGGAGCTCCATGACCCGCTCGTTCGCCCCGCCGTGGAGCGGGCCCTTGAGCGTACCGATCGCGCTCGTCACCGCGGAGTCGAGGTCGCTCAGCGTCGAGGCGGTCACCCGGGCCGCGAAGGTGGAGGCGTTGAGCTCGTGGTCGGCGTGGAGGATGAGGGCGACGTCCATGGCCCGGATGTCGGTCGGGGAACTGTCCGTTCCCGTCAGCAGGTACAGGAGGTTCGCCGCGTGGGAGAGTTCCGGCCGTGGCGGCAGCGGCGCCCGGCCGTTCCGCCGCCGGTGGAACTCGGAGACGATGGTTGGGAGGAGCGCCGTCAGCCGCATCGCCCCCCCGATGCCGGTCGGGCCGGCGGCCACCGGGGCTGTCGACTCGAAGGAGCCGAGCGCGCTCACGGCGGTCCGGAGCGCATCCATCGGGGGGGTCGTCGGCGGCAGCTCCTCGAGGATCCGGCGCACCCCGTCCGGCAGCGCCCGCATCGACCGCAGCCGTCCGGAGAGCTCCTCGAGCTGGGGGGCGGTCGGCAGCCTCCCGTACCAGAGCAGGTAGGCCACCTCCTCGAAGGAGGAGCGCTCGGCCAGGTCCCGGATGTCGTACCCCTCGTAGATGAGGCGACCGCCCTTGCCGTCGATGAAGCAGATCTTCGATTCGAGCGCGACCACATCCTCGAGACCCCGCTGCACCGCTTCGTCCGTCATGGATTGCACCCCCGGTGAGGGGGGTTGGCCCCGGCCAGTCGGGACGACCTAATCAGCTTGGGGGGGCGGCCCTCCGCTCCGGAGCGGGGGTCGGCGCCTCCGACGGGGGCGGTGGCCGGCCCCGCGCTCCCGGGCCGGGGGGGCCGTGCCGCCGGGCGTAGGCCACCTCGACGGCGCTCCAGACCGGCAGCGACACGAGGAGCGCCGCCGCGGAGGCGAGGAAGGTGAGCCGGTACGATCCGTAGTAGGAGAGGAGGCCGGAGAGGCCGGCGCCGAGGACCGCCGCCCCGCCGCCGAGGGCGCTGTTGACCCCGAGGAAGGTGCCGGGAGGGTGTCCCTCGAGACCCCGGAAGAGGAGCAGCGTGGAGGCGGTGGAGTACAGGGCGATCGCGGCCCCGAGGCCGGCGAAGACCACCAGGTTCGCGCCGAAGGCGATCCCGACGCCCACGGGCAGGAAGGTGAATCCGGCCATGGCGAGGTAGCCGAGGCTGCGGAAGTACGTGGACTGGCGCACGAGCCGGTCGCTCCCCTCCCGGGCGGCGAGCGTCCCGGAGAGCGGGAAGAAGAGCCCCTGCGCCGTGTTGTTCCCGCCGTTCACGAGGAAGATCGCCGCGCTCGAGATCCCCACCGACTCCATGTAGGGCGTGTAGGAGGTGTTGAAGAGGTTCGAGGCGAAGGTGAACAGGAAGGAGGCGGTGAGGATGAGCGCGATCTCCTCCCGGATCTCCCGGGCCGCCCAGTGCCCGAGCCGCCGGAGCGGCCGGTCCGGCCGCCCGGGCCGGCCCGGGAAGAACGGGATGATCGCCCGGAGCGCCGTCGACTCCCTCAGCCGGGAGATCAGGCTCTCGGGGTGTCCGGCGACGTGGCCGGTCGTGAGCCGGCGCGTCGAGGGCCCGACGGCGGCGAGCGCCGCGACGGTCGAGGCGGCCGCGAGCGCCGCGAAGACGAAGAGGAGCGGCGGCAGCGCCCCGCCGTCGAGGAGCCAGAGGTAGCCCACGATCACCCCCGCGATGGAGCCGAAGATGCTCATCTCCTGGAACGAGGCGAATCCGCGACCGCGCTCCGTCTCGGGGAACCGCTCGAGGATGAGGAGGTTCGAGGCGCTGGCCCCCGCCGGCGCGAGGAGGCCGACCACGGTGTAGAGCCCGAGGAGGAGCGGGAGCGACGGGAAGGCGCCGAGGACGGCATAGATGACCGCGTAGCCCGCGAAGTTGAGGACCAGGAAGAGGCGGCGGTCCGGCCACCGGTCCGAGAGGTACCCCCAGAGCACCGAGGCCCCGATGACGGCGCCGTTGAACAGGGTGGCGGCGAGCGCCACATCGAGGAGCGTGCCGTGGAGGCGGAGCAGGATCAGGAGCGGCAGCATCACGCCGAAGCCGCTCGTGGCCGCGTTCACGGGCACGAAGAGGAGGAGCCACGGGCGGGCCAGGATCCTCCCGGGCCAGGTGCTGAGGTGGGCGGTCATTCCCGGGGCGGTGCGTACGGGGACTCCCTTAAAGGGAGGATTCCTCCAAGCGAACCCGAGGGGAGCCGCGGCTCCGGCGAAGGCGCGCCGAAGAAGAACGCTTATAAACGAGGGCTGATGTGGCGGCCGCGGAAGCGGGGATTGGAGTTGGCGATCGGCTTTGTCCTCATCAGCACCGCGCCGGCCAAGGAGCACGAGGTCTATTCGGAGCTTCTCCGGGTGAAGGGGATCGTCGAGTTGCACCCGCTCTTTGGCGAATACGACCTCATCGCCAAGGTCGAGGCGGAGGATTTCAACGCCCTGGGCCAGCTCGTCGTCGACAAGATCCGGGCCGTCTCGGGGGTCATCGACACCAAGACGCTCACCGGCATCAAGTTCTGATCGCAACCACCGGGAGAGTAGGAAAGCATGTACGATTTCGTGGCCGCCGGAAGCACCGTGTCGCTGGACATCTACGGGTTCCTGACGATCCTCCTCCTGCTCTTCGGCCTCTTCCTCGTCCTCGCCGGGGCGTTCACCGCCTATTTCGGGAGCGGCAAGAGCCGTTCCATCGGGATCGGGCTGCTCGTCGGCGGGATCGCGGTCGGCCTCCTCTCGGGATACTGGTACCATGTCATGTCGAAGGACCTCGGCAGCCTCCTGTGGGGCAGCTTCCTCGTCCTCGTGGCGGCGCTCCTCGGCGCCCTCATCGCCATCGCCATCTTCCTCGTGGCGATCATGAAGTCGTAGTCCCGCCGGGAGCCGAGCTCGGTCCCGCGGGGCGACGCACCGGTGCGGGGGGCGGAGGTACCGTGGGGCTTTAGCAGCTAATGGCGCAACCTATACATAGGCCACACTCCATGTCCTATCGATGGACATTTTGCTTCGCCCGGGAGAGGCGGCACGAAGGCTCGGCCTCACGGTCACGACC
>JAJZDH010000034.1 GCA_021828665.1 Thermoplasmata archaeon
GCTCGCCGAAGCGGGAGTCACGGCCTTCCCGATCCATCTCGCGCCGACGGAGCTCGGCGACCTCGAGCGTTCCTTCCGGCTCCTCCGGAACTCCTCCGATCCTCCCATGTCCCTCGATCCCGAAGGTCCCCAGATCCGCACGGGGGAGATGGCCCACGGCGCGACCGTGGTCGCGGGTCGCCGCGTCCGGCGGGGATCGGAGCCGGTGCGCGGGGATGCCACGACCATCCCCATCCTGCCGGGGAATGCCGTCGGCGGATCGAGATCCCCACCGGGATGAGCCGCGACTTCGACTCGGCCGTCCTCCGGGTCGACCCGGTGGGCGACGGGGGCGCGGCCGGGCTCGAGCCATCAGGGAGGGACGGTCCGGTCGTCCGGACGGTTCGGCGGGGGCGCCGGTTCCCCCGATGGCTTCCGGAGGCATTCGGTCCGGATCCACCGTCCCGTCGCCTTAGCTGCGGGCTCCCAGGGATGCCGGGCCCGGAGCCGTTCCCACCGTCCGGTGGACATGCGAAGCGCCCGGGACCGCTGCCCGATCGGGGGATCGAGGCAGTGGAAATTGAAGAGCGCCCGACCGCCCGGCCGGAGGATGCGGTAGATCGAATCGACGGCGCCGTCCTTGTCCACGAGGCAGCAGAGGAGGCCGTAGGCGAGGACGAAGTCGACGCTCGCGTCCGGAATCCCGCGCATCTCCGACGCCGAACCCGGAATCCAGCGGATCCGGTCCACGAGCGGATCGCCCCGGAGCTCCTCCCGGGCCCGGGCCACCGCCCTCGGGTCGATCTCCACGGCGACGACCGACCCGGTCGGGCCGACACGGCGGACCAGCTCGGGAAGGAAGGTGCCCGGGCCGCTTCCCACATCGGCCACCGTCTCGCCCGGGCCCGGCCCGCAGCCGGCCAGGATTTTGGAGGGCGGCGCCCGCCACCGGCGCAGCGGGTTGCAGAGGACCCAGGGCGGGCAGCTCCGGTCGGGCGGCGGCCGGGGCGCGCTCACCGGCGTCCCCGCCAGCGGCGCCCGCGACCCGGCCCTCCGGCCGGTCCGACCCGCCACCTCCGTGGCGCCGGGGGCACCGGTCGGGGCCTTCCGGCGGGGGCCGTTCCGTTCCGCACCATCGATCCCGACCGCCTCCCGTCCGGGGGGAATCCCGGACCGGCGGCCCGGGGCCGAAGGGCTCCCGGCCGCTAAATCGTCACCGGGAGCCGCCTCGCGGAGGCCGGCCCCACGCCCCCGGCGCGGCCGGCCGCGACCGGTCGCGGAACGACGGACCGTCCGTGGGGCCGACGGGATGGGCGGAAAGGGGGAGCTCCGGCCCGCGCCTTTAAGATGGGCGCCCGCGACTTACGGGCCCGTGGTCGGTGCCGTCCCCGCAGTTCCGGCCGGCGTGGCGGCCGACGACGACGGTGCCGGGTCCCCCTCCCGGTCCCGGTCGCTCCTCCCCTGGCTCGGGGTCGCCCTCCTCGCCTACTTCACCGTCTCCTTCGCGCTCTCCGGCCTCCGGGTCCTCGAACTCCAGACGACGACCTGGGACATGGGCATCTACCAGCAGGCGCTCTGGTCGACTGCCCACGGAGGCCGGCCGTTCTACGAGGCGGCCGACTGGGAGACCGCCCGGTACGGCTCCCTCCTGGAGGTCCATTCGGCGTTCGTCCTGTACCTGATCGTGCCGCTGTACGCGCTCGTCCCCTCCCAGTTCCTCCTCCTCGCCGTCCAGTCGGCCGTCGTCGCCGCCGCGGCGGTGCCGCTGTACTTCCTCGGAGCCGACCTGTCGGGCGAGCGCTCCCGCGGCCTCCTCGGGGCGGTGGTCTACCTCGCCTACGCGCCGGTCCTCACCTCGAACCTGTACGATTTCCACATCGAGGCGTTCCTGCCGCTCGGCCTCTTCACCGTCCTGTGGCTGGGGCACCGGCAGCGGTACGGCATGGCGCTCCTTGCCGCCGTCGCCGTATGCGCCACGATGGAATTCGGACCCGGGCTGCTCGCCGCCGTGGGTCTCTTCTTCCTCCTGCCCGACGCGGCGGAACTCGCCGGAGGGCGGGCCGCCCTCCGTCGGATCTTCGGGCGGCGGGGCCGCCCCGGGGCGGACACCGGTCCCCCCGCGCCGGCGGCCGACCAGGGGGACCGGCGGCGCCTTCGGCGGCACTTCGCCCTCGGGCTCCTCGCGCTCGGGGCCGTCGCCTACGGGCTGCTCTACGTCCTCCGGATCGACCTCCTGCCGTGGTGGTGGTCGCTGCCGACGCCCGTGACGGGAGGGTACGTGGTCGGCCTCACCCCTTCCGCGCTCGGGCTGAGCCTCGGCAACCTGCCCATCGGGCTCGCCGCCAAGGTCGGCGGCTGGCTCGTGGCGCTCGCGCTCCTCGGGTTCGTGCCGCTCCTCGCCCCCCGGGCGCTCGTGCTGGCGGCCCCGTGGGCCGCCTTCAGCCTGCTGAGCGCCTCCCCGAACTATGTGACGCCCGGGTTCCAGTACGGCTTCTTCGTGGCCGCGGGGCTGATGCCCGCCTTCCTCTTCGGTCTGGGCCGGCTCGATCCCTGGATCGCCGCCGCCCGGGCCTCCTTCGGCCTCCCCGCCCGGCCCCCGTCGGGGAGACCGCCGGTCCCGGCGGGACCCGGGCGCCGGGGGCGGCGCCGACGATCGCCCTCCTTCCTGCCCACCGCCGTGGCGGTGGCGCTCCTGGTCGTGGTCAACGGGCTCGCGACCCCGGCCGACCCGTACCTCCAGGCCCAGGGGCCGGCCTCGGCGTTCCGGATCTCCTACGCGGTGACCCCCGGGTTCGCCGCCGCCGAGCGGCTGGCCGGCCTCGTCCCCGAGGGCGCCACCGTCCTCGCCTCGGACAACCTCTTCCCGCTCGTCGCGAACGATCGGAACGCCTACTCCTTCTCGTGGGTCCCCGCCTACTTCCTCCATCTTCCGTTCGACAGCACCCGGCTGCCGGAGTTCCTCTTCCTCGCGGAGAACCGCACCTCCGCCGTTCCCGTCTGGATCGGGGCGGACCTGTACAACACCTCCGACTACGGGCTCCGGGCGATCGCGGCCGCCACCCCGGTGGGGGCGGCGCTCCTCTTCGAGTATCATTTCACCGGGTCCCCGCTCGAGCTCGGAGTCCCCGCCTCCGTGCCACGGTTCTACGACGGGTCGGCCCTCGCCCCGGGTCCGGCGGCCTACCTCGCCGACGATCCGACCTCCCCCGGCGGCGTGGTGCTCGAGAGCGTTCCCGGAGCGGCCGGCGCCCTCTGGTCGGCCCCCGGGACCACCCTCGCCGCGGGGTGGTGGACGGTGACCCTCGCCCTCTCCGGCGCCGCCATCGCCCCCGCGCCCGCCCCCGAAGGGCCGGTGCTCGAGGTCACGAGCTCCGCGTACGCCCACGGCCTCTTCGTGGACCGTCCGCTCACGCTCCCCGACCTCGGGGCCCCGGGGGGATACCTCCTCTCGTTCTCGGTCCTCCTCACCGAACCGGTGATCCAGTTCACCGTGGACGGAACGCTCCTCGCTCCCGGGGCCGAGGTCCGGCTCGCCTCCCTCGAGATCGCCCCCGGGGAGGGGTGACGCCGTGGCCGGTCGCGGGGACGGGAACGCGGCGGCCGTCGGCCCGGAATCCCCGGCGCGCGCGGGACCGCCGCCGGAGGGATCGGGCCCGGCGGCCGGCCCGTTTCGCCCGGCCCCGGACCCTTCCCCGGACGGGGAGGCGGCGGTCGCCCGGAGGATCGACCTCCTCTTCCGGATGGCGGACGATTTCGCCACCTCGATCCCGCTGGAGGAGCTCGACCTCCTGCTGCCGTCGGAGGGACCCCGGGGGGTCCGGGAGCTCGCCGCGTGGCTCGCCGCGCTCCCCGGCCTCTCCGTCGATCCGGACGGGATGGTGCACCGCTCCGGCGCGACGGCCGACGGGGCCGCCCGGCGGCGGCGCGGGGCCGCCTTCCAGACCGCGGCCCGCCGCCTGTTCGCGGGCCGGCTCGCCCCGTTCTCCCGCTGGCTGCGGTGCGTGGAGGTCACCGGCTCGAGCGCCTACGGCGCGCCCGAGCGCGGGGACGACTTGGACTTCCTGGTGGTCTGCCGTTCCGGCACCCTGTGGCTCTTTCTCGCGGCCACCTATCTCGAGCTCCGGCTCCGGGGGGTGCCGCGGTTCGGCACGGAGCCGGTCCGGCCCTGCTTCAACTTCGTCATCGACGAGGCGAGTGCCGCCGCCGAGCTCGCCCGGCCGCGCGGGTTCGTCGTCGCCCGCGAGGCGCTCACGGCGGTCCCCGTCGTCGGCGATGCCTACTACGGGCACCTCCTCCGGAGCGCGCCCTGGATGCGCGCGGAGCTGCCCCGGCTGTACGACCGGCGGGTCCGGGCCGACCCCGGCCCGGAACCCCCTCCGGTCGGATGGGGGCTCCGGCTGCTCAACGGGGCGGTCTACCCGCTCCTGGCCGCCTACCTGCAACTCCAGGGGCTCGCCCGGAACCGTCCCGGCCGGGGCGGCGCCCCGGCCCTCTTCCGGACCATCACCCGTCCGGATCGGCTGCTGTTCGCCTCGGGTCGGTTCGAACGTCTGCAGGCCCGCTTCGACGCGGCGGCGGCGCCCCGATCCGCCGCCACCGGACCGGGTCGGACCGACCGAGCGGCCCCCGGTCCCAGAGGCTGAGCATCGCGGCGAGCGCCTCGGCGCCGGCGAGGCCGGCGAGCGAGGCGGCGCCGGAGAGCCCGGGCGGCACCGTGCGGCGGAGCAGCCGGACCGCCCGGAGGGGATCGCGCCTCGCGAACCGGGAGATCGTGGTCGGCGGCACACCGAGGAGCTCCCGGACCTGGAGGTGGCCCACGTGGATCCGGCGCCGCTGCACGAGGTGGTCGCCGAGGCTCCGGGGAACGTCGATGGCGACCCGGGCCTCCGGCGCATACAGCAGCGATCCGCCGCACCGGCGGATGGCGGCGCCGAGGTAGGAGCCGTCGTTGATGATCCCCTCGGGGAGCGGCGGGACCCCCGGACGGCTGACCAGGAGGAGCTCGTCGGCGACGTGGGTGCCGGTGCCCGCCCCGAGGAGCTCCCGGTGGAGCTCGTCGTGGATCGCCCACATGAGCCGGACGGAGCGGTCCCACGGCGTCTCGGCGACCCCCGGCACCACCGGACGGGCCATCACGGCGAACGGGGGCGGGTGCCCCCGGGCGGCCGCCACCATCTGGGCGACGGCGTCGGGCGCCGCTTCCGCGTCGGCGTTGAGGAGGACCACGAGGTCGCCCTCGGCGCGCCGGAAGACCTGCCCGAGCGCCCGGGCCTTGCCGCCCCGGTCCGGCTCCACCACGAGGCCGAGGCGCGGATCCCGCGCCGCCGCCGTCCGGGCCACCTCCTCGGTGCGGTCCTCGCAGCCGCTCGCGACCACCCAGACCCGGTCCCAGACGATCCCCTCCGGGAGCCGCTGCCCCAGGAGCGAATCGATGGCCCGGCCAATCCCCCGCTCCTCGTTGAAGGCGACGATGCCGCCGGTGAGCCGGAGCGCGGGCGGGGGGGCCGCCGCCGGGCGCCCCCGGTCCGATCCGGGGGCGCGGGGAGGCGTCACGACCTCCCGACGGCCCCGGCTGGGGTTAAGTCTGACCCCCGCGCGTTCCGGCGCAACCGTAAGTACCGGGTCCCGTCTGCTCCGGCCGGAGGTCGGCGGGCTCCGTGGGGATCGAGGTGGAGGTCGCGCTGCCCCGCTGCACCGGCTGCGCGCACTGCAAGGACGTCTGCCCCGTGAACGTCTTCGACCTGCGCCCCCGGGAGCAGTTCGCGGGCGTGGTCGACGACCCGGAGGTGGCGGCCAAGTTCCAGTTCCGGGCCGAGCGGTCGCTCGTGGTGAACGGCCCGGAGTGCATCGTCTGCGCGGCGTGCCTGTACGAGTGCGAGGGGGAGTGCATCCGCATCCTGGACTCGGAAGGCCACGAGCACCGTTCCGTCTACAAGTAGGCGGGAGCCCCGCCGCGGGCGCTCCCCTGGGCCGTCCGCGCGGGACGGCACCGGGCGGCCGGGGGAGCCGTTAAATACGGTAGTTCCCCGACGGAGCGGCGCGCCTCATGGAGACCACCCCACCCACGGGCCGGACGGTCGTGCTCGGCGAGCGGGAGCTCGTCCTCGGGTTCCGGCTCATCGGCCTCGGGGATTCCGTCGAGGTCACCCCCGCCACCGCCGCCGAGGAGTTCGGCCGGCTCGCCCACGACCCGAACGTGGCGCTCCTCCTGGCCAGCGAGTCGATCCGCGAGAAGCTACCGGAAAGCCTGCGCGCCCACGCGGACAATTCGCTCCGGCCGCTCGTCGTCTTCCTCCCCGCCCCGACGGGGTCGCACGCCGTGGAAAGCATCTCGGACCTCGCGAAGCGGGTCCTCGGCGTCTCGCTGAAGGTCGGAGCCTGAGGGGGAACGGGAGCTTCCGATGGGGGTCGTAGCGCGCGTCTCCGGTCCGGTCGTCGTCGCCGAGGGGCTCGCGGACGCGAAGATGTACGACGTGGTCCGGGTCGGCGATCTCGGGCTCGTCGGCGAGATCATCCGGCTGGTGGGGGCCACCGCCACCGTCCAGGTGTACGAGGACACCACCGGCCTGCGGCCGGGCGACAAGGTGGAGAACACCGGACAGGCGCTCTCCGTCGAACTCGGCCCGGGGCTGCTCACGAGCATCTACGACGGCGTCCAGCGGCCGCTCGAGATCCTCCAGGCGAACCTCGGGGACTTCATCGCCCGGGGGTTCGTCGCCGCCCCGCTCAACGAGACGAAGGGCTGGGAGTTCACCGCCACCGCGGCGGCCGGCAGCGAGGTGGGGCCGGGCGCCCTCCTCGGCACGGTGCCCGAGACCCCGCTCATCCTCCACCGCATCCTGGTCCCGCCCGGCGTGAAGGGGACGCTCTCCGCGCTCAAGTCCGGGACCTTCACGATCCGGGACCCCATCGGCCTCGTCCAGACCGCCCAGGGGCCGGTGCCGCTCTTCCTCAGCCACAAGTGGGTGGTCCGGATCCCCCGGCCGGTCCGGGAGAAGCTGCCCCCCACCATCCCCCTGATCACCGGCCAGCGGGTCATCGACACCTTCTTCCCCGTCGCCAAGGGGGGCACCGCCGCCATCCCCGGCCCGTTCGGGAGCGGCAAGACGGTCACGCAGCAGCAGCTCGCCAAGTGGTCCGACGCCGACGTCGTCGTCTACGTCGGCTGCGGCGAGCGCGGCAACGAGATGACCGAGGTGCTCGCCACCTTCCCGAACCTCCAGGACCCGAAGTCGAAGCGGCCGCTCATGGAGCGGACGATCCTCATCGCCAACACCTCGAACATGCCCGTCGCCGCCCGCGAGGCGAGCGTGTACACGGGGATCACCATCGCCGAGTACTACCGGGACATGGGGTACGACGTGGCGCTCATGGCCGACTCCACCAGCCGGTGGGCCGAGGCGATGCGCGAGATCTCCGGCCGGCTCGAGGAGATGCCGGGCGAGGAGGGATACCCGGCCTACCTCGGGCGGCGGATCGCCGAGTTCTACGAGCGCTCCGGGCGCGTCGTGACCCTCTCGCCGGAGAAGCGGCTCGGCTCCATCACCGTCGTCGGCGCCGTCTCGCCGCCGGGAGGGGACTTCTCCGAGCCGGTCAGCCAGAACACCCTCCGGGTCACGCGCGTCTTCTGGGCGCTCGACGCCCAGCTTGCCTCCCGGCGGCACTTCCCCTCCATCAACTGGCTGCAGAGCTACTCGCTGTACGCCGCCGACCTCGAGCCGTGGTACCGGACCGAGATCGCCCCGGAGTGGATGGGGCTCCGGCAGCGGGCGGTGGAGATCCTGCAGGAGGAGAGCGAACTGCAGGAGATCGTCCAGCTCGTGGGCGTCGACGCGCTCCCGGAGCGGCAGAAGGCGGTCCTCGACGTCTCCCGGATGCTCCGGGAGGACTACCTGCAGCAGAGCGCCTACGACGACGTCGACACCTACACCTCGATCCAGAAGCAGTACCGGATGCTCCGGGCCATCCTGGGGTTCGGGGAGCGGGAGCAGGCGGCGATCGCCCGGGGCGCCACCGTCCAGGAGATCCAGAAGCTCCCCGTCCGGCAGAAGCTCTCCCGCATGAAGTGGATCCCCGAGGCCGGCCTCGCCGGCGCCTTCGACGACTTGGAGACGGAGATGGAGGCCGCCGTGGCCGCGGCCGGCCGGGGGGCCTGAGATGCCGGCCGCGAAGAAGGCCGCCAAGCCGGCCCCCCCGGAGGACCCGGTCCCCGTGGACTACCGGACCATCGACCGGGTGACCGGGCCGCTGCTCTTCGTCCGCGAGGTGGAGAAGGCGGCGTACGGGGAGATGGTGGAGATCGCGCTGTCGAGCGGCGAGCGCCGGCAGGGCCAGGTGCTCGACTCCCGCCGCGGGCTCGCCATCGTCCAGGTGTTCGGCCCGACGATGGGCATGAGCGTGGACCGCACGAGCGTGAAGTTCCTGGGGCGGGTCGCCACCCTGCCCGTCTCCGACGAGATGCTGGGCCGGGTCTTCAACGGCCTCGGCGAACCCCGCGACGGCGGCCCCCCCATCGTCTCCGACCAGGAGCTCGACATCGTGGGGAACGCCATGAACCCGTACTCCCGCGAGGAGCCGAGCGAGTTCATCCAGACGGGGCTGTCGAACATCGATGTGATGAACACCCTCGTCCGGGGCCAGAAGCTCCCCATCTTCTCCGGCGCGGGGTTGCCCCACAACCAGCTCGCCGCCCAGATCGTCCGGCAGGCCCGGCTCCGGAACTCCAACGAGAGCTTCGCCGTGATCTTCGCGGCGATGGGGATCACGAGCGAGGAGGCGAACTTCTTCCTCAAGGAGTTCGAGTCGACGGGGGCGCTCGAGCGCACCGTCGTCTTCCTCAACCTCTCCTCCGACCCGTCGGCCGAGCGGATCATCACCCCGCGCATGGCGCTCACGACGGCGGAGTTCCTGGCCTACGAGCGGGACATGCACATCCTGGTGGTCCTGACGGACATGACCAACTACTGCGAGGCGCTCCGCGAGGTCGCCGCGGCCCGGGAGGAGGTCCCCGGCCGCCGGGGGTACCCCGGCTACATGTACACCGACCTCGCCACGCTGTACGAACGGGCCGGCAAGATCCACGGCCGGAAGGGGTCGATCACGCAGCTGCCGATCCTCACGATGCCCGCCGACGACATCACCCACCCGATCCCGGACCTCACGGGGTACATCACCGAGGGGCAGATCGTGGCGAGCCGGGAGCTCCAGCGCCGCGGCGTCTACCCGCCCATCGATGTCCTGGTGTCGCTCTCGCGCCTCATGAACCAGGGGATCGGTCCGGGCCGGACCCGGGAAGACCACCGGGGCGTCGCCGACCAGCTGTTCGCCTCCTACGCCACGGGCAAGGACCAGCGGGCGCTCTCGGCCATCGTCGGGGAGGAGGCGCTCTCCGCCGTCGACCGGATCTACCTCCACATCGCCGAGCGGTTCGAGAACGAGTTCGTCAAGCAGCGCCCCGACGAGGACCGGACCATCGACCGGAGCCTGGAGATCGCCTGGGAGATCCTCTCGGAGCTCCCGGAATCGGAGCTCAAGCGGATCAAGCCCGAATTCCTCCAGAAGTACTATCGGCCGAAGACCGGCGCCCCCGCCTCGGGGCCGTAGGGGAGGGGAACGCGCGTGCCGGGCGAGGAGGTGCGGCCGACCCGGCTCGAGCTCCTGCGCACCCGGCGCCGGATCGTCCTGGCCCGCAAGGGGCTGAACCTCCTCAAGCTCAAGCGGTCGGCGCTCATCGCGGAGTTCTTCGCCCTCTCGCGCCAGGCGCTCGAGCTCCGGGGGGATCTCACGACCCGGGTCGCCCGGGGGTACGCCGCCATCCGCCGGGCCGAGATGTTCGAGGGACCGACCCGGCTCGAGTCCGTCGCCATGCTGCTCCCCGAGCTCGCGCGCGTCTCCGTCCGGACGAAGAACGTCATGGGCGTGAAGACGCCGCGCGTCGACGCCGACGCCTACACGCCGTACGACGCGGCGACGCTCCTCGACCTCCCGCCCAGCATCGACGAGTCGGTCCGGCACTTCCAGGGGATCTACCGGGTCGTCCTCGAGATCGCCGAGAAGGAGAACGCGCTCCGCCGCCTGCTCCGGGAGATCGAGAAGACGAAGCGGCGGGCGAGCGCCATCGAGAACATGCTCATCCCGAGGCTGCTCGCCACGGTCCGCACCATCAAGTTCCGGTTCGACGAGCTCGAACGGGACTCCTTCAGCATGCTGAAGACGGTCAAGCGCAAGATGGAAGAGCAGGAGGCGGCCGGTGCCGGCGTCCCGGCCTAGTCTCGTGGGCGCCTTCGGGCAGCCCGCCCCCCCGCTCTCCCCGGGGGCGCTCGCCCGGCCCGAGCGGATCCTCCGCTTCTACCGGATCCAGAAGCTCCTCTGGGTCGCCCGGATCGGGATCGTCGTCGGCGTCCTCGCCCTCCTCCTCCTCGCCCGGGGGGTCGTCCCATGAGCCCGCCGCCCGAGCCGGCCGTCGTCGCCTCGGTGGAATCGATCCGCCGGGTCCGGGCCGTCGAGACCGAGATCGACGAGCGGCGCGCCGCCGCCGCCGCCGGGGCGGCCGCGGAGCGGGAGCGATGGACCCGGGAGGCCGAGGCGGAGATCGCCCGGGCCCGCGACGCCGCCGACCGGGAACGGAGCGCGCGGATCGAGGCGGCCCGGGCCGCGGCCCGCCAGGAGGCGGAGGCGATCCTCGCCGCGGCCCGGACCGAGGCCGGGCGGATCCGGCAAGCGATCGCCGCGGCCGCCGCCGAGAACGGCCCCGCAATCCTCGACGCCGTGCTGGGGGAGTACCGGCCGCCTCCGCGCAAGAAGTAGGTCCGTCCCATGGGCTTCCTCCGTCCGGTCCCGATGGTCAAGGTCGGGCTCCTCGGCCTTCTCGAGGACCGGGAGCGGGCGATCGCGCTCCTCCACGACCTCAAGGCGCTCCAGATCGAGCCGCTCCGCAAGGAGGCGGCGGCGCTGCTGCCGGCCGCCTCCGGCGACGCGGCCTCCCAGGCCGTCGCCGAGGCGCTCCTCCGGTTCCGGACCCTGAAGGCCGCGCTGCCGCCGAGCCCCGACCCCGCGGGGCCCCGGCTCTTCCGGGACCGGGCCGAGATCCTCGAGGCGGCCCGGCGGGTGACCGTCGACGACGAGCTCCTCGGCCTCGCCCGGGAGGAGGACCGGCTCGCCTCCGAGCGCAAGGAGGTGGCCGGCGTGAGGGATCTCCTCCGCGCCCACGCCTACTACGCGGATCCGCTCCGGCTCCTGAACGCGGGGGCGCTCCGGGCCTACTTCGGCGAGGCCTCCGCCGAGGCGTTCGAGCGGCTCCGCGGCGAGGTCGGCCGGATCGGCGAGGCGGTCTTCCTCCCCGGGCCGTCCGGCGACCCGGTCCGCTTCCTGCTCGCCGTCCCGCGGCCCGCCGCCGAGGCGGTGGGCCGGATCGCCCAGACGGCGGGGATCCGGCTCGTCGCCGCCCCGGAGCTGGACGGCCCGATCGCCGCCGAGGGACCGCGGCTCGACCGGCGGCTGGAGGCGATCGACCGGCGCCGGGCCGAGATCCGGGACCGGCTCCGGGAGATCTCCCGGGAAGAGTACGGGACGATCGCCGCGCTGGAGGAGGCGCTCTCCATCGAGAACCGCCAGACGGAGAGCCTGTCGCGGACCGGCGCGGGGGCCCGGAGCTTCGCCCTCGAGGGATGGATCCCCCGGCGCGACCGGCCCCGCCTCGAGGCCGCCCTCCGGGCCACCTTCGGCGACCGGGTCCTGCTCGAGGAGATCCCCACCGCCGAGGATCCCCCGACGCTGATGGACAACCCGCCCGGGATCCGCTGGTTCGAGTTCTTCATCCGGTTCTACGCCCTCCCGCAGGCGACGGATTTCGACCCGACCTGGATCTTCGCCGTCGCCTTCCCGATCTTCTTCGGGTTCATGCTGGGCGACGTCGGCTACGGCCTCATCATCCTCGGCATCTGCCTGTGGATGATCGCCGGCTTCCCCGGCCGGCAGCACCTCCCGCGAGCGCTCCGGGGGTTCCTCACCATGATCATGGGCCCGAACGGCATGCAGATGCTCGCCCGGACCCTGCTGCCGGGGTGCGCCATCGCCATCGGCCTCGGGGTGGTCTACAACGACTGGTTCGGGTTCCACCTGCCGTTCTACACGGGGCTCTTCGACCCCGTCACCCAGGTCGGCACCCTCCTCGTCGTCGCCGGGTACATCGGGCTCGTCATGGTCTCGGCGGGGTTCTTCCTCGGCGGGCTCAAGGCGTACTTCCACCACCACCCCCGCCACATCCTCACCTCGGCGGGCGGCATCGCCTTCGCCTGGGGGATCGCCGAGCTCGGGCTCCTCGTCCTCCACCGCTCCTTCTCCGCCACGAGCGCCCCGGGCGCGGCGACGATCGGGCTTGCCCTCGGCGGTCTCCTCCTCATCCTCGCGGGCGAGGGCGGCCAGGGGCTCATGGCGCTCAGCGAGATCGTGAGCCACATCCTCTCCTACACGCGGCTCGTCGGCATCCTCCTCGCCTCGGTGATCCTCGCGGTGGTCGTCAACAGCATCGCCGTGGCCAAGATCGACGCCGTCGGCGAACCGCTGGGGTGGCGGATCCTCTTCCTCGCGCTCGGGGTGGTCATCCTCCTGGGCGGGCAGACGTTCAACCTCGTCCTCGGGGTCTTCGAGCCCGGCATCCAGGGCGCCCGGCTCATCTTCGTGGAGCACTTCTCGAAGTTCTACGAGGGCAACGGACGGCCGTTCGCCCCGTTCGGCTCCGTCCGGGTCCGTACCCGGGCCCCCGGCTTCCCGCCGGCGGCCGCGGCGGGCGGATCGCCGCCCCCGGCGGGCGCCG
>JAJZDH010000035.1 GCA_021828665.1 Thermoplasmata archaeon
TGGTCGTGACCGTGAGGCCGAGCCTTCGTGCCGCCTCTCCCGGGCGAAGCAAAATGTCCATCGATAGGACATGGCGTGTGGCCTATGTATAGGTTGCGCTATTAGCTGCTAAAGCCTCGTCCGCGGAAGGGGGGGAGTCCCACGTCGGGTCCAGGGTCGTGGCCCGGAATCGCGCCCGGGTGCGGCCCCGGGGGTTCGGAAGGAACCGTCCACGCCCCGGTGGCTCCCCGCTCGCCTCCGGCGAACCACCGGTTCCCCCCCTTCCCGCGGAGGGGTGGCTCCGGGGGGAGCGGGCGCCCCTTTCGCCGACCGGAGCCCGGCCGGGGAGTCGGCGTACGGCGGCGGAGGCGGCCTCGTGGCCCCCTCGGCGGAGGAGCGGGGGGAGCCGCTACGGGCCCCGGGTGAGGAGATCCCGGGCGACGACCAGCCGCTGGATCTCGTTCGTTCCCTCGAAGATCTCGCTGATCCGGGCGTCCCGGTAGGCCCGTTCGATGGGGGTGCCCCGGATGTACCCGAGGCCGCCGTGGATCTGGAGCGCCTCGTCGATCGCCTCCGAGGCCCACTCCGAGGCGAGGCATTTCACCGTCGCCGCCTCCCGGGTCTTCCGGGCACGGTCGGCGCGGTCCCACCGGGTCGGGTCGATGCCCATCCGGTCCTGGTGGGCGGCGGCGGCGTAGACCAGGAGGCGGAGCGCCTGGGCGTGCATCGCCATCTCGGCGAGCTTGAACTGGATCGCCTCGTACTCGCTGATCGGCCGCCCGAACTGGGTCCGTTCCCGGGCGAAGGCGAGCGATTGGCCGAGCGCCGCCTCGAGCCCGCCGAGCGAGGCGGCGCCGAGCGAGACCCGTCCGACATCGAGCGCGGTCATGGCGATGGAGAATCCCTGGCCCACCCCGCCGAGGAGGTGCTCGGGTCCGAGCTCGACGCCCTCCAGCACGAGTTCGGCGGTGGAGGTCCCGTGGAGCCCCATCTTCTTCTCGCAACGGCCGACCCGGAACCCGGGGGTCCCGCGATCGACCAGGAAGGCGCTCACCCCGCCGTTCGGTCCCAGCTTCGGGTCGGTGGCGGCGAGCAGCACCACGGTGTCGGCCTCGCGACCGTTCGTGACGTAGAGCTTGGAGCCGGTCAGCACGAATCCGTCGCCCCGGGGGACGGCGGCGGTCCGCAGGGCTCCCGAATCGCTCCCGGATCCGGGCTCGGTCAGGCTGAACGCCAGGAGCTTCTCGCCCCGGGCGGCCGGCACGAGCCAGCGCCGTTTCTGCTCCTCGGTCCCGTAGTACAGGATCGGGGTGGTCCCGAGGGAGGTGTGGGCTCCCACGATGGCCCCGTGGGAGGCATCCACCCGGCCCAGCTCCTCGAGCAGGATGGCGTAGCCCACCTTCCCGAGCCCGAGACCCCCGTACGCCTCGGGGACCGGCAGGCCGAAGTAGCCCTGCTGCTGCATCTTGCGCACGGTCGCCTCCGGAAACTCCTCCGATTCGTCCATGGCGGCGACGACCGGGGCCACCTCGTTCTCGAGGAATTTCCGGATGCCGTCGCGGAGCGCCTCCTGCTCGGGGGTGAAGGAGAAGTCGATCCCCATCGGCCTCACACCCCCCGGAACTTCGGCGGTCGGCGCTCGGCGAAGGCGGCGATCCCCTCGAGCAGGTCCTCGCTGGGGAGGACCTCGCGCTCGAAGGCGCGGGCCTCGCCGGCGAGCCCCTCCTCCAGGGGAAGGTCGAAGCCCTCCTCGAGGGCGCGCTTGGCGGCGGCCACCGCCCGCGGCGCCCGGCCCGCGATCGTGTGGGCGAGGTCGCGCGCCGCCCGGAGCTCCTGGCCGGCGGGGACGACCCGGTTGACGAGACCGATCCGGAGCGCCTCGGCCGCGGGGAGGAGCGACCCGGTATAGATGAGCTCCCGCGCCTTGCCGAGACCGATGAGGCGGGGCAGCCGCTGGGTCCCGCCGTACGCCGGCAGGAGGCCGTAGCCGACCTCGGGCTGGCCGAACTTCGCCGAGTCCCCGGCCACCCGCAGGTCGCAGGCGAGGGCGAGTTCGAGGCCGCCGCCGAGCGCGAGCCCGTTCACGGCGGCCACGACCGGCGCCGGGAACCGGGCCAGGCGGGAGAAGACCGCATGCCCCCGGGCCACCACCTCGGGGGCGCGGGCGACGCCCAGGGTGGCCATCTCCTTGAGGTCGGCGCCGGCACTGAAGTAGGCGCCGTCGCCGGTGACGATCAGCGCCCGGGTGGATGCGGGCAGCTCCCCGATCCGGCGGTCGAGCTCGTCGATCACCCCGGTCCCCAGCGCGTTGACGGGCGGGTGCCGCAGCATCAGGAGTTCCACGCCATCCTCTTCGCTCCGGCGCACGATCCGATCTTCGTCCGGCATCCCGTTCCCCTCGGGCTCCCCGGAGGGGCCGGAACGATTTACAAAGTGGCCCATCGAGAAAGCCCACCTCTTCAGAGGTGGGATGAATCGATGGTATTAAGTGTGGTCTCCGACATGAGGGAAGTGCGAACCGAACCGTGTTCGGTGATGAACGAAGTGGGGCCCGCACCCGACGGGGTGGGGGCCGACATTGTGGGTAAGGCGTTGCGCGACTGGCGCGTAAAACCCAACAAGGCCAACCAGTCAGGCTCCGAAGAAGGCCACTCCAAGTGGCGCTCCCCATGCGGGAGAGGTCCCAAGCACTTGTGCTCGGGATGGGGGCACCTCGACATGCCCCATGAACCCGGCGGAATGAAGCCGAAGGCGGCGGACCCAACGGGAACCCCTCACAGTTGGAACCCCACGGTTTCAACCGTGGGAGGAGGTCAGGGCTATCTGGCGGCGGGGGACGCCGGTCCCGCCACGGGGCGCCGGCAGTACCCTAAGTAGCCGCCCCGTCTCCTCGCGGCGTGGAGCCGCCCGGACGGTTCGCCGACGCCACCGCCTCGCTGGAGGAGGCCCGGTTCGTCATCACCGGGGTCCCGTTCGATCGCACCACCTCGTTCCGGCCGGGGGCCCGCTTCGGCCCGGACTCGATCCGGCAGCACTCCTGGAACTTCGAGAGCTACGACGTGGAGACCGGTCTCGACCTCGCGGAGGTTCCGGTGCACGACCAGGGGAACACGGGGGAGTTCGGCAGCGCCGCGGACATGGCCGCGGAGCTCCAGCCGGAGATCGCCCGCCTGTACCGTCTCGACAAGATCCCCATCACCCTCGGCGGCGACCACGCGTGCGCCCCCCCGTGCGTGGAGGCGCTGCCGCCCGGGGCGGAGGTCGGGGTCCTCTACCTCGACGCCCACATGGACTTCCGGGCGAGCTACCTCGGGGACCCCCGGAGCCACGCCTGCTCGGCGCGACGGATCTTCGAGCGCGTCGGGGCCCCGAACATCGTCGTGATGGGGCTCCGGTCCGCCGCCCGGGAGGAGGTCGAGGAGAACCGCGCCCTCGGGATGCACTGCGTCACCGCCCACGAGATCCACCGGGACGGCATCGGCCCCTCCATCGCCCGCGCGCTCGCCCGCCTCGCGCCGTCCCGGATCTACGTCTCCCTGGACATCGACGTCATCGATCCGGCCTACGCCGGCGGGACCGGCACGCCGGAGCCGTTCGGGCTCACCCCGCGGGACATCAAGCTGGTCCTCGACGAGGTCGCCCCGCGCCTCGCGGGGCTCGACATCATGGAGGTGAGCCCGCTGTACGACCAGGGGCTCACGAGCGCCCTCGCCGCGCGGCTCGCCCGCGAGGCGATGCTGCGCTCCCATGCGGCCGGGGGGCGCCGCTGAGGAACGTGGAGCCGCCGGCGGAGTCGGAGGCCGCCGCCGCCCCGGTGGCCCGGGGCGCGGAGGCGAAGATCGCCCGCGTGGAGTGGCTCGGCCTGGAGGCGCTCCGGAAGGACCGGGACGCCAAATCCTACCGCCCCCGGGCGCTCGACGACCGGCTCCGGCGGGAACGGACCCGGAACGAGGCGCGCCTCCTCGCCGAGGCCCGCCGGCTGGGGGTCCGGACCCCCCTGGTCTACGACATCGACCTCCGCCAGCACCGCCTGATCCTGGAGGAGCTCCCCGGACCCACCCTCAAGGAGCTCCTGGGGGCGGCCGGGCCGGAGGCTCCCGCCCTCGCCCGGGCGCTCCTCTCCTTCGGACGGGCCCTCGGACGCCTCCACGCCGGCGGGATCTCCCATGGCGACCTCACCAGCTCGAACGTGATCTTCCCGGAAGGTCCCGGCGGTCCGGCCGCCCTCCTCGATCTCTCCATGGGGGAGCGCAGCGCGGGGCTCGAGGAGAAGGGGATCGACCTCCACCTCGTCGAGGAGGACCTCCTCGGCCTCCACCCCCGCGGCGCGGAGCTCCTCGAGGATTTCCGGGAGGGATACGCCGAGGGGAACCCCGAGGGGGCCCGGGAGGTCCGGGCCCGGGCCGACGCCATCAAGGGCCGGATGCGCTACGTCTGAGTCCCGTCGACCCCTGCGGCTCCGGGACCGGCGGGCCGCCCCGCCGGCGCGGCCCTCCGGGCCCGCGGCAGCTCCTCGAGGAGGTCGGTCGCGATCTGCCCGTAGCCGAGACGCCCGGCGAGCCGTTCCCCCGCATCCCCCACCCAATACGCCGCCAGCCGGGCCGCCGCGAAGGGGGGCACGCCCGCCCCGAGGAGCGCGGCGAGGACACCGTCGAGCACGTCGCCGGCTCCGGCGACCATCCCCGCCGGATGGTGGTGGCGGTTCCGGGCGTTCCGAACCCCGTCGACGATCCAATCGGGATCGCCCTTCGCGAGGACGGTGAATCCGCGCCCGCGCACCAGCCGCCGGAGCGCCGCCGTCGGATCGGCCCCCGGCCGGTCGTCGGCCGCGCCCCGGAGGATCCGGAGGAGCTCGCCCCGGTTCGGCGTGAGCACGATCCCCGGCCGGATCGGCCGGCGGGGGAGCGCGAGGGCCGCCTCCAGGCCGTCGGCGTCCACCACCACCGGCATCCGGGCCGGCAGCCCCCGGAGCACCGCCTCGAGGGCGGCCACCGTGGACCGGTCCCGACCGGCGCCCATGCCGAGGGCGACCGCATCGACGCGGGCGGATCGGAGCCGCCGGAGGATCTCCGGAGCGTCCCGGGCCCGGAACCGATCGCCGGGGCCGATCGCCTCGACCACGATCGCCGGGGAGGCCGCGCGGACCTCGCTCCGGATCGCTCCGGGGGCGAGGACCGTCGCCCGCTCGGCGCCGGCGCGGAGCGCGGCGAGCGCGGCGAGCGCGGGGGCGCCCGAGTACGGGCCGCCCCCGACGACCACGACCCGGACCTCCCGCGGGAGCGGGGGCGCGAACGGATCGAGGAGGTACTCCCCCGGACCGGTCTCGTCGATCGCCTCCCGCGGGATCCCGATCTCCCGGACGAGAATCTCCCCGGAGTTCGACCGGGTCATCGGCACCTTCGCCGCGGTGAAGGTGACGGTGGCCCGGGGGCGCACCGCCCCGGGGGCGCCGATCCCCGTCGGGACGTCGAGGCTGAGGATCGGCACCCCGCTCGCCGTGAGCTCGCGGACCGCCTCCGCGTACGGGGGGCGGAGCGGGCCGGCCTGGCCGGTGCCGAGCATGGCATCGAGGGCGAGCGCGAACGGCGCGAGGTCACCGGCCCGGGGCCGGCCCCGGTGGACCGGCACCCGGCCCCGCAGACGCCGGTACGCACGGGCGGCCGGGCCGGGTCGGACCGGGAGCTCCGGGCGCACCCTCCAGACCTCCGGCCGGAATCCGGCCGCGGCGAGCCATCGGGCCGCCACGAAGCCGTCGCCGCCGTTGTTGCCGGGCCCGGCCAGCACGGCCACCCGCGCCCCGGGGGAGCGCAGCCGCCGCGCCGCCTCCTCGGCCACCGCCCGGCCGGCCGCCTCCATGAGATCCTCCGGCGCGACGCCGCGCGCGACCGCGTTCGCCTCGACCGCCTCCACCTCCCGCGCCGAAAGGCGGACGGGGTCCATGGGACCGACTCAGGCCGGTGGGGGGGCCGCCGGGGCCGATCCCTCGGGCTGGCCGAAGAGGTCCATCGAGGCGGGGAGGATCTTGCGCCGCGAAAGGTACTGGGCCTGCGTCCGGCTGTACCGGAACAGGATGTCGGCCTTGCCGGCCTGGAAGCCCCAGGGGCGGATGATCAGCAGATCCCCCTCGCGGATCCACATCTTCTTCTTCATCTTGCCGGTGATCCGCCCCATCCGGGGCACCGAATCCTCCCCCATCACCCGGATCCGCGCCGCCCCGAGCAACTGGCTCGCCACCGCGAAGACCTCCCCCCGCGGACGCCGGGGGAGCGGCAGGCGGCCGACCTCCTCCGTCGGCTCCGCGACGGGCGGCAGCGACTCCGGGAGGTCGTCGGGCACCTCCGGGGCTTCGACGGGATCGGGATCGGGCATCGCCGCCGGCCACCGGCCCGCCGTATTTGAAGAGGCGCGGTCGGCGCGGCCCGGGCGCCGGGCCCCTCAGCCGCCCGTCGGGGGAGCGGCGGGGGGCGGGAACACCTTCCGGGGATTCTCGACGAGGATCTGCTCGAGCGCCTCCGGCGGCAGCGGCAGGGCGCGGAAGGCCCGGAGGTTCTCCCCGATGTCCCGGACGCCGGGACCGGGCCAGTCGCTCCCGAAGAGGACCTTCTCGGAGAGGCGGGCCAGTTCGGGGAAGTAGTCGAGGAGCCGGGGCGGCGGCACGCTCGAGACCTCGAGGTAGACGTTCGGGAACCGCCGGGCGAGGAAGACCGCCTCGCCCATCCAGAACGGGCGGCCCCCGTGGGCGAGCACGATGGGGAGCCGGGGGAAATCGATGGCGACGTCCTCCACGAGGAGCGGCTGGCCGAACCGGCTCCGCGCCCCCGGGAAGACCGAGGTGCCCGTATGGAAGATGACGGGCATCGCGAGCCGCTCGGCGGCGACGTACAGCTCCCGCAGCCCGCGGTTCCCGTGGAGGTAGGCGTTCGGTTCGAACAGCTGGTGCGGCGGGTGGATCTTGAGCGCCTTGAGGCCGGAGCGGTGGAGCCGCTCGACGGCGCCGGCCGGGTCGGGCCCCTCGGGGAGGACCCCGCCGACGGCGACGAGCCGGTCGGCCCGGCCCCGGCAGTAGTCGAGCACAAAGTCGTTGGCCCGCTCGGTGTACCCCACGACCCGGGGGCTCACGTAGTTGACGAGGACCGCCCGCTCGACCCCGCACCGGTCGAGGTAGGCGAGGAACGCGGCCGGGTCCCGGAGGTACCCGTCGATCTCCCCGGCGGCGCCCCGGGTGTCCATCCGGGCCCGGACCTCCGGAAGCATCTCCCAGAGCGGGTTGATGTGCACATGGCAGTCGGTGACGCCCATCGGCTCCGCGAACCCGGTCAGGTATTTGGGCGGGGAGGCCCCCGCCCCGTCCGCCGAGGGGTTTATGAATGGGGGACTCCCCCTAGAGCCGTCGATGGCCGCCTCCACCGCCTCCGAGCCGCTCCCGGGCCCCCCGCCCCGGTACCTCCGGGCCGCCTACATCTCCCCGGGGGAGGCGGTCCTCCGGGAGGGCCGGTCGACCCGGCTCTACCATCTGCCGGGACCGATCGTCCTCCTCCTCCTCTTCGCCCTCCTCGACTACGCCGCCCTCGCGGCGGCGCACGGTTGGACCCCCGTGCCCGGGCTCACCCGGGCGTTCGGGCTCCTGCCCACCGCGCCGGTGCTGGACGGGTACTCCCTCCTCGGCGGCACGGAGCTCTTCTTCGCGCTCGCCACCCTCGCGGCGGCGCTCTGGCTCGTTGGGCGGTACCTGAGGTGGATGCGGACCGTCTATGCGGTCACCACGAACCGGGTCATCCGGCAGCGCGGCATCCTGAGCCGGGATTTCGACGAGATCCCGGTCACCAAGGTGCGGGCGATCGAGGTCCACCAGAGCTTCGGCCAGCGGATCCTCGGGTACGGGACCGTCCGGGTCACCTCGGAAGGGGTGAGCCGGATCGCCAACGAGGAGTGGCGGGGGATCCCGCGCCCCTGGGAGTTCCAGAAGTACGTGGACGCCGCGGCCCAGCGGTACTCCCAGCGGTGAGCCGGGACCGGTCCCGGCGGCCCCCCCCGACGGCGGCGGGGCGACCGGGCCCCCGACCGGCTTTAAATCGCACCCCCCCTGTGGGACGCGCCGTCCATGACCGACGATTTCGAGGCCATCGTCGTCGGCGCCGGGATGGCGGGGGCGCCGGCGGCGATCCGTCTCGCCCGGGCCGGGGCGAATGTCCTCCTGGTCGAGCGGGCGCCGGAGGCCGGCATGAAGAACCTTTCGGGGGGAATCCTGTGGGGCCGGGACCTGGACGCGATCCTGCCGCGGTGGTCGGAGGAGATGCCGCTCGAGCGGCACCTCGTCCGCAAGCGGTTCGGGTTCCTCACCGCCGGGGACGCGGTCTCCTTCGATCTCGAGGACCACCACTGGCGGCGGCCGCCGTACCGGGCCCATTCGGTCCTCCGGGCCCGGACCGACCGGTGGCTCGCCCACGAGGCCGAGAGCGCCGGGGCGACGGTGGTGACCTCCGTGCCGGTGGAGCGGTTGAACTGGGAAGGGACGCGGGTCCACGGCATCGTGCAAGGAGGGGAGCCGATGACCGCTCCGGTCACGCTGATCTGCGACGGGGCGAACTCCCGGCTCTCGCTCCATACGCCGATCCGACCGGAGGCGCGCCTCTCCGCCTCGGCGACGGAGCTCGGGATCAAGGAGGTGTACCGGATGGCTCCCTCGGTCCTCGAGGACCGTTTCCAGGTGGGCCCGGGGGAGGCCCACGCCGAGGAGTGGGTCGTGGGATTCCTCCCACCGGGGGTGATGGCCGGGGGGTTCGTCTATACGAACCGGGAGACGGTCTCCATCGGCCTCATCGTCAACATCGGCTCCCTCTTCGGCCGCCAGAGCTACGCCCACGACCTCCTCGAGCAGTTCAAGATGCACCCGGCGATCGCCGCCCGGCTGGAGGGCGCCGAGCTCGTCGAGTACGGCGCGAAGCTCATCAGCTCCGGCTGGGCGAGCCGGCCGCGGGCGTTCCACGGGGACGGCTGGATGATCGCGGGGGATGCCGCCGGCTTCGTCTTCTCGAACGGGCTCGTCATCCAGGGGATGAACTACGCCGTCCGCTCCGGGCTCCTCGCCGCCGAGACCGCGCTGGAGGCGAAGTCGGCGGGCGACGGCTCCGCCCGGACCCTCTCCCGGTACACGGACCGGCTGGAATCGTCGGGGATCCTCCCGGATTTCCGCGAGTTCGAGGGGATGGACCGGGTCAAGTGGAATCCGCGGTTCTACACGGCCTACCCGCGGTTCGCGGCGGAGCTCCTCCGCGGGATGATGGCCGACCCTTCCGGGCGCAAGCGGCCGGCCCGTCGGCTGCTGCGGGAGGCCCAGAAGGCGGCCGGCCTCGGGACGCGGTCGCTCCTCTCCGACGGCCTCGATCTCCTCCGGCATCTCTGACGGGGTCCGGTCCCGCGGGCCCGCCGCCGCCGCCTCGGGGCGGTCGGCCGGGGAGGGAGCGGTTCAGGCACCGCGCTCGCGGCGGAGCTCGGCGGTGATCGCCGGGACGATCGCGAAGAGGTCGCCCACGATCCCGTAGTCGGCGGACTTGAAGATCGGGGCCCCGGGATCGGAGTTGATGGCCACGATCACCCGCGAGCCGATCATCCCCGCGAGGTGCTGGATCGCCCCGGAGATCCCCACGGCGACGTACAGCTCGGGGGTCACCCGCCGGCCGGTCTGGCCCACCTGGTCGCTCGCCGGCCGCCACCCGGCGTCGGTGACGGCCCGGGAGGCTCCCACGGCGGCCCCCAGCTCCCGGGCGAGGTCCTCGATGAGCCGGAACTCCCCGGCGCTGCGGAGGCCCCGGCCACCGGAGACCACGATCCGGGCGGAACCCAGATCCGGCCCCGCGGCCGGTGCGGGATCGCCCGTGAAGCCGGCGGAACGGCCGGCGCGGAGGGGCGCGGGGATCGGGGCGACGGGGAACGGCGCGACGGGAGCGGCGGTCGCGGCCGGCTCCGGGGCGGGGAAGGCGCCGGGCCGGACCGTGAGGAGGATCCGGGGGCCGTCGAGGAGGAGCTCCTGGAACGCCCGGCCCCCGAGGACCGGACGGCGGACCACGATCCGGTCCCCCTCCGCCGGGCGGACCTCGATCGCCCCGGTCGCCACCGAGGCATCCCACAGGGCGGCGAGCGCGCCCGCGACCTCCCGGCCGAAGATGGTATCGGCGAGCAGGATGACCCCCGCCGCCGGCCGCGCCGCGGCCTCCCGGACGACCGTGGCCCACGGCAGCGCCCGGAGCGGGAGGAGCTCCGGGTCCTCGGCCCGGAGCACGGAGTCGACCCCGCACCGGGCGAGCTCGGCGGCCGGCCCGTCGAGATCGCCGCCGAGGAGGAGGCCGTGGACGGTCCCTCCGTCGGCGAGCCGGCGGGCGAGGCCGGCCGCTTCCCGGCTCGGGCGGGCGAGGTGGTCGCCGGAGCGCTCGGCGACGAGGAGCACCGACCGGCTCATGGGAGCACCTTCGCCTCCTCGCGCAGCCGCTTCAGGAGCTTCTGGGCCGCCTCCTCGGGCGACGCGTATTCGATGAGCTTCGCCCCCGAGCGGGGGGCCGGCAGCGAGAACCGGAGCGGCGGGGAGCCCGGGTGCCCGTCCAGCGCCGCGGCGACCGTGGCGGAGGCCACCCGGTCGACGGGCATCTTGCGGGACTTCAGGATCATCGGCAGCTTGGCGGTCCGGGGATCCTGATCGGCCTGCCGGAGGCCCACGACGACCGGCGCCGGCACCGTCCACTCCTCCGCACCGTGGTCGAGCGAGCGGAGGAAGGAGAACTGCCGGCCGGCCGCGTCCCAGGTCAAGCGGCTGACCGCCCCGAAGCCGGGGCGGCCGAGGAGCGCGGCCAGCGCGAGCGGCTGCAGGCCGTCCTCGGAGTCCCCCGACTGCTGGCCGAGGAGGACGAGCTCCGCCGGCCGGTCCGCGAGCACGGCCGCGAGCGCCCGGGCGGCATCGATGCCGGTCGGTTCGAACCCGGGCGGCGCCTCGACCCAGGTCGCCCGGTCGCACCCGAGGGCGAGGCCGGCCCGGAGGATCTCCTCGCTCCGGGGCGCCGGACCCCAGGAGAGCGCATGGACGATCGTTCCCGGGCTCCTCTCCCGGAGCAGGAGCGCCTGCTCCACCGCGCTCTCGTCGTACCCGGCGAGGACCCATTTGATCCCCGCCGGGTCGAGACGGGAGCCGTCGGCGGTGGGGGCGATCCGTCCCTCCGTCTCGGGGGCCGGCTTGACCAGGACCTGGATCTCCATCGGGGCCGCTCCGGGCTCAGGGCGCGTACCGGCGGAGGAGCTCCCGGGCGATCACGATCCTCTGGATCTCGTTCGATCCCTCGTAGATCTGGGTGAGCTTCGCGTCCCGGAGCAGCTTTTCGACCGGGTAGTCCTTCATGTAGCCGTACCCGCCGAAGATCTGGATCGCCTCGTCGCTCACCCGCATCGCGGCATCCGAGGCGAAGCACTTGGCCACCGAGGACTCGAGCGTGGCGTTCTTCCCGGCGTCGATGAGGGTCGCGGCCTGCCAGGTGAGGAGCCGGGCGGCGCGGACCTGGCTCGTCATCATGGCGAGCTTCATCTGGATCGCCTGGTGCTCCCCGATCGGCTTCCCGAAGGAATGCCGTTCCCGGCTGTACCGGGCGGCGTGGTCGAGGGCGCACTGGGCGATGCCGGTGGCGAGCGCCCCGATGGGGGTCCGGGTCATGTCGAGGGTCCGCATCGCCAGCGGGAACCCCTCCCCTTCCGCCCCGAGACGGTGGGCGGCGGGGACCCGGACCTGTTCGAACCGGACCGTCCCCGTCGACGAGGCGCGGTGGCCCATCTTCTCCTCGTCCTTCCCGGGGACCACCCCCTCGGCCTCCCGGGGAACGTAGAAGGCCGAGATCCCCTTGTGGCGGAGTTCGGGGTCCAGGGTCGCGAAGACCGTGAACAGGCTCGCGTGGGGGGCGTTGGTGATGAAGCACTTCTCCCCGGAGAGGACGTAGCCTTCCCCGTCCCGCCGCGCCCGGGTGGCGAGCGAGCCCGCATCGGAGCCGCCGCCGGGCTCGGTCAGGCCGAAGGAGGCGAGGTGGTAGCTCCGGCAGAACGGTTCGAGGACCTCGCGCTTCTGGGCCTCGGTGCCGCCGAGCAGGATCGGCTCGAGGGCGAGGCAGTTCGCGATGATGCTGGTGGTCATCCCGGCGCAGCCGTAGCCGAGCTCCTCGACGATGAGGCACTGCTGGAAGGCGCCGAGCCCGCTGCCGCCGTACTCGGCCGGGACGTTCAGGTTCATGAGGCCGAGGTCGAACGCCTTGCGGTAGATCTCCTCCGGGAAGATCCCCCGGCGATCGCACTCGGCCGCCCGCGGCATCATCTCGGTCCGCGCGAATTTCCGGGCGAGGTCCTGGAGGCTTTCGAGATCGGGGCTCAGGGAGAAATCGGGCATGCGCTCCACCGTACGGGGCCGGACCGGGGGACCCGCTATAAGTCGTTTGGTCGTCGTCCCCCCCCGATGACGTCCCGCCGCCCGAGGGGGCCCGCCCGCCCCCCCCGCTCCCGGGAACTCGCCGTCGGGCAGTTCGCGCGGTTCGATCTCGACCGTCCCCGGCGCACCGGGGTCCCCGAGGTGATCCTCGCCGAAGGCAAGCGGCCCGAGGAGGTGGTCCAAATCCTCCGGGCGCTCCACCGCCGCGGGATCGCCGCCCTGGCCTCCCGGGTGACCCCGGCGCACCGCCGGGCCCTCGAGCGCGCGCGGCGGGAGGGTCTGCCGCTCCGGTGGCGCGCCTCCGGACGGCTCGCGCTCCTC
>JAJZDH010000036.1 GCA_021828665.1 Thermoplasmata archaeon
GCCGCCTCGAGCCCCGCGAACACCCTCCTCGGCCTTCCCGCGTGGGAGGGGTATTCGCTGATCGGCATCCTCGCGGTGGTGGTACTCCTCGGCATCGTGCTGGCGGCGCTGCGGCGGGGCCGTCGCACCACGGGGAGCAGCCCCCCGCCGTCGGGTGCGCCGCCGCCGGGCTCGCCGCCGGCGTCTCCGCCGCCGAGCGCCCGGTGAGCCGGGCCGGTATCGGGGACGGCGCCCTCCCCAAACGGGAGGCATGACGGCCGTGCTCCCGCACGGAAGAACTCCGATCGCGCCTCCGCCACCGACATAGGTGCGAAAAGGCTGCGCTGTTCAGGTTGCAAGACCGGAGGGGCGACGTACGACGATGGGCGCAACGAGTGGAGGGAGGAGATTCCCCTCGACTCCTTCATCCGGGAGCATCTTCGGCGGCTCCGGGAGGAGGAGAGGGTCTCCTGGGGTTCCGTCCGAAGTCGGCTCAAGCTCTGAGCCGGGAGCGATTTCGAAGTTCGTCTCACGAAGAGCGCGGTGAGGGGGTTCGATCAGCTCGACCGGGAAACCCAACGACGGTTCGGGGCGGCCATGGGCCGACTCCAGGAAACCCCCGGTCGCGCCCGTCCCGGCTGGGATATCCGTCCCCTGAGAGGCTTGAAGGGAATGTGGAGATTGCGCGTCGGCGAGGCTCGGGGAATCTACCAGCGCGAGGGCTCGACGATCATCTTCCCACGGTTCGCGCATCATTCGAGCGTTGACTAAGACCTACAAACCCCTGCGGGCCCCGCTCCGAGACGTCCGTCGCGTCCACGTCGGTGGCTCGTTCGTGCTCCTCTGCGAGCCCGACGTCGGGCGCCGCACGGTGAGATGGCTGCGTCTCGCGCACCACGACGAAGCGTACGGAATCGAATCCGGAGCCCCCAGCGAGCCGAGGGAGGCGCGAACCGTCCCGGCTCCTCGCGGAGTTTCCGCAGGAAGCGCCTCTCGCCGTCGGTGCCTCGACCGGTCGGAGGCCTGCCGGGGCCAGGCATTCCAGAAATGTTCCAGTTCCGGGCAACTCACTCGTGGGAGCTTCTTGGGACGGCGCCGGATGGTCAAGCGACCAAGTTCGGAACCTGCTGGTGCGCCAGGAATTCGAACTCCTGCGCCGGTTGCCCGGCGGGCATTTCATGAAAGTTCGAATCCCCGTCCGGTCGCACCTACGGTCGGGGGCTCCCTAACGATCCGTGCTCGTCCCATAGCCGCGTCGCGTTCTAGGGGCCGAGCCATTCGGTTTCCGGGAGGCCGCGAAAATGCACGTCGCCCGTCAGGACCTTGCCTTTGAGGGTCCTCGTCGTCGATAGGACCACGGCGTCGGCGAGCCCCGGGCGATCGAGACCCCGAGCCTTCGCGTTCGCTCGGAGATCGTCATCGGCCTGCGCGACGCCGAGCGCGACATCGATGGTGACCGGAGCGACGTGACTCAGCGTGGAGATGTCCCGCAGCTTGCGGCCCGCAATCGCCCGCGAGATCCCGTCGCGGGCGAGCTTCCGCGCGACCTCCGCGAGCACCAAGTCGGGCGTGGCCACCACGTCGGCGGCCGCGAGCTGTCGCCGAATCGCCGGTTCGAGAGACGTTCCCCCGAGGAACTCGATCCAGGCGAACGAGTCAACGATCACCGTCAAGGCGGTCCGCCTCTTGGAACCGAGTCACGCGGCCGCGAAGACTGCCGGAAAGTCGGCCGATGACGGCGGCGCGTTGCATCTTGAGCACCGCGCGGATCGTCTCATCGGCCGTCGCGGTCCGCAGTGCGTGCTGGAATCGCTCGAGCTCGGCGAGGGTGTCTCGCGAAACCCGCACCGTCGTGGCGGCGTTCATCTGCGTATGGTATGCGATACGCTGCATATGAGGCTGATGGAGGCATGTCCCGGGGTCGATAGAATCTACGGATCAGGGCCAGGATCCGAGCTCGTGAGCGTCCTCCGAAGGTTCCTCGGGCTCCCGGCGGGCAACCCCAAAATGTTCTTGTTCCCACACCCACCGAAGGACGTCAACTGAGCCGAAAGCCGCACTGTGGGGCTCGGGGTGCGCCGCCGGGGTGGGTCCCGTGCGCGACCCCCGGGCTGACGAGCCTCCTCCGGGCGGAGAATGGACGGTCCGATCGGGCCCGGGCCGGAACGGCCAAGCAGGATGCGCTTCTCGCCGCCGGTGCCTCGACCGGTCGGAGGCCTGCCGGGGCCACGCAAGGGCCGAAATTTCGATGCCGGGACTCCGGGGGAGTCTGTCAGCTCCGTCTCTGCCCCGGGATCTCGCCCGCGCGGGATGGGCGAACTCTCGACGGGGGGCCTCGGGGCCGTCCAAGATCTCGTTCGAGAGGAACGACCTTATAGCTCAGAGATATATCATGTAATTCGAAGCTATGCCGAAGGCAGTGGTCGACCTCTCGGAGCACGCCAACCGGATCGTGAACATCGTCAAAGCCCGAGATGGACTTCGCGGAAAGACCGAGGCCATCGAAGCCATCGTGGCGGCCTATGAGGAGACGATCCTGGACCCGGCTCTTCGGCCCGAGTTCGTGGAGGGCCTCCAGCGAGTTCGACGCGGCCCCTTCCGAGCGATCCGGTCGCCAGCGGAACTGCTGGAGGCTCCGAAGTGAGCTGGGGCCTCGAGGTCTCGGCCGAGTTCGAGCAGGACTACCGGAGGCTGTGCGGTCGGAACGCAGGTCTCCGACACGCGGTCGATGCCAAGATCGCGCAAGTTCGGGAAGCCCCTCTCCACTACAAACCTCTGCGAGCCCCGCTCCAGGGCGTCCGTCGTGTCCACGTCGGCGGCTCGTTCGTGCTCCTTTTCGAGCCCGACATCCGTCGCAGCACGGTGAGATTGCTGCGTCTCGCGCACCACGACGAGGCGTACGCGATCTGATCCGGAGCAACCGGGGAGCGAAGGGAGATCCGAACCGTCGCGGCTCCTCTCGGAGCCGTCGCAGGGTACGCTTCGCACGGCCGGAGCCTCGACCGGTCGGAGGCCTGCCGGGGCCAGGCACTCCCAAGAAGTTCAAGTTCCGGCCCTGACGGCGCGACGACCGGAAGTCTCGGGTTGACCTAGCACTACTCCGCACACTTGAGGTGAGGGGAGCCCTTCCCCGGCTTCTCGTGGAACCCGACACCTTCATACCGGCCCGAGGAGACGCCTACGATGGCGCTCTCCTCGCTCATGAAGACCGCAACGCCCCGCCGACCGACTCCCTCCGCTCTTCCACCGGACGGCTCGTGGGTGCCGGATCTCGGGGAGTTCTTCGGCGAGTTTGACGATCTCTTCGACATCGGGGTCCGCTCGGGGGAGACCCAAGCGAATGCGCGGGACTACGTGCATGGCCTCTTTCTCAAGGGCGAGCGCAAGAGCATGGAACCGCTCGCTCGCCGGGTGCCGCAGAGCCGCCCGGACCGATTCCAGAACTTCATCACCTACTCGCCGTGGGAGTGGGAGGCCGTCCAAGAGCGAACGATTGCCCGGATGGCCCCGATCTTCGCAGATCCCTGGGGCTTGGTGGCCTTGGACGATACCGCCTTCCCGAAGCAGGGAAACGACTCGGTGGGAGTCGCCTCACAGTGGTGCGGTACCCGAGGGAAGACGGCAAACTGCCAGGTAGGGGTCAGCGCCCAGTACATCCAGCCCGGCACCCTATTCTCCCCGGATCTCGCGAGCTTCCCGCTCGGCATGCGCCTGCATCTCCCTCGAGACCGGGCGAACGATGCCACGCATCGGGAACGGGGCCACGTTCCTCCCGAGGTCCGGTTCGAGGAGAAGTGGCGGATCGGCCTGAGGCTCATCGAACGGGTACGTCGCCTCGGCGTGATGCATCGGGCAATCGTGGCCGATGCAGACTACGGTCGGGTGGGCGAGTTCCGTCGGCAGTTGAGGGAGTGGCGGGAGCCATACGTACTCGGCGTTCAGCCGGAGGGCTGCATGGTGCTCCCGCTCGGCGAGGGGTGGCGGGGCCAGCAGGGACAGGTGCTGACGCCGAGGAGTTGCGCGGAGATTGCCCGAAAGGTACCGCCCTCGCAGTGGAGGAAGGTCTACTGGGGAGTAGGCGCGCAGGGGCCGATGTATGTGGAGGCGGTCCACATACGGGCGGTGGCCTGCGAGGAGGGAGAGCCGACAGACGAGGAAGTGTGGGTGGTCTTCGAACGGCGGGACAACGAGACGAAGGCGTATCTCGCGTGGGGGTTCGACGACTTGACAGTCCAAGGGCACGTTCGGCTCATTCGAGGGCGGTGGCCGATCGAGCAGAGCTACTTGCAAATGAAGGAAGAGCTGGGCCTCGACCACTTCGAAGGTCGGAGCTGGCTCGGCTGGCACCATCACGTGACGATGGTGATGGTAGCGTACGCGTTCCTGATGGTCGAGAGGATGAAGATGATGCGTCCGGCGAAGAAGGGCGGCTCCTCCTCGGCACGCCGACTGCCGACGATCCCACAGGTCCGCCTGTGGCTCCAGATCCAAGTGGCGTTGCGGATCCTCAGGATGGCCGACCAGCTCCCGTCGGCCGAGGAGCGACGGAGGATGCTCGCGTACCTCTGCCAGATGTTCGACTTGCCGGTCGAGGGGGAAGCCGGGGCCTATCGAGGGCTGACGCTCGACGAACTCCCACGATGGCTCGGCATCAGGTCATAAATGCGGGAGTAGTGCTAGAGAGAACACCCTAGTTCTTCCTTTATGTAACGTTATATAATGAAATGATTTCGGGCAGGCGTGAACCCCTACGTCCCGGGGCAGCCGGCGACCCCCGACACGTTTGCCGGGAGGGAGGCGGTACTTCGTCGGACGGAAGAGGCGCTCGAGCTCGCACGCCGATTGAGACGCAATTCGGCGATCCTCCTCAGCGGGTACCGGGGCAGCGGAAAAACGTCGGTGCTTCGAAAGATCGAGGCGGTGACGCTCGCGGCTCGGCCCGATGCCATCGTCGTGGAGATTCCGCTTCGTATCCACAGCTCGGAGGACCGGCTGCTTGCGAGCGTGGTGCAGGAGGTCGCGCGACAGTTGGAAGGGCGGGCCGGAGCCGGCGAGCGGCTTCGGACCTTTCTCGCCCGCGTCCACGGCCTGTCGATCGCGGGCACGGGAATCACAGTGGGCGCCAGTTCGGCGGTCCGTCCGACGTCGGGCCTGGCGGTGTGGCGGGAATGCATCGAATCCCTCCCCGTCGGAGGGATCCTCCTCGTTTGCGTCGACGACGCCGAACTGCTGGATTCGAGCGGACTCGGGGCCCTCAAGACCGTGGCCGAGACCCACGGTGGCGTGGCCATAGTCTTGGTCGTGTCGGGTGGGGTGGAGCTGGCGGATCGGTTGGCCCAACCGGACACTTCTCCGATCGCCCGGGTCTTTTCGGCAGGACGGTTCGACATCGGCGAGCTGTCTCCGCCTGAGACCGCCGAGGCGCTGAACGCGCCGATACGCGCGGCCACCCTCGACGGCGGTTGGTCTACGGACGCGATCGCGCTTGTTCACCGGCTCAGCCGGGGCTACCCCTTTCTCGTCCAGTGCCTCGCGCACGCTTCCTTCGTCGAAGGAGCGACCGTCGACGCTGCCCGCGTGCAAGCGGCCATCCCAGTGGCACTCGTAGTCGGAGGGAGTTGGCTCGAGCGAGAATGCGCGTCGGCGTCGGATGAGGATATCCGCGTGTTCGCCAAGATCGCCGACGTAGGCCGTCCGCGACTCCGAAGTTCAGAGATACTGTCTCTCGGGATTCAGAGCCCGTACATTGGCCGATTGGTCCGCCAGAAGATCCTGAAGAAGATCTCGCGGGGCCAATACGAGCTACGGAAGGCGCCGGTGATCGCGTACTATCATGCCCTGGCCCGAGGCCTCCGTCTGGGCTGACGAGCGAGGGCCCGGGCACGAGAGGTCTCCCGGGTCCAACTGCCGGGGCCAGGATTCGAACCTGGGTACCCCTTCGGGAGCAGATCTTGAGTCTGCCGCCTTTGGCCGCTCGGCTACCCCGGCATGGGCGTCGGCCACTAGGCGCCGGGCTTATTCCTCTTCGCCATCGTCCGGGTCGTCCCCTTCCTCCGGTTCCCCGGCCAGGGCGGGTTCCTGGGGGGTCGCCGCGATCCGGCGGAAGTTCTCCTCGGGGCCATCGACCCGCGGGTGGCGGTGGAGCTCCACCCGGCGGGGGGCACCGCACACGAGGCAGGTGCGCACCGATCGCCCGGCGCGCAGACGGGTGCGCACCGTCCGCCCCTCGACCCAGTACGACGAGCACCGGCGGCAGTACAGCGTCCGGTACTCCGGCGGCAGCCGCAGGTTGAACCGCATCCCGATCCGGCGGGCCAGGAAGACGTACCGGTGCGGCAGGGTGCCCCCGCCGCGCGCCGATTCGGAGCGGGCGAGCGCGAAGAGGTCGCTCATCCTCTCCCGCGCGATCCGGATCATCGGGCCGGTGCGTCGGCCCCGCCGTCCGCGCCGGCCGGCCGGAGGGCCGCCCCGCATACGGGGCAGGCGACCGCCACCGACGATATCAGGCTGTTGCACCGGGTGCAGTGGCGGGCCCGGCCGACGAGCGCGGGGGGGATCCAGTCGGCCGGCGGGGGAGCCTCCGGGCTCGCTGTGGAGGGAGGCCGGGCGGCCTCCGGGAGGGCGGAGTCGGCCGGAGCCCGCGGCGGCGGCGCCTCCGATGGGGAGCGGAACGGGGTCGGCCCGGGGGCGGCCCCCGGGAAGACCACCGCCCCGCATCCGGTGCAGAAGAGCGCGCCGGGGTCGGCCGGCCGGCCGCATCGAGGACATGCCGCCACCTCCGCGCAAACTTTTTGGCCTATTTGACCCATCCCGGCCGCGGTGCCAACCCGCTGCGTGGCCCTCGCAACCCGCGACGCCTCCCTCTACGCCGATCTCGCCGGGATTTTCCGGGAACGGGGCATCCCCACGCTGAGCCTCCTCCCGGGGGACCGGATCCCCTCCCGGGTGGCCGCGGTCCTCACCTCGCCCGCGGAGGCCCCGCAGCTCCGTCACCCGAGGCTCCTCGTCGTCCGGCCGCCGTGGGACCCGACGAGCATCCTGGCGGCGGTGGCCGAAGCGCTCCTCGGGAACCGGGCCGCCCCGGACCTGATCCTCGGCGTCGACCCCGGCCCCCGTCCGGGGTTCGCCGTCCTCTCCGGCGGGAGCTGCCTGATCCGGGGGGCGCTCGAGGCCCCGGAGGCGGTCGGGCTCCTCGGCCGGAGGCTCCGCCACCAGTTCCCCGGCCGGCTCCTCACGTACCGGGTCGGCAGCGGCGACCGCGCGGCCCGGGACCGGATCGTGGCGGCGCTCTGGGGGACCGGGGGCCCCATCGAACTGGTGGACGAGAACGGCACCTCCCCGCCGGGCCGCCGGCGACCGCGGGATGCGCTGGCGGCCACCCGCATCGGCGCCGTCCCGGGCCGGACGCTCCGGAGCCGCCCGCCGCCGACCGTCACGGCCGGCGAGATCGCGAACCTCCAGCGGATCTCCCGGGAGGGCAGCGACGGCCACTTCACCATCTCCCGCGGCGAGGCGCGCCGGGTCCTGCAGGGGGAGGTCACCCTCGCCCAGGCGCTGGCCGAGGGGCGCCGCCGCTACCTCGGCGCCGGCCACGTCGCGCCCGCCGCTCCGGGCCAACCCTATTAGGAACACGGGTTCCTCCCCGCCTCCACCCCCGATGTCGACGTTGCTCTCCGTGGAGACGAGGATCCGGCGCCTGGCGCTCGCGAACGCGCTCGCCCACCACGGGGACGCCCGCCCCGGCCCGATCCTGGCCCGCCTGCTGGCGACCGATCCCTCCCTCCGGGCCGAGGCGGCCCCGCTCGGGGAGATCGTCCGCCGGATCGTCGCCGAGGCGAACGCGATGCCGCCCACGGAGCAGGAGACGGAGCTCTCCCGGCTGGGCGGCCCGGAGGAGGAGGGGCGACCGTCCGGCGGCGGGGGGATGCCGGTCCTGCCCCCTCTCCCCGGCGCGGTCGACGGTGCCGTCACGCTCCGGCTCGCCCCCTTCCCCTCCGGGGCGCTCCACGTGGGGAACGCCCGGATGCTCTTCCTCAACGATGCGTACCGGCAGCGGTACCACGGCCGGCTCCTCCTCGTCTTCGACGACACCATCGGATCGGCGGAGAAGCGCGTCGACCCGGAGCTCTTCGACGTGATCCGGGGCGACCTCGAGCTCGCCGGGGTGCCGGTGGACGGGGTCTTCTACAAGTCGGACCGGATCCCGCAGTTCTACCCCTGGGCCCGCCGCGTCATCGACCGGGGGGGGGCGTACGTCTGCACCTGCGCGGCGGATCGGCTCCGGGAGAACCGCAAGGCCGGCCGCCCGTGCCCGGAGCGGCTCCAGTCGGTGGAGGCGACCCGGACGGGCTGGGAGGCGATGCTCGGCGGCCGGTTCGCGGAGGGGGAGGCGGTGCTGCGGCTCCGGACCGACATGGCCGACCCGGATCCGGCCTTCCGGGACCGGGTCCTCTTCCGGATCAGCGATCTCGACCATCCGCGGGTGGGGCGGAAGTACCGGGTCTGGCCGCTCCTCGAGTTCTCGTGGGCGGTGGACGATGTCGAGCTCGGGATCACCCACGTGCTGCGGGGCAAGGACCTCGTGATGGAGGACCGGATGGAGGAGTTCCTCTGGGGGCTTCTCGGGATCACCGGTCCCCCCTTCCTCCACTGGGGGATGCTGCGGGTGCGGGAGGCGAAGCTCTCCAAGAGCAAGTCCTACCAGGAGGTGAAGAGCGGCGTCTACGACGGCTGGGCCGATCCCCGGACCTGGTCGCTCCGGTCGCTCGACCGCCGGGGGATCCGCCTGGAGGCGCTGCGGCAGTTCACGCTCTCCTTCGGCCTCTCGCTCGCGGACGTGGAGGTCCCGGCCGAAACGCTGTACGCGGAGAACCGGCAGCGGATCGACGGCTCCACCCCCCGGCGCGCCTTCGTCCCCGATCCCGTCGCCGTCCGGGTCGACGGGTTCCCCGAGGAGCTCCGCGAGGTGGTCCTCCCGAACCACCCGGAACGGGCGGAGATGGGCGAGCGCCGGGTCCGGACGGGGCCGGACTTCTGGCTCCCCGGCCCGGAGGTGCTCCGGCACGCCGGGACGGAGATCCGGCTCAAGGACCTCGTCAACATCCTCCTTCCGCCCGCGGACCCCGCCGCCCCCCCGGGACCGATCGCCGCCCGCTTCACCAGCCGGGAGAACCGGAAGCTGCCCCGGATCCAGTGGGTGGGGACCGAGGGCGCGGTGGCGGTGGAGATCCTCGAGGTCGACGGGACGCTCCGGACGGGACGGGGCGAGGCGGCGATCGCGACCGCCGCCCCCGGCACCGTCTTCCAGTTCGAGCGGGTCGGGTTCGTCCGGGTCGACCCCGCGCGCCCCCCCGGCACCGCCGCGGTCCGCGTCTGCTTCGGGCACAGCTGAGGCGGCCGCATTAATATCCCCCGGCCCCATCGGCGGGACCGCCGGTGGGGTCCTTCATGCGTTACCTGCACACCTCCCTCACGGTCCGGGACATGGAGGAATCGATCCGGTTCTACACCGAGGTCCTCGGGCTCGAGTTCGAGCGCCGACGGGCGATCCCGGAGAACCACGCCGAGATCGCCTTCGTCCGGGACCCCGCGAGCGGGGCCCGGATCGAGCTCACGAAGTGGGAGGGGAAGGAGACCGTGGAGGCGGGGGAGCAGCTGGACCATCTCGCGTTCGAGGTCGCCGACCTCGATCGGGCGGTGGCCGACGCGCGGGGCCGCGGCGCCCGGGTGGCCCGGGAACCGTTCTCCCTCTCGGGGGGTTCCGGCCGCATCGCCTTCCTCCTGGACCCGAACGACGTCTGGATCGAGCTCATCGAGCCCCGGCCCGACCGTGCGTGACCCCTCGGCCCGGCCGCCGGCCGCCGCCCCGGACCGGCTCCTCCGGGCGGTCTACGGGGCCACCTTCTTCGTGCGGTTCGCCTTCGGCCTCACGGTATCGGTCTTCGCCGCCTACATCTCCGGCCATTTCACCGGTCTCTCCGGAGGGGAGGTGGGCCTCGTGGGCGCCATCACGGCGGCCGCGCCCATCGGGGAGTTCTCGACGGTGCTCCTCTCCGGCATCCAGGCCGACCGGTACGGCCGGTTTCCGGTCCTCCTCGCCGGGATGGCCGGCGCTGCCGGTACCTTCCTGCTCGTCTCCGGGACCCGGTCCGGCCCGCTGCTTTCCGTCGCGAACCTTCTCTTCGGGGTCGCGAGCGGGGCGATCCTGGCGGCGAGCCTCGCCGTGGTGGCGGACCGGGCCGACCGGACCGGACGGGGCGCCGCGATGGGCCGGTTCGACTCGATGAACCTCCTCGGGTGGGTCCTCGGCTTCGCGGTGGGGTTCGGCGTGCTCGGCAGCGTGCCGAACGGCGATCTCGTCTGGGTCTTCCGGCTCGGGGCGGCGGCGCTGGGGCTGGGGCTCGGGTTCGTCCTCTGGGAGATCCGGGGCGAGACGGAGCCGGGGCGGACCGCCACCATCGACCTCCGGGCGATCCGGGACGCGGTGCTCCGGCGGGGAGTCCTCCTCGTGACCTTGCCGTGGCTGGTGATCTACATGCTCATCGGGGCGGCGTTCGCCTACCTCGGGAGCGCCGGCAGCGGCATCGGGGTGCCGCCGTGGGAGCTCGCGGCGCTCATCGGGGGGGGCGGTCTCGCCCTGCTGGTCACCCAGCCGTTCTTCGGCGGCCTCGCCGACCGGTTCGGCCGCTTCCCGCTCATGGTGGTGGGCACGTCGGGGTTCCTCGGCCTGATGGCGAGCCTGGTCGCCGTCATCTCGTGGGGCCCCCGTCCGGAGCTCCTCGGGGCGGTGGGGGCGAGCGCGCTCGCCGCGCTCGCCTACGGCCCCGCCGCGCTCGCGGCGTTGGCGGACCTCACGCGGCTGTTGACCCGGGGGACCACGATGGCCCTGTACTCCCTCGTCCTCAGCGTGGGCATGATCCTGGGGCTCCTCGTGGTGTCGTCCCTGTATTCCGCCTTCGGTCCCTTCGGCCTCGATCTCTTCTTCGCCCTGCTCGCCGCGGCGCTCCTCGCCCTGACGATCCTGCGGGGCCACGACCTCCGGAGCGCCCCTCCCGAGCCGCCGGCGGCGGGGCCGGGGCCGGAGAGCGGTCCCGATCCCCTTACGATTCCGGTTCGATGATCACGTGCCGCAGCTCCGGGTGCTCCCGGCGCAGCGCCCGGCCGATATCGTCGATGGCCCGCTCGATGTCGTCGGTGGTGAGGCCGTCCTCGAAGTTCAGGCGCAGGGCCAGCAGCGCATCCTCCGGGCCGAGGAGCATCGACTGCAGGCTGCGGACGGTGCGGACCCGGGGGTCCCGCTCGACGAGCGCGACGATCCGGCGCCCGACGTCCCGGTCCAGCGACTTTCCCACGAGGAGCGCCCGGCTCTCCGAGGCGAGCAGGATGCCGGTGAGCAGCATGAGGAGCCCGACGCCCGCCGCCCCGATGCCGTCGAGGGCCGCATTCCCCGTGAGGTCGACGGCGACGATCCCGCCGAGGGCGAAGGCGCTGCCCACGCTCCCGACGAGGTCCTGGTAGAAGATCGTCTTCATCCCCTGGTGGGAGGACTCGAGGAAATCCTGCACCCCGCTGCGGTCGGCGGCGAGCTCCGTCAGGAGCAGGAGCACCTCGCCGACGCTCGTGCCGAAGGTGAGGGCGAGGACCGCCACCGCCGTCCGGAGGTCCACGAGCGGGTGCGGCGCCGCCGCCTGGGAGATCCCTTCGAGGAGGACCGCCGCCCCGGCGAGCGAGAAGGTGACGAGGGAGGCGGTGTACGCCCAGAAGAACCGCTCCTTGCCATACCCGAACGGGTGGTCGACGTCCGGCGGGCGCCGGGAGGCGAGGACCCCCCAGGCGAGCATGCCGGAGCCCACGAGGTCCGCGATGTTGAACACCGCCTGGGAGAGGACCGCCCGGGAGCCATCGGCCCGGGCGACCAGGAGGTTCAAGACGAAGAGGCCGGCGTTGAGGAGGATGGCCACCGAAAGGATGAGTCCCCGGCGCATCGGCCCTTCCCGGGCACCCATCGGGGCCGAAGGTTAAGGATTCCGACGGCGGGGCGGATGCCGTTATCCGCCCGGGGGGGGTGGGCCCCGCCGGAACGCGCCCATGACCTCCCTCTCCGTCGGAATGGAAGCCCCGGACTTCGAGCTGCCGGACCAGGGCGGGCGGTACGTCCGCCTCTCCTCGTTCCGGGGCGCCCACGACGTGGTGCTCTTCTTCTACCCCCGGGACGAGACGCCCGTCTGCACGCGCGAGGTGTGCGCGTTCCGGGACCAGCGGCGCGACTTCGAGGCCCGGGGGGCCTCCCTGCTCGGGATCTCGATCAATACCGTCGAGGAGCACGCCCGGTTCGCCCGCCGCCACGGCGTGGAGTATCCGCTCCTCGCCGACGCCGACGGCGCCGTCACCCGCCGCTACGGTCTCCTCGGGACGCTCCACGGGAGCCCGGCCTCGCAGCGGATCACCTTCCGGATCGACCGCGACGGACGGATCCGGGAGGTCGTCCCCCTCTGGGACGCCCGGAGCCCCCTCACCGATGTGGGCGCGCACACCGAGGAGGTGCTCGCGCACATCCCGCGGCTGCTGGCCCACGGTATCAGTGGACAGGTGAACTCGATGCCCATCCTCTGACGGGGGATTCTCGGTTCGCACGCCTACAGCTCCGGTTCTACTCTCGAGAGACCTTAATCTAGTAGACCGCCTATTACCGGCGTG
>JAJZDH010000037.1 GCA_021828665.1 Thermoplasmata archaeon
CCGGCGGCGGCCCCGACGGCCGGCCCCGCCGCCCCGCCGGCCCCGTTCGCCCCGGGCACCGCCTACCTCTTCCGCGAGGAGCAGCCGCGGGAGGGGATCCGGTTCGCCCGGGAAGTGGCCGGTCGCCACGGTCGGATCCTCTGGGTGAGCCCGGAGCGGCCGCCCGACCTCGGCCTCCCCGCGGACCGGATCTCCTTCCTCCCGCCGCGGGCGCGCCCGGCGGCGGGCGAGGAAGGCGGGGGACCCGGGGAGATCGCGGGTCGGATCCGGAGCTCCCCGGCCGACGACGGGGCGGTCCTCGCCTACGTCGATGCCCTCGAATACTTCGCGACGGAGTTCGGCGCCGAGACCACGGTACGGTTCGCCACCTGGCTCGCCTCCTGGGCCCGGGAGACGGGCGCGACGGTGATCGTCTCCCTCGACCCGAAAAGCCTGCCGGAGCGGGAGTTCTCCCGGCTGCAGCGCGCCTTCGGCGTCCTGCGGTGACCGGAGGAGTTCGATGGAGATCGCCTTCTTCTCCGACAGCTACGCGCCCCTCAAGGACGGGGTCGCCTCGGAGGTCCAGGCGCTCGCCCGGGAGCTCCGGCGGCAGGGCCACGGGGTGACGGTCTTCGCCCCCGAGCCCCGGCTCGGGGCCGCGCCCCGGGACGAGGTGATCGACGGGGTCTCGGTGGTCCGGTGCCGGGCGCTCCCGGTCCCGAGGTACCCGCAGCTCCGGTGGGCGCTCTTCCCGTTCGCCCGGCTCGCCGGCCGCCGGTTCGGCTCCCGGTTCCAGGTGGTGCACATCCACACCCCCGGCCTCCTCGGCACCGCCGGGTTCCTCGCGGCGCGCCGGTACCGGCTGCCGGTCGTCGGCACCTTCCACACCGATGTCTACGCGGCCCGGGAGAGCTTCGGTCCGCATCCGCTCGTCCGGCTCTTCTTCTGGGCCGCCCGCTGGTACACCCTCGGGCTGTACTACCGTTGCGCCTCCGTGACGGTGCCGACGGAGCCCGCCCGGGCGGCGCTCCTGAAGCACGCCCGCAAGCCGTTCCGCGGACCGGTCCCCGTCGTGCCGAACGGCATCGAGCTCGGGCGGTTCCGCCCCAGCCTCGACCGGCCGGATTGGCGCGGCCGGTACGGGATCGGCCCGGAGCCGCTCGTCCTCTTCCTCGGTCGGCTCACCCGGGACAAGGGGATCCACCGCCTCCTCGATGCGGTGGCCGCCCTGCCGCCGACGGTGCCGGCCGCCGTCCTGGTGGGGGGGACCGGTCCGGAGGAGCTCCCGGTCCGGGAACGGATCGCGAACGACCCCCGGCTCCGGTCCCGGGTCCGGTTCGTGGGGGTGGTGCCGGAGGAGGAGAAGGCGGCCTTCCTCGCGCAGGGGGACCTCTTCGTCCTCCCGTCGACCTCCGACACCTCGTCGGTCGCGGTCCTCGAGGCGATGGCCTCCGGCCTCCCCTGCCTCGTCACCGACGTCGGCGGCCCGAAGATGCTCGTCGAGGACGGGGTCAGCGGCCGGGTCGTCCCCGCCGAACCGGCCGGGGCGCTCGCCGAGGGGCTCGCCGAGCTCCTCCGGGCGCCGGAACTCAGGGCCCGGCTGCGCCGGGGGGCGCTCGCCCGGGTCGCGGCGGAGGGTTCCATCGAGACCACCGCCCGCCGGTTTATCTCCCTGTACGGCCTCGTGGGCGCTGGAGGGGGATCGGCCGATGGCCCGCGCGTCGGTTGAGGAGCTCGACCGGGTCGGCCGGCTCGCCGAGCCGGACCTCCACGACCGGTTCAGCGAGGCCGGACTCCGGCGCTCCCTCGAGGAGTACCTGCCCCGCCGGCGCGAACCGATCGCCCCCGTCGCCCTCGAGATCGACGGTGCCGAGGTGCCGACGATCTACCCGGCCCTCGCCGACCGGAGCCGGCCGTTCGACCGGATCGAGATCACCGTCCGCGGCCCCGCCGCGGAGCCGGAGGCGTGGGCGTACCTGCGGCCGTTCCACCGTCTCCGGATCCCCTCCGACGGCCCCGCCGAGTTCCACGCCACCCCCGACGGTCCCCCGACCTCCGTCCAGATCCGGTGGCTGCTCCGGGAGCAGTACCGGCCGATGGCCCAGCCGAAGGGGGAACCCGCGGAGCGGCTCCCGGGCGGCGCCCGCCCGGAGCTGTTCCGCCCCTCGGGCTTCGCGGCGTACGTGCGCCGGACCGGGACGGTACCGTTCGCCCTGGCGCTCGCGGTCTACTTCCCCGACGAGAGGATCCGGTACGAGATCGATCTCGTCGAATCGTCCCTCCTCATGGACGGCCGGGCCCATCGGTTGCCGCTGGACCACCGGGTGCCGCGCACGGCCCGGATCGGCCACGGGGTGGATCTCCTCGTCGCCCGGGGCGACCTGTCGCTGCCCTCCGCCCGGGCGCTCGAGGCGGTGGTCGAGTCGAACGGCGTCACCGCCCTCGACCTCGCCCCGCTCTTCGGCGGGGTCCGGGAACTCGGGACCTCGGCGCTCGACACCCTCCTCGCGCGACGGCTGGTCAGCTTCGACCGCCGGTCGGGCGTGTACCGGGCCCGGTTCGAGGCGCTGGCGCCGGGGCCGGAGCGGCCCCACGCCCGGCCGGAGCCGCCCCGCACCAACCCGCGCCTCCGCACCAGCGTGATGGAGCTCCTCGCGGCGGCCGACGCGCGCGCCACCTGCCCGCTCTGCGGCGGGCCGCTGCCCCCGGGGCCGCGCCGGCTCCTCTGCGATGCCTGCCAGGCGCTCTTCGCCCGCTCCGGGGTCGACGACTCCGCACCGGTCTAGAGCGGGCGGGCCACGGGCCTGTCGGGAGTCCCCGCCCCGGAGCCCGACGGGGGAAGCTCCGGGACTTTTGAACCCGAGGATGCCGGCTTAGAAGGCCGGTACTTTATCCCAGCTAAGCTACAGGCCCGTGGTCGCGAGCCGTCGGCCCGGTCTTAAAGCTTGTCGGCGGCCCTCCTCCGGGCCCGGAGCCGGAAACGGCCCCGCCCGCGGGGATGGCCGGGCGGGGGCGCGGTACCGGCGGGCGGGAGGGCCGGGAGACGCGTTAGCCTCATGCCGTCGCGCCGGTCTCCCCCCTCCCGCTACCGATGTGGGGCCCGCCGGTCACTCTCCGATGCCCGTCCTGCGGCCACCTGCTCGCGACCCGCTCCGGAGCCGGCCGGCACCCGGCCTGGGTCGCCTGTCCCACCTGCGGCCGTCCGGTCGCCGTGGTGCCGCTGCGGGACCCGCCGCCGCTCTTCAGCTGGGAGGCGCACCCGCAGCTGTACACTCACCCCGACCGCCCCCGCCGGTTCGGTCCGCCGATGCGCCGCGTGGCGACGCTCCTCCTCGCGGTGGTCACGGGGGCGCTCCTCCTCGGCGCCGGGCTCCTCGCGGCGGAGGGCGCCCGGGCCGCCGAGGGACCGACGTACGTCGTCGGGGGCCGGGTGACCGGGCTCCTTGCGAACGGCACCGCCGACGGGCCGCTCGCGGGGGCCTGGGTCAACATCTCGGGGGAGAACGGGTTCCTCCGGGAGCTCCGGACGGGGGCCTCCGGGACCTTCTCCACCGGCGGGGTGCCGGCGGGAGGGATCTCCGTGAGCGCCGCCGCGACCGGATACGCCCCCGTCACCCTCGACCTCTTCCGCGACCCGGTCTACTCGAGCCCGCCCGGGAACCTCACCGGCCTCGCCCTCGTCCTGCCGGCCGGCTCCGCCGCGGGGGCGACGACCCTGGAGGAGAGCCCGTACTCCGACCTCGAGAGCTTCGTCGCCCTCCTCCTCGGTGGCACGACCCTCCTCGGCCTCTCCGCGGTGGTGGGCGGGGTCGGCCTCGTCGAGGTGGCCCGGCGGGAGCGGTACGCCTGGGCGGTGGCGGGAGGAGCGGCCGGCGCCCTCGCGCCGCTCCTCCTCTTCGAGCTCGATCTTCCGGGGATCCTGCCGCTCCTCGTCGAGGGGTACGACCTCCTCGCCCTCGCCGGGGTCCTCACCGTTTTCCTCGGGGCGACCGCCCTCGCGCTCTCCGATCCACCCGAGCCTCCCGGTCCGTGAGCTCCGGCCGGCCCCCCCCGGGGCGGCCGTCGGCGATCGACCGGTTCAATTCTCCCGGGAGAGGTGGTGGGTCCGCCGGCCGCGCGGATCCGGGATCGGTCGCCGGGTCCGGTAGCTGCCCGTGAGCGGGTGCCAGTGGCCGACCTCGGCTTCGTCCCGCTGCCAGCAGAGGAAGACGATCTCGCCGTCGAGCCGGGCGTAGAAATCCACGAGCCCCCCGGCCAGGTCCTTGACCTCGATGCCGAGGCGGCGGAGCTCCAGCACCTCGCGCTCGAGCCGCCCGCCGAGCCGCTTCCACTCCCCGTCGAGCCGGACCCGGAGCTCGCGGTCGGGGTTGTCGGCGGCGTCGATCTCCCGGCCCCAGAAGCGGCGGAGCCGCTCGATCTCCTCGTGGACCTTGCCGAGGCGGACGGCCCACGCGCGGAGCTCCGGAAGGAGCTCCCGGAGGTGGTCCAGCCGCTCGTTCGCCTCCTCCACCGACCAGATCCGCGGCGGGCGGAACGGCCGAATCTCCCCCGGTCCCTTCGCGTCCGCCATCGGACCGTACCAGGGGCGGCGGACTATTTACGGTCCGTGAGGGCACCGGTCGGTACGGTCGGTTCCTTCCCGGAGGGGAGCGGCACCACCGGAAAGCCGTTCGCGGCGTAGGCCCGGAGCACCTCGCCGGCGTGGTCGCGCCCGCGCACCTCGAGCTCGAGCTCGACGGTGACCTCGCCCGGGCCGAGGCCGGGGGACTCCCGGTCGTGGAGGATGTGGCGGACGTTCGCCTGGGCGGCGGCGGCGACCGCGAGGAACTCGGCGAGCCGTCCCGGCCGGTCCCCGAGCGCGCTTTGCAGGCGGAGGAGCCGCCCCTCCCGCGAGAGGCCGATGAAGAGGATCCGGTCGAGCAGGAACGGATCGATGTTGCCGCCGCTCACGACGAGGACGATGGGGCCGTCCCGGGAGAGCTCGGGGTATTCGAGGAGGGCGGCGAGCGGAGCGGCGCCGGCCCCCTCGGCCACCACCTTCGCCACCTCGAGGTACAGGAACGCCGCCCGGGCGATCGCTCCCTCCTCCACGGCGTAGGCGCGGGCCCCGAGCTCGCGGAGGATCCGGAACGGAAGGTCGCCCACGTGGCGCGTCGCGAGGCCGTCGGCGAAGGTGGCCGGCCGGCCGCCCATGACGATCCGTCCCGCCGCGAGGGAGGGACGGAAGGTGTCGGCCCCGGTCGGCTGGACGCCGACGACCTCGCACTCCGGGGCCCGGGCGGCGAGGGCGATGGCGATGCCGGCGAGGAGGCCGCCGCCACCGACCCCCGCGATCACCCGCCGGACCCCGGGCAGATCCTCCGCGATCTCGAGGCCGATCGTCCCCTGGCCGGCGATGACGAACCGGTCGTCGAACGGGGGGATGTACGTCAGTCCGCCGGCGGCGGCGCGACGCTCCGCCTCCTCGTGCGCCTCCTCGTAGTCGGCCCCGATGAGGAGGACCTCCGCCCCGAGGTCGCGGGTGGACATCACCTTGAGCGGGGAGGCGTTCCGGGCCATGACGATGGTCGCGGGGATCCCGCCCGCGCGCGCCGCCCAGGCGACCCCCTGGGCGTGGTTCCCCGCCGAGGCGGTGATCACGCCGGCCCGGCGCTCCGCCTCGGAGAGCTGGGCGATCCGGTTGAGGGCGCCCCGGAGCTTGAACGACCCGGTCCGCTGCAGGTTCTCGAGCTTGAGGTAGACCGGCACGTCGGGGAGCCCGGGGAACCGCGGCGCCTCGACGAGCGGGGTCCGCCGGATCCCGGAGGCGATGACCGTGCGCGCCCGCTCGATCTCCTCGAGGCGGACGGGAACTCCCGCGGGATCGGGCATGGGTCGGCCGGCCCGACAGGAGGGGCCGGGGATAACGGTTCGCACCTCCCCGGAGCGGCGGGCCCGCGGCGCCGGCGCCGGTCGGCGTCCGGGGGGCCGGGACGGCAGGATTTTCCGACGGTGCGTCCTTTAGCCTTATATACCGAACCTTTCTCCCCGACCCCCACCGGAGGAAAGACGCACCCCATCCCATGGCTCGTCGGCACCGTCCCCGCCGAGGTTCCCTCGGCTTCTCACCCCGTTCCCGCGCCGCCCGCCCCGTGCCGCGCATCCGCTCCTGGCCGGCCGGCCCGAAGGAGCCGGTGCTGGAGGGGTTCGCCGGGTACAAAGTGGGCATGACCCACGCCTTCATCGTGGACTACCGGAAACGGTCCACGACCGCCGGCCAGGAGCTGTCGGTCCCCGTGACCGTCGTCGAGGTCCCTCCGGTCCGGGTCGTGGCGGCCCGGGTCTACCGGACCGGGCCGTACGGCCGGAACGTCGTCGGCGAGGTCTGGACCGACCGACCGGACGAATACATCGGACGCCGGTTGCCGCTCCGCCCCGCCACCGCCCCCGAGACGCGCGCCGCCTTCGGCACCGTTCCCGGCGACGAGGTCCGGATGGTGATGCAGACCCAGCCGCACCTGATCACGGGCATCCCCACCAAGGTGCCCGACCTCTTCGAGGTCCGCGTCTCCGGCGCCGACCCGGGCGAACGCCGCCGCTACGCCCTCGAGCAGCTCGGCCGGGAGATCCCCGCCGAGGAGTTCGCCCAGGAGGGGGAGTTCCTGGATGTCGTGGCCGTCACCAAGGGAAAGGGGTTCCAGGGCCACACCAAGCGGTGGGGCGTGAAGCTGCAGCCCCGGAAGAACTCCAAGCACCGGCGGATGATCGGCACTCTCGGTCCCCACAACCCGTCGTTCGTGAGCTACCGGATCCCGCAGGCCGGCCAGACCGGCTACCATCGGCGGACCGTCTACAACCTGCGCGTCCTCAAGGTCGTCCGGGACCCCCGGAGCGATCCGGTCACCCCGCTCGGCGGCTTCCCGCACTACGGGGAGGTCCGCTCCGCCTGCCTCGTCCTCCACGGGTCGCTGCCCGGACCGGCCAAGCGGCTGATCCGCTTCCGCCTCCCGATGCGCCGCCGGGTCGCCTCCGTCGAGAAGGTCGACCTGCGCTACCTGAGCACGCGATCGAAGCAGGGGGCCTGATGCCGGGACCGACCCCCCACGCCCCCCCGACACCTCCCGCCGCCGAGGGCCACGGCCCCGTCCACCACCGCGTCCCCGTGATCTCCCTCGCCGGGGCGGCCGGACCGACGGTGACGCTGCCCGCCGCCTTCTCGTCGGCGGTCCGGCCCGACCTCATCCGACGGGCCGTGGTCGCCTCTCGGGCGAACCAGCGCCAGCCGCACGGGACCACCCCGACCGCCGGTCTGAGGCATTCCGTCGAATGGTCCGGCAAGGGCAAGGGCGTCTCCCGGACGCCCCGGCTCATGGATTCCAACCGGGGGGCCCAGGCCCCGAACACCGTCGGGGGGCGCCCGGCGCACCCGCCCCGGATCGAGACGGTCTGGCGCAAGAAGATCAATGTCACCGAGGGCCGGCGGGCGTTCGCGGGCGCCCTGTCGGCGACCCGCGACGCCGCCCTCGCCCGGGCGCGGGGCCACACCGTGCCCGAGAAGATCCACCTGCCGGTCGTCCTCGAGGATCCGGCCGAGGAGATCGCGTCGGCCGTGGAGGCCCGCAAGCTGCTCGGCCGCCTCGACCTCTGGGAGGATGTCACCCGAGCGCAGCTCGGGGTCCACGTCCGGGCCGGGCGCGGGAAGCGCCGCGGCCGGCGCCGCCGCGAGCCGAAGAGCCTCCTGTTCGTCGTCAGCCGGCCGGGCCGGGGGCTCGGGTTCCGGAACCTCTCGGGGGTCGACGTCGTCCCCATCGGCCGGCTCGGCACCGAGGACCTCGCCCCCGGAGGGACCCCCGGCCGTCTCACCCTCTTCTCCCGCGGCTCCCTCGAGGCGCTCCGCCACCGGCTCCGGGAGGTCGCGGCATGACCCGGCTCGAGCACCGGATCATCCTCCACGCCTACGTGACGGAGAAGGCGATGGACGAGATGGAGCACCAGAACAAGCTCGAGTTCGTGGTGGACCGGCGGGCCAACCGGGCCGAGATCAAGCGCGCCATCGAGGAGATCTACCACTGCAAGGTCGCCAAGGTCAACACGAAGATCGTCCGGACCGGCAAGATCGCCACGATCCGGTTCCGCCCGGAGTACTCCGCCGAGGACATCGGCAGCCGGGCCGGGGTGTTCTGATGGGGAAACGGATCATCTCCCGGCGGCGCGGCTCCGGCACCGGAACGTACCGTTCGCCGAGCCATCGCCACCACGGCCCGATCTACCATCCCGACCCGCGCGAGGGCGGGTCGGCGGTCGTCCTTTCCATCCAGCAGGACCCGGGCCGCAGCGCCCCCGTCGCCGAGGTCCGGACCGAAGACGGCGCCGTGATCCGGACCCTCGCGAACGCGGGGCTCGCCACCGGGGACCACGTCGCGCTCAACCGGGGGGCGGTCGCGCGGGGCAGCCTCCTGCCGCTCGCCGAGATCCCCGACGGCACCATCGTCTCGAACCTCGAGGTGCATCCGTTCGACGGGGGCCGGCTCGTCCGGGCCGCCGGGACGAGCGCCCTCGTGGTGGCCCACGTCGGCCGCGAGGTGACGGTCCAGTTGCCGAGCGGGGTCTTCAAGCAGTTCCTCGGCCAGTGCCGCGGCCAGGTCGGCGCCGTCGCCGGCGGCGGACGGACCGAGCGGCCGATCATGAAGGCCGGCAACAAGGTCCACATGACCCGGAGCCTGGCCCGGGCGGCGTTCAAGGTCCGGGGGGTCGCCATGAATCCGGTCAACCATCCGTTCGGCGGCGGGGCCCACCAGCACGTCGGGCGCCCGAGCACCGTTTCCTCGGGGGCGTGGCCCGGCACGAAGGTCGGCCGGTTCTCCCCACGCCGGAAGCGGGCCCGGCGGCGGGGCGGAGGGTAGGACGCGATGCCGAAGGGTCGGAAAGCCAAGAAGGTCGAGGGCCGACGGAAGAAGGAGTTCTCGCTCCGGGGCCACTCGCTGCCCGAGCTCCAGGCGATGAACCTGGAGGAGCTCGCCCGGGTCCTCGGCGCGCGGGCCCGCCGCTCCCTCCGCCGGGGATTCAATTCCGAGACGACGGTCTTTTTCGAGAAGATCGCCAAGGTCGCGAAGGAGAAGGTGCTGAAGACCCACGTCCGGGACGCCCTCATCCTCCCGGCCCACGTCGGGCACCGGGTGAGCGTCCACAACGGGCGCGAGTTCAAGGAGTTCGAGGTGCGCCCGGAGATGATCGGTCACTACTACGGCGAGTTCAGCCTCACCCGGAAGTTCGAGAAGCACTCCGGTCCCGGGGTCGGGGCCACGCGTTCCTCGAAGTTCATGCCGCTCAAGTAGGGGAGGGGGGAATGCGAGGCTACAGCTACACGGGGGAGGCCCGGACCCGCGTCGCCCGGGCCCGCGGCTTCGAGTTGCCGATGTCGCCGAAGAAGACCTACGAGGTCCTGAACGCGATCCGGGGAAAGCCGCTCGGGGAGGCCCGCCGCTTCCTCGAAGGGGTCGTGGCGCTCACCGAGCCGGTGCCGTTCCGTCGGTACAACCAGGAGACCGCGCACAAGCGGTCGGTGGGGCCGGGCCGGTATCCGAAGAAGGTGGCGAAGAACCTCCTCGGGATCCTCCAGAACGCCGAATCCAACGCCGATTACGAGGGTCTCGACACCGACCTCTTGTACGTCTACGTGGCCGCCTCCTCCCGGGGCCGCATCCGGAAGGCGAGCATGCCGCGCGCCCAGGGGCGGGCCACCGCCTGGAACGAGCAGACCACCCATGTCGAGATCGTGCTGCGCGAACGCGGCGGGGAGGCCTGACGATGTCGAGCACCCGCAAGGTCGTCCAGGAAGCCACCCGCCGGGTCCTCCTCAAGGACTACCTCGTCCGGGAGAGCGCCCGGGCCGGTTTCGGCGGCCTCGACATCCAACGGACCCCGATGGGCACCCGCGTCACCCTGATCTGCGAGAGGCCCGGGATCCTCATCGGCCGCCGGGGCGAGCTCATCAAGCAGCTCACCCAGGACATCCAGGAACGGTTCCAGCTCGACAATCCCCAGATCGAGGTCCAGGAGGAGCGGCAGCCGGCGCTGAACGCGCAGCTCATGGCGGAGAAGCTCGCCTCCACCCTCGAGCGCGGCTGGCACTTCCGGCGCGCGGGGCACTCCACGGTCCGCCGGATCATGGAGAGCGGCGCCCGGGGATGCCAGGTCATCCTCTCGGGGAAGCTCACCGGCGAGCGACACCGGACGGAGCGGTTCAAGTCCGGCACCATCAAGTACTGCGGCGAGGCGGCCCTCTACCAGATCCACAAGGGGTTCTACCCGGCGCGGTTGAAGCCCGGCGTCATCGGCGTCAATGTCTGGATCATGCGGCCGGAAGCCCGTCTTCCCGACGAGGTCCGGATCACCGCCCCGCCGGGCGCCGTCCTGCCGCCGCCGCTCCCTCCCCCGGCGCTGCCGCCGGTGCCGCCCGAGCTCGAGCTTCCCAGCGGGCCTGCTTCCGGGGGGATCCCATGAGCCTGCTCCGGATGAAGGAGCTGCGCGCCCTCGACCCGGAGTCGCTCCGCCGGAAGATCTCGGAGATCGAGGACGACCTGTTGCGGGAACGCGGCATCGCGGCCATGGGCGGCGCGCCGCCGAGCCCCGGCCGGATGCGGGCGCTCCGCACGAACGTGGCCCGGGCGCTCACCGTCCTCCACGAACGCGCCCGTCCCGAACGGCCCGCTTCCGCCCCGGCCCCCGCCGCCGCCGCCCCGGCCCGCCCCCGGCGGCGCCCGGCCCGGGCCACCGCCCCGCCGCGCTCGGCGGCCGGATCGACCCCATGAACGGACCGGTGGCGGCGCGTCCCGACCCGGCGCTCGCCGGCGAGATCCTGGGGGCCTCGGTGCTCCTCGAGCGCGCCCCCGGGATCGCCCGGCTGCCGCTCGGCGGCACGCTCGTCGACGAGAGCCTCCGCACCTTCCTCGTGCGCGCGGCGGACGGCCGGGAACGCCGGATCCCCAAGGCCGGGCTCGAGGGGACGATCTTCCTCGGGGGCCGGGAGTTACCCTTAAGAGGCGACTCCCTTGAACTCCGTCCCGAAGACCGTACCCAGCGTCTCGCGTGGGGCGATCGGCGGAGGCGTTCATGAGTCCCTCATCACCGGCCCGCGCCCGGCGCGGACGCGACATCGGCCTCGACGTCCGGGCCCCGAAGGAGGCGTGCGACGACTCCCACTGTCCGTTCCACGGCCGCCTCTCGGTCCGGGGGCAGGTCCTCGACGGGACGCTGGTCTCCCTCGCGATGCAGCGGACCGCGGTGGTCGAACGCACGCTCCTCCATTTCGTCCCGAAGTACGAGCGGTACGAGAAGCGCCGGCGGCGGTACCTCGCGCACCACCCGCCGTGCCTGAAGATCCCCCTCGGCCACCGGGTGCGGATCGCCGAGACCCGACCGCTCTCGAAGACCGTCTCCTTCTGCATCGTCGAGGATCTCGGCGAGGCGGCCCACCGCCCCGCGGGCGAGGACGCCACCCCGCCCGCCCCGCCGGCCGCCCGCCCGGAGGAGCGCTCGTGAAGGGGATCGCCGGCCGTCGGGGTCGGGGGCTCCCGAAGGGCGCCCGTCTCGACTGCGTCGACAACACCGGCGCGAAGGTCGTCGAAATCATCGCCGTGAGGAACTGGCACGGGACCCACCGGCGGTATCCGCGGGCCGGCATCGCCGACCTCGTGATCGTCTCCGTCAAGAAGGGCACGCCGGAGATGCGCCGGCAGGTCCTGCACGCGGTCATCGTCCGTTCCCGCTCGTCGATCCGTCGGGCCGACGGCACCCGGCTCATGTTCGAGGACAACGCGGCGGTGATCACCACCGAGACCGGCGAGATCAAGGGATCCCAGATCAAGGGGCCCGTCGCGAAGGAGGCGGCGGAGCGGTGGCCCCGGATCGCCGCGGCCTCCTCCATCATCGTCTGAGGAGAAGTTCCGGGAGGTCCCACATCCGAATCATGCCGACACCCCGATCGCGGTTGCCCCGCAAGCAGCGCAAGGCCGTCTTCACGGCCGACCAGTTCGCCCGCCGCCGCTTCCTGACCGTGCCGCTCTCCCGGGAGCTCCGCCGGAAGTACGGGCGCCGCCAGCTGCCGGTCCGGAAGGGCGACACCGTCCGGGTGATCTCGGGAAGCTACGAGGGCCAGGAGGAACGGGTCGCCAAGGTCAGCACCCGGAACCGCTCGGTGACCCTCGACAACATCACGACGAAGAAGGGGGACCAGAAGCTCAAGCCGCTGCCGATCCGCCCGAACCACCTCCTCCTCACCCGGCTCAACCTCACCGATCCGTGGCGCCGGAGGATCCTCCGGGTCACCGACGAGCCGGCCCCGTCGGGCGGCGGAGCCGCCCCCGCCGCCGGCCCGAAATCGGGCGCCCCGCCGGCCACCGACGCCCC
>JAJZDH010000038.1 GCA_021828665.1 Thermoplasmata archaeon
ACACCCCACTAGGACAGATGCCTTCCGAGGATTCAGGAACCCAGCATCAACCGTGCTTGCCACGGTTGTCTAGGTATGGGAGAACGGTTCCTCCACCGCTTCCGGACCCACCGGAACGTCGCGGTGCATTTCCGAGGGTCGACCGCCTTCGGTCCCCTCCGGGACGGGGGCGACCGCACGGGTCGGCTCCCGGACCGTGGGGCGTGGGCGGGTCCCCTCCGTGGTCTTCGTCTTCTCCGGTATGGTCTCTTCCATGTTTCTCAACACATCCGGCTCTTCCGGGTTTGGAATGGGTCCTCGAGGAGGGAGCCGGGACCGGTCGCGGCTCCGAACTCGGGGGTCCGCGTCGAGTCGATACGAGCCCAACTCCTCAAGCTTCCCTGACGAGAAATGAGGATGTTCTGCGCCCTATCTTCTGGGGCCGTCGGCCCTAGCGGAGTCCCAGAAGTACCCACCCAGAAGCCGAAGAACCTTATTTTGCAAAGCCGGCCCGAGCGCAAAGCGAATAACCCTCCGGGGGCTCCCGCCGGCTGCTGGGGGAGCTATGGCACGGCTGAGAGGACAGGACCCGCCTGTCGACCCCAAGAACCTGATCGGGGCAATGCCCGCGAAGGGAACGCCGGCGACGTGCCGCACGCTCCGCCCGCGGTGAGCGGACGGAATGGGGATTGGATCGACCGATCCGAACGAGGAGGACCACGGAGCCGGACGGCCCGTCCCGGCGCCCCGGCACCCGCGATCGCCCGGCCGCCTGCGCTCCGCGCTCCTCGCCGGAGGGATCGCGCTGGTGGTGCTCCTCGCCGGGTACACGCTCTACTCCGTGGAGTCCACACCGCCCGCGACCCTCCTCGTGTACACGTACGACTCCCTGCTGGGGGGCGCCTGCGGGGCGAACACCACCGCCTTCCGGCCGTTCGAGGCGGCCTACCACGTGACCCTCCGGTTCGAGTGCCCGCCGAACGGCCTCGCGAGCACCCTCATCGCCGAGAAGTCGGCGCCGGTGGCCGACCTCGTCGTCGGATTGGATGAGATCACCGGACCCCAGGCCGAGGCGGCCGGGGTCCTCCAGCCGTACACGCCTCCCGGCCTCGCGAACGTCTCCCCCGCGCTCGTCGACGGGATCAGCACCGACCATACCGTGGCTCCGTACGAATGGGGGTACCTCGGGATCGACTCCTGCCCGGCCTTCGAGAATGCCACCGGGGGCGCGAGCGCCGCTTTTAGCTTCCCGACGGTGGCCGCGAACGCCACCTGGGCCCGGAACCTGATCGTCGAGAATCCCATCGTCGACCCCACGGGGACGGAGTTCCTGGTCTGGGAGATCCAGTTCTACTCGCAGGTGCTGCACGAGGGCTGGACCCCGTTCTGGACCCACGTCGCGCCGCTCGAGACCAACGCCTCCTCCTGGTCGGATGCGTTCTACAACGACTTCACCTGCGAGCCGCACACCCCGGGGATGGTCGTGAGCTACCTGACCGACCCCGCGGCCGACGCCTCGCTCTCCCCGCCCGTCCCGATCTCGAGCTCGGTCAGTTGGTGGAACGGCACGGCGTATGGCTGGAAGACGATCTACGGGGTGGGGATCGTCCGGGGCAGCCACCACCTCGCCCTCGACGAGGCGTTCGAGAACTGGATGCTCTCCGGCGCGCTCCAATCCCAGCTGCCCACCACGGAGTGGATGTATCCGGCCAACACCACCGTGGCGCTTCCCGCGATCTTCGCCGACGCCCCGAACCCCTCCCTCGTGCAGCCCCTGAACGCGGGGGTGACCCCGGCCCAGATCGCCGAGGAGTTGCCGGGGTGGCTCGACACCTGGCAGGCCACGGTGGCCCCCTCCGGATGAGGCGGCTCGGTGCGGCCCGCCTCCTTCCCCTCCTGCCGCTGGTGCCCGTCCTGCTCTTCGTCCTCCTGGTCGTCCTCCTTCCAGCGGGGTTCGTCTTCGGCGGGGCGCTCGCCGGCGGGGGGGCCGACCGGCTTCCGGCCCTGTTCGGGGATCCGCTGAACCGGCGGGCGCTCGAGAACTCCCTCGAGCAGGGAGGCGCGAGCGCGCTCCTCGCCGGAGCCCTCGGGTACCCGGCGGGGATCGCGCTCGGCCGCTTCTCGTTCCCCGGCCGCCGCCTCCTGCGCGCCTTCCTCCTGGTGCCCTTCCTCCTCCCCACCCTCGTGGTCGTCGTGGGGTTCGAGGAGCTGTTCGGACCGGCCGGCTTCGGCCCGGCCCTCTGGCCGGCCCTCGCCGGCCTCGGCCGCGGCCTCGACGGGATCCTCGCGGTCAACGCATACTTCTGCGCCGCGATGGTCAGCCTCACCACCGCCGCCGCCATCGAAACGGCGCCCCACGAGCAGGAGGAGGCGGTGCGGACCCTCGGCGGCTCCCCGTACCGGGCCTTCCGCGAGGTGTGGGGACCGCCCTCGGGGCTCGGCGCCCTCGCCGGGATGACGCTCACCTTCCTCCTGAGCGCCCTCGGGTTCGCGGCCCCGCTCGTCGTCTGCGGCCCCGGGTGCTACACCCTCGAGGTGCGGATCTGGTCGCTCGCCGAGGTGCTCGGCCAGCCGCAAGAGGCCGGCCTCCTCGCGCTCGCCACCTTCCTCCTCCTGAGCCTCCCGGTCGTCGGGTACGTCTACCTCCTCCGGGGGAGCCGGCGCCGCCGGGCCCGCCGGTCGCGGAGTCCGCCCCCGCTCCGGCTCCGGGATCCCCGGGCCTGGCCGGCGATCGCCTACCTCTCCCTCTTCTTCGGGGCGATCCTCCTCTTGCTCGGGGTCGTCCTGCTCCGCTCGGTGACGACCGTCTCCGGAGCCCCCTCGCTCGCGGGGCTCCGCCTCCTCTTCGCGCCGGCCACCGCCCGGCGCCTCGGGATCTCCACGGTCGCGGCGGGGGCCAACAGCCTCTTCTTCGCCTCGGGAGCGGCGATCCTCGCCCTCCTCCTCGCCGTCCTCGCGGCCTACGGCGCCCGATCGGGGGCCCGCGGCGCGGCGCTTCCCGAGTATCTCCTCTTCCTGCCGCTCCTCATCTCGCCGGTGCTCCTCGCCTTCGGCCTCGCGACCTTGTGGCGGCCGCTCCTGGGCGGCGCCTCCGGCACCTGGGTGTGGATCCTGCTGAGCCAGGCCGCCCTGGCCCTGCCGTTCGCGGCCCAGACGCTCCGGCTCGCCCTGGACCGGTTGCCGAAGGGCCCGTGGGAGGCGGCCTGCCTCCTCGGCAGCCGGCCGTTCGCCGCCCATCTCGACGCCGAGCTTCCCCGGCTCGGATCGGCGGTGGGCGCCGCCGCCCTGTTCGCCTTCGCCTTCGGGTTCGGGGAGTTCACCGCCACCTACTTCCTCGTCCTCCCGCCCTTCACCACCTGGCCGGTCGAGCTCTTCGATCTCCCCGAGATCCGCCTCGGGGCGGCGGCCCCCGCGCTCGCCGGCCTCCTCGTCCTGGTCAGCCTCGCCGGGTTCGCGGCCATCGAAGGGGGGATCCGACGCCTTGCCCGGTGAGGCCGTCCCCTTCCTCGCCGTGCGCGCGGTCGACGCCTTCTGGGGGGACCTCCCGGTCCTCCGGTCGGTCTCCTTCGACCTCGAGGAGGGGGAGCTTCTGAGCCTCCTCGGTCCGAACGGCTCCGGCAAGACCACCCTGCTCCGCTGCCTCGCCGGCCTCGAGACCCCCCGGCGGGGCTCCGTCCGGCTCCGGGGAACCGACATCACGGGGTGGCCTCCCCACCGTCGGGGGATCGGGCTCGTCTCCCAGGATCCGACCCTCTTTCCGCACCGGACCGTCTGGGAGAACATCGCCTACGGTCCTCAGGTGCGCCGCTGGGACGCCGAGGCGGTGGCGTCCCGGGTCGCCGAGCTCCTCGGCCAGCTCTCCCTGGAACGGTTCGCGGAACGGTACCCGGGCGCCCTCTCGGGCGGCGAGCAGCAGCGGGTGGCGCTCGCGCGGGCGCTCGCGCCGCGGCCGGAGCTGCTCCTCTTGGACGAGCCGCTCGCGGCGGTGGACCCGGAGCTGCGGGCCGACCTGAGGGCGGAGTTCCGGGAGCTCCTGCGGGCCCAGCGGACCAGCGCGATCCACGTGACCCACGACCGGGAGGAGGGGTTCTTCCTCGGGGACCGGGTCCTGATGCTGTTCGAGGGCCGGGTGGCCCAGAGCGGGACCCCCGAGGCGATCTGGGACCGGCCGGCCGGGCGGACCGTGGCGGCGTTCCTCGGCTACAACATCCTCTTCCGCGATGGCCGCCCGGTGGGGGTCCGGCCGGACCGCCTCCGGATCGGGCCGGAGGGGGGTCCCGGAGTCCCGGCGCGGGTGATCCGTTCCGGATTCGTCGGGGAGGCCCGAAGCATCCAGCTTCGCCTCGAGGAGGGCGGACGGGCCGAGGTGCGGTGCGCCCGGGAGGCGCCGTCGATCCCGCCGGGACGGGCGGTCCGCCTCACCTGGGACGAGGAGGTCGCGATCGGACCGTCCGCGGCCCCCCGGCCTTGAGAGCGATCGCGGCGACCGCGCGCCGGAGGCGAGCCCCCGTCGGTCGTCCGGCCCACCTCCCGGGCCGGCGGGGGAGGGCGCCGTCGGGGCACCCCTCCGAACTCCGACCCGGCCGTGACGGTTCCCGGCGCGGGGGGCGGTCGCGGAGCCCCCCGCGGCCCCCCCCCGGCCGCGGACCGGTCTCGCCGCCGGACGACGGTCGCCCTCGTTCCGATCCACCCTCGATACGGCAGGATTAACTATCGCGGCCCACCTTCCCTCCGATTCATGGGCTGGAGTGCCGGCAACCCCGACCTTCCGGCGGCCCCCGGCCGCCCCGATCCGGACCGTGGCGGCCGGAGCCACCGGGAGATGGTTCCCCCCGCGGCGTGGGTGCCCCCGTCGGCCCGGATGGACCGGGAGGCGGTCCAGCGGTCGCGGATCGATGCGTTGCTGTTCCTGCTGTCGGGGACCGTCTACCTGGTCCTCGTCGGGGTGCTCGTGGTCGTCGCGAATCTGCAGCAGCTGGTCGGCTCCTCGGCGCCGCTGCCGAGCGATCTCGGGACGATCCGGGACCTCCTCGCCGTGCTGGGGTGGCTCGGACTCTGGGGCGTCGGGCTCCTGCTCCACTTCCTTCCATCGCAGATCGGCCTCCCGTACCGGCCGCTCCGGATCGCCCGCCTCCACCTCGTCCTCGTCCAGATCGGTCTCGTGGAGTTCGCCGTGGCCGCCCTGGGATGGGGGCTCGGGACCGCGGCCGAGGTGGGCCTTCTGCTCGCCGGTCTCTCCTACCTCCTCTTCGCCCTGCCGCTCCTCCTCGTCCTGATCCTGGCCGTCCAGGACTGGATGGCCGACGGGCTCTGACGATCGTCGGGGATCCCTTCGGCGGGTCGGACGCGACACCGACCGCTCCGGGCTCCCGACCCCTTCGTACCGCCGCCGATGGAACCTGGGGGTTCGAGGCCACCGAGGGGCGGGGGGGCCTCCGGGCCCCCGACCCTCGGGGTTCGGTGTCGGCCGGGCGGCCGTGGCCCGAGGTGCGGCCCGGGAGCCGCCCCGGAGGTGCGGAGCGGCCGAAGGTGGGTTCGGGTTAAGTAAAGTGACCCCTCCCCATGCTCCGGATGAGTTCGGATTCCTCCCCGGAGCCCGCGGGTCCCGCACGGCGCCGGTGGCACTGGCCCCGCTTCCTCAAACCGACCCGGCTCCTCTGGATCTTCCTCATCGCGCTCGGAGCGTACGGGGTGTACGTCCTCCAGGGGCTCGGCCTCGACTCCCTGATCGTGGTCCCCGCGGTCGCCGTCGGGGTCGACCTCCTCTTCCAGCGGGTGCGGTTTCCCAGCCTACGGTTTCCCGACGCCGCCCTCGCGACCGGCCTCTTCCTCGCGCTCATCTTCCCTCCCGAGGCCTCCCTCGTGCTCGCCTCGGTCGCCGCCTTCGTCGCCATCGGGCTCCGGCACGCGCTCCGGTTCGGGGGGCGGCCGTGGTTCAACCCGGCCGTGGCCGGGATCTTCGTGGGCTCCGTCATCCTGGGGCTCGCCCCCGCATGGTGGGTGGCGGTGGGACCGGACGGCGAGCTCGCCATGGTGGCGCTCGGCCTCGCCCTCCTCACCCGCAGCCCGCGCTCCTGGCGCCTGCCGGTGACGTTCGTGGTCGCCTATTCGCTCTTCACCATCGCGCAGCACCTCGCGGTCGGCGCCTCGCTCGACCCGCGCGTGCTCCTCCTGGAGGCCATCGACCCGGCGACGCTGTTCTTCGGATTGTTCATGGTGACGGAGCCCAAGACGGCGCCGGCGGACCCGTATCTCCAGGCTCCCTACGCCATCGGCATCGCCCTCGGGGCGGCCATCCTGCCGCTCGCCCTCCCCACCGTGGGCCTGCTGCTCGCGCTCCTGCTCGTGAACGGGATCTACGTCGTGGCCCGCTGGCGCCAGGCCCGGTCCGCGCCGGCGCCGGCGCGCCCGGCCCGGAAAGTACCCGCCTCGGCGCGGCGGTCCCGGGGCCCGGCCGCCCGGTCCGACCGATGGCCGGTGGAGTACCGGGCGTACGCGGCTTCCCTGGTGATCATCGTCCTCCTTACCGCCACGGCGAGCCTCGCCCCGCCCCATGCCCAGCCGCTCCTCTCCGGAGGCTCCGGCGGCGTTCCCGGCGGTGGTGTCCCGGGAACGGGCGGTTCCGGCGGCGGGACCGGCAGCGGTTCCGGGAGCGGATCGGGCACGACGACGCTCGCGAGCTGCACCCAGGACAACCCGTCCATCTCCTCGAGCACGCTCTCCTCGCTGCATCGCGTGCTCGGTCCCTCGGTGGTCCTCTCCTACAACAGCAACACCGGTCTCACCGTCTTCTACGATCCGGTGAACCACGTGACCGTGACGGAGACCGACCTGTACGAGGACTACGGATTTGCCGACTTCAACGGGGACGACTACGCCGTCTCCGGCTGCGTTCCCTGAAAGGGGACTCCCGCGGCTCCCCGCCCCCGGGGGCGCTCCCGGGCGCCACGGACCGAGGTCGGTCCCGGCCCGCCTTCCCGCGCCGGACTCTCCCCCGCCGATGGGGCCACCTCCCTCGCCCGCCGGCGACCGCCCCTCCCCGATCGGTCGCCGGGACTCCCCGAGGTGCCGGGTGCGGCCGCGGTCCGTTCGGTCGGCTCCCCGGCTTTGCCCGGAAGTGGTCCTCCTCGGCGCTTCCTTTCCGGACCACCCGTCCGGATCCGCTCCGGCGCTTCGTCGCGATCGTTGGCCCACGACGACGCCGCGATGGCTCCCGGGCCGGTGTCCAAGGGCAACGGCTCCCCCGACGCCGGATTCCGTGGATCGCTCCCTTGCGATGGAGGGCGAGCCTTCCCCTTCCCCGCCACTTGGGAGAGTGGGGGAAAGGATGTGTGGTTCTCCCGGCTTTGTCGGGGGTAGCTTGAGGTAGTCCGTTGGGACCCGCATCGCCTCCGCCTTCACCTCCAGCTTCTCGAGGACCCGCTCGGCCTCTCGCGGGAACCCGGCCACCTTCCACCGTCGAATCTCCGTTCCCTGGATCCCTACCTGTTGCAGCCGCCCTTCCCGTACCTCCTCCAACGCCGGCTCACCGGTGAGGTGGGCCCACCCCTCCGCTCCGCCCTCCCGCACCTTGAGCTGGACCCACCGCTCCACCAGATACGCCAGCACGCACACCGACAGGTGCGCCCGGATCCGACGGTCGAGTTGGTGGTGCACCGGCCGCACCCGGATCGGCCCCTTGATCGTCCGAAACGCCCGCTCCACCACGGCGAGTGACTTGTGGACCTTCACCACCTCCGGACCCATCAGTTCGGTGTCCGTCGTCAGCGTCCACCCCCCGGCCTTCGCCTCCTCCCACTCCTTCCGCTCCCGAACCACGATCAGATGGAGCCCGCCGACCGTGTCCGGGTCCCACTTCACCTCGTAGAGTAGATCGGCCCCCTCCTTCACGAGCCGCTTCGTCACGGACTTCCCCAGCTCGTGGTGGTTCGCCTGCGTCCACTCGCCCCTCGTGACCCCGGCCCGAGCCCACTTCTCGATCGATCGACCAGCGGCCAGGCGCTCCCGGAGCGACTCCACTTCGTCCTGCCGTTTCGCCTCGGAGTAGACCACGATGTGACGCCGACCGTCCTTCCCGACGACCTCGCACCAGCTCTCCTCGAGTTCCTTCTCCTCGACGCGCGGGACTCCCACCTCCAGATGGGACTGCCGACCCTCCCCCGCTCGCGCTGGGCTCAGCGGAGCCCGTGCCTTCTTCGCGGCCTCCGCCAGAACTTCCTTCTCGTTCCAGAGCGTCTCGGCCACTCGGTCGGCCCCTCCCTCCGGTGCTGGAACGCCACGATCCCCTACGAGGGGACCGAGTTCTTCGGCTCCTACACCCAGATCGAATGGCAGCCGTGCGGCCCGAACTACCCGATCGCGGACTCCTCCCTGAACGCCCGCATGTGCGGCCTCACGATCTCGGACGGGAACCTCTCGGCCCCCGAGCTCCTCGGCGCGACCTACATGCTCCCGTTCGTACTCGGCACCCCGCTGTCGTGGAGCTTCACCTACCACGACGGGTCGTGCGCAGGGTACGCCCAGCGCGCCCAGCCCCGCCGACGGGGACGGTCGCCCACGGCTGCGGGCCGGCCCGGCGTGGTCGGGGAGGCGGCCGGTCGCGTTCGGGCCGCGGCGATCGCCGCCGGCCGGCGCGTCCGAGCCGCCGGTGCCCCATCGAACGTCGTGCCCGGTCCGGGGGTACGACGTCAGCCCCCTTCGGGCGGCGCGCGATCCCCTCGCTCGAGCGTCCGGCGGTGACCTCGGCTTCCCTCACGGGCCGGCCCGGTGACGAACTTCCCGGTCCTCCCGTCCCGGGCCGCGGGGGCTCTTCGGCTCGGTTCTCCGAGCGGTCCGGACAACGCGGCCGCCGCCGGGGTCGACCCCCAGTCCCCGAGCGCGGCGCCGAACACCTCCATCGCCCGCCGCTGGCGAGCCGGGTCCGCCTCGAGGTACCGCATCGTAGTCGCGAGATTCTGGTGACGGAGGAACTCCTGAACGGACCGGTAGACCCCGTCCCTCGAGGCCGCCGGCGACTCGAGCAGGGTCCGCTCGAGGAGCGTGGCCCCCGACCGCCGGAACATGTGGGTCGACAGCTTCACCTCGACGCCGCGCCGCTCGAGCCTCCGCTCGAGGATCCGCATCCATCCGTTCGGCCCTCCCTCGCCGTACGGGGCCAGGCGTCCGCCCTTGCGATGCAGCAGGAGTTCGGGGGGAGGCGGTTCGAGCGGCCACCGGCGCAGCTGGCGGCGGACGGCGCCGTCCCGCCATTCGAGGTACCCCTGGAGCGCCTCGGGGAGCGCCGGATGCATCGGCATCCAGGCGAGCTTGGGCGTTCCCCGGCCCTTCCCGCGCACGAGGAGGCGACGACCGGCGAAATCGAGGTCCTCCGCGCGGAGGCGGATCCACTCGATCCGTCGGAGCCCCTGGCCGAGGCCGAGCAGGACGACGAGACGGAGCCGGGGATCGTCCCGGCTCACGTCGAGGATCGCTCGCGCCTGGAGTTCGGAGAGCCAGCGCACCCGCCGCGGGGGCCGGGGACGGGGAAGCCCGACCTCCCAGAAAACGAAGTTGCGGGAGGTCCGCGCGAGGTCGGCGAGGACCGAAAGCTGCCACGGGTCGTCGTGCAACCGGGTGCGGAGCCACCGCGCGTCCTCCGCACTCCACGTTCGCGGGTCGGTCGGTCGGCCCGACCGGCGCAGGACGGTGGTGGCCCGCCGCACGACCCAGCGGTACTGATGAATCGTCCGGGGAAGGCACCCCCGCTCCTTCTTGAGGGCGAGCCATCGGCCGACCGGGTCGTCCTCCGGGGCCATGCCCGCACTCTGTTCGCCCACCCGAAGAGCCGCTCGGCTCTGCCGAACGGTGAAACTTGCGGTGGCGAGGCCACCGTCCCGGCGGTTCCCGGTGTCGAGTCTCCGGTAGGGCGGTGAGCGATGGGAAGGGGATCTCCCGACGGGTTCAGTCGCCGGCGGGCCGTCGGGGAGACGGAGGGGTCGTCAAAGACGCAGCGACCGCCTCGTTCGCGCGCGCCTTCAACGCATGCCTCTTCGCGTCCGCAGCGAGCTCGCGCTCGAACGGTGTCATCGCCTCGAGAAAGCGGAACCGTGCGGCCGCGTTCTTCGCCTCGCGGTTCCCGTCTCGCTGGCGGGACCTCCCGATGAGTCGGGCGCGGTCGGGCCACTCCCGACGACCCTCGGCAAAGGGTCCGGAGCACCCGGGCCGGGTCGAACTCGTCCCCCGCGTTCCAACGCTTCGCGACCGACAGGAGCCTCACCAGTCGTTCGTCGAATCCCTTGCGGCCGTAGCGCACATGTCGTAGAGATCGCGCTCGGCCGCTCGCTGCTGGGTCGCCCGTATCTTCTCGGCGAGCGCTTACTCGACCCGCAGGCTCGCGATCTCGAACATCGGGAACGGCGACGACCGGAAGTAGGGCTGCGGAAGAGGGCTCCAGCGCGCCGGGGGGAGGAACGGGGCCTCCCGGTAGCTCACCTGGAGTCGGAACGTGCCCCGGTCCCACTCGTGCCGATACCCAACCTCGCACCCCCAGTTCCGTCGCTCGGTGCGGTAGGGGGCGACGACGTCGGAGGCGGCCCCATGCCGCGCCGCGGCGAACGCCGCTTCGATCGGCGGCCGGGGGTCGTCGGGCCGCCCTGCGTTCGTGAAGTCGAGGTCCTCCGAAAGCCGACCCACGTCCCCGGTGACCATCGTGCGGAGGTAGGTCCCTCCTGTGAACACCGTGCGGTCGAGCATGCCCGCGTCGTGCAGGGTCCGGAGCGCGTGGAGGCGTACGATCTCCGGTTGGGCGATGTGCCGGTCGACGCCCATCACGTTCGCGAACCGGTTCGCGACGTTCCGCGGGATCATGCGGGTCTCACTTCGGCCAAGAGGACGGAATCGGGCACATTGCGGACGACGTGCCAGCGACGATCATGGACGCCCCGACGGCCGAACGAGCGCGGCGGACCGAGCGGAGTCCATGGGTCCCGCGGATTCGCCCGCCACCGCCGCACCCAGGCGGCCGGGAGGCTCGAGGGGCGAGAAACCGTCTCGAGGAGGTACCCGAGGCGCAGGGAGAGGCTACGCTCCCCCAGTCGCTCGAGATGGCCGGAGAGCCGGGCCCAGTCGAGTCGGGGAGCGCCACGAGCGGCGATCTGGGCCACGCCGCCCATGCCTCCCGCAAGGTCGGGGCGTTTCAGGCAGTCGAGGAGCGTCCGCTCGAGGTCGCTCACCGAGATCCGCTCGCCCCGACGCGTAAGGGTCGCCCACCCGAAGAACCGCGCGGGAGGGGTCCGCACGAACCGGAACTGGGCGACGTGCTTCGGGTGGGTCGCGATCCGCCGGGTCGTGACGACGTAGTAGACCTGCCCCGGCTGGAGCCGGAGCCCCCGGAGCTCCGCCGCCGTCCCGTACCCGAGGTAGTACGGACGAACGAGTCGGGCTCCGAGCCGCAGAGGGTCGGCGTCCGGTATCGCGTCGGGCCCGTGTCGGCTCGGGTTCAGGAGATAGCGCCCCGGCGCGACGCGCTCCAGCCATTCCTTGGCGACCAGGCCGTGGGCCAGCTTCCGGGCGAATCCCCGGCGCACTCCGGCTCGGCGCCCGAGCTCGTCGAGCGTGAGCTCGTCCCTCCCGTCCGCTTCGAGGGAGAGGACGATGCGGGACTCGGTGGGGGAGAGCGATCGGGTCTTCACGAAACGCCATGTGTCACCGATACGATAAAGTTACTGTATTGGTAATTTATACGTCTTACAAGCATTGCTCATCGAATGGCCTCTTGCGGCGCCGGCCGCCGGGGCTGCGAAGGCCGCGAGCGACGCGGAGGTCGGTCCGCTCCGTTGGGGGGATCGGGTTCGCCGGTATCGGTCGAACCCCCGAGCGGCGAACCTCCGATCTCGGACGGTAGACGTCGACGACGGGCTCGGGCCCGCGGAGCGGGCTCGGGCTCGCGTCGACGCCCTCGAACTGGGGTGAGGGCGCGGGGGGGGGGCCCCGGGTCCGCTCCCGCGGGCTCCGGTCGCGGCGGAGGTAGGTCGAGCCGAAGCGCGAGCACCCGCCGCACGGCCCGACGGGAGGCCCGATCCCTCCCCGTTCGCAGGAACCGTTGGAGCGACCGTTCGACCTCGTCGGGACCGAGCTCCTCCCTCGCCCGCAGGACGCTCGCGAGGGCGGTCGCTCCGCCGCGGCGCAGCATCTCGGTCGCGAGGTTCACCCGCACGCCTCGACTTCGAAGGCGACGTTCGATCTGCTTCGCCCACTTCTCCGTGCCGTGGGGTCGGTACGGCTCGAGCCTCCCGCCTCTCCGGTGGAGGAAGAGGTGGTCGGGGACGAATGCCCCCGGGTGGTGGCGGAGGAACCGCCGACCCGGCCTTCGAA
>JAJZDH010000039.1 GCA_021828665.1 Thermoplasmata archaeon
AGGAGGTTCATGTCCGCTAGGACAGATGCCTTCCGAGGATTCAGGAACCCAGCATCAACCGTGCTTGCCACGGTTGTCTAGGTATGGGAGAACGGATTGCCGCGATTTTGCCGACGGAAGAAGGGGGCCCCCGAGACGGATCCCCAGAATGGATCCGGGGAGTCCGAGGGTGGCCTCAACCGGGAAAACTACCCCAGCGGCGCGTTCGGATCGTACGCGGCTCTCCCGATTTGGGAGCGCACGATGGCGGGGTGGAGCTCGGGCGGGATTCTCCGATGCGTATCGATCACCTTGTTCAGCGGCCCGCGGGCTCCGAGCTCTTGGGTGAACGCGCGGGCCTCCTCCCAGAACGCGTCCCAGTCTCCGGTGGAGCGGTACTGCTCCAGGATCCGATCCACGGCCGGATTTTTCGCCGTGAGCTCGGCGTACCGTGGATTGCGCTGCAGGAAGATCTTGGAGCCCATCTTCTCGAGGAACGCGGACGGGAACATCCCGTAGTAGTGGAAAATGGGCCTCGGGAGGACCACCAGCTGCTCGGGGAAGTCCTCCGCCACGTGGTCCTGGAGGAGCCGGACCGCGGCCCGCGCGAGGAGCCGTTTCCATTCCCGGGGCCGGGCGAGATCGACCGGGCGGAGCGCATACCCCATCGTCCACCCATCGTAGATCGACCGGATCGAAGGCAGGTTTCGGGAGAACCGCCAGCGCATCTCGGAGGTGAATTCGATGCAGCCGAGCAGCTGGATGTAGGGCAGGCCGAACAACTCCTTTCGGGGGAATCGTCGGGGGAGCTCCCGGATCGGTTCCACATCCTCCTCGGGGATCACATCGCTCGCATCCAGCTGGAGCAGGTAGTCGCCGGTCGCCGCCGCCCGTGCGAAGTTGGCCGCATTGCGGAACGCCGACCCGTTGATCGAGACCGGATCCCACGGGTGCTGCCGGAGCCGGATCTTCGGAAACGTCCGGGCGAGCTCTTCGAGGATGAGATAGGTGCCGTCCTCGGAATAGCCGTCCACGACCACCAGCTCGTCGACGACCGCGTGGGCGCTCGCGATCGCCTCTCGGAACGGATACCCGAGCCTCAGGGCGTTGCGGATCGGCATGAAGCCGGAGATCATCGAGCCCCCCCTCCCGAAGCGCCGCGAACGGCGCCGGGAGACCGACGGGCCCGGCATCGTGCGTCTACAAAAAGGCAACTGCGGATCGGGACCGACGCCTCCCGAAATCGAGGGTGCCGGTCCGGCCGCGTCTTCCCCGGGAGGCGGAGCCCGCTCGCCCCTCGCGCTCCTCCCTCGATCGGGGGCCCGGCCCTTCGTCCGGTCACGGTCGCGGGAGCGGATCGCGGCGCCCCCCCAGGATCCCGGGAAGCTCGTCGTCGAGCCGGTGCGCGCAGCGGACGGAAAGGACCCGCTCGGTCTCCGCCGGGTCGATGGAGAATCCGGGCTCGATGAGCTCGATCCCTTCGCGCGGGTTCGGCACGATTTCGGCCACCGGGACCGGAAGGTCCGGCCGAAGACGGGGAACCGACCGGACGACCCGGTCGGCCAGTTCGAGGACGGAGAACGCCTCGCCGCTCGCCACGCTGAAGGTGGCGGCCCGCGCCGAGGCGCCCCGCCCCACGAGCCACCGCACGGCCGCCTGCCAGTGGGCGACGACGTCCAGGATGTGGATGAAGTCCCGTCGCTGGGTCCCCGGAGCGTTCACGCGCAACCGGCCGGAAGGGATCTGACGGGCAAACATCTCGAGCACGTTGGACTTCGTCACCCGTCGCTCTCCGGCCATGTAGAAACCGTACACATTGCTCTGCCGGAGGACGGCCGTCCCGAACTTTCCCTTCTCGGCGAGCTCCCGGGTCAGGAGCTCGCCGGCGGCCTTCTGCCGGGCATACTCGTGGGTGGGTCGCGCCGGTGTCCGTTCGGTCACGGGCAGCGACTCCGGGGCTCCCACCACGGCAAAACTGCTCGCGAAGGCCACCGGGATCTGCTCGCGAAGGCACATTTCGTACAGCCTCCGCGTGCCCTCGACGTTCACCCGGGCCGACGCCGCCGGCTCCTGGGCGCAGGCCATGACACCGGAGATCGCAGCGAGGTGGAGGATCAGGTCCGATGCGGAGAGGCGGTCGAGAGACTCCTCGCTCGCAAAATCGGCTTTTAGGACCGGGAAATCCGGCCGCTCGACCGTCGTCGGCCCGCTCCGGTCATCGACGAGGAGGAGTTCGTGGCCGTCGGCCGCCAGGGCGGGAATCAGGGCGCCCGCAATGAAACCGGTCGCCCCGGTGACACCGATCGTCGTCACCGGAGGTTGCCACATCGTCGTAGGGATAAGTCTTACCCACGGCTCTACGGCCATCGGAAACGGTGGGCCGGTCCGGCGGGCCCGGGCATCCGCCCGCGGAGGTTGACACGAGCGGCCCCCGCCCCCCGGCGTCTCCGGTGCGAACGATGGGGAAGGGATGTCGGCCGGACCCCGGTCGCCCGATTCCCCCCGACGGCGTGGTGGGGGTCCGAGGCGCCGTCCTTCCTTCTCGTTGATCGTCGATGGGACCTTCGCGGCCCGCCCGTTCCGACTCCTGGAACCTCGTCGGGCGAGAGTTCTACGGGGGGGGGCGGGACGGACCGAGCTCCACCGCAAGTTGCCCACGGATCCGATCGGAGGGTGGTCGCCGAAGGGAAGCCTCCCGGGAGTCGATCTCTCCCGACGCTCTCCGGGGCGGACTGCGATTGGGGGGGGCGTGGATTCGAGTCACGTCCGCTGCCGGCGAACGGCCTGCATTCCCGAATCGGGTCGGCGCTCCGCCGTTCCGGGGGACGGTGGACGACCGAAGGGATCGGGACCGGACCCGTTCCGGCTCGTTCCCACACCGCGACGGAGCCGTCGATGGGCACGCGGTCGTCCGCGGGGGCTTAGAGGTAGCCGAACTGGCGCTTCGCGAATTCGCTCATGCGGTCGGGGGTCCAGGGCGGCTCCCAGACCATGTCCACGGTCGCGGAATGCACCCCGCCCACTTTCTCGACCGCGGCCTTGACCTCTTCGGCGAGGATGCCGGCGACGGGGCAACCCGGAGCGGTCAACGTCATCCGGACCGTGACGTCGGCCGCCTTCCACTCGACCCGGTAGATGAGGCCCAGATCCACGATGTTCATCGGGATCTCCGGATCGTAGATCTTCTTGAGGTTCTCGAGGATCAGCCGGTTGGGTTCGATGTGCTCCGGGTCCGAGGTGAATGGGTTCGCCGCGACGTGGCCCGCGGCGCCGGGGGCGGTTCCGCTCCCGGAGGCTGCGGGCGGGCTCGATGCCTCCACGGGCGCGGAACGGAGCCCGTGCCTATAACGTCGAGGGCCCCGGACCGCGGGACCCCGGATCGCGGGGGCGCGACCGCCGCGGCCCGGGATCGCCCGCGTTGGCGGGCCCCGACACGGACAAGCCGCGGGATCGGGCCGGATGGGACCTCCGTGGGCCGAGGCCGGCCCGGCTCCCCCCGGCCCTCGGCGGTCGAGGGCGATCGGCACGGTGCGAGCGCGTGCGGGCGCAGAGCGGCCGGATCCCCCCGTGATGCCCGGGTCCGTGGCCGACGGCACGGGAAGGAAGCGATCGGCGGTCCGACCGCTCCGGTGACCCACTGGTTCGAAGGCGGGTCGGTCGGGAGTCCCCCGGGAACGCCCCGGTGGGGTGGGAGACGCCGCACGGGGCGGAACCCGCTTCGGCGGCCCGGGAGCCCCCGGGGGGGGCCGGAACGGGACCGCCTCCGGCCCATCAAGCCCTTAAGCGGCCCTTTTCTCCGTCGTCCGATGAAGGACGTCCATGCCATGAGTCCCGTGAACAACCGACTTCGCCTGCGGGAAGTCGGTGTCAGCGGGGTCCGGAAACCCATCAACATCCAAAGGCCCGGCCGGGCGGAGACCCTGAACGCGGAGTTCTCGGTCCGGGTGGATCTGCCGCCGGAGCGGAAGGGGTCGGACCTTTCCCGGAACGCGGAACTCCTGGCCGAGCTCGTCGATGCCACGGCCACGCGACCGGTCCAGGGCCTCGAGGCCGCGTGCCGCGAGGTGGCGCGGGAGCTGCTCATCCGGCATACGTACGCCACCGAGGCGTATGTGGAGGCCCGGGCGCAGTACTTCCTACCTCGTGGCATCCGGCCGGAGCGGTCGAGCTTCGAGGATTACATCCTGCTCGCCGAGGCCCGGGCCACCCGGGGCCCCGCGGGGGAGGAGCCTCGGGTCGTCTGGAAGATCGGGGCCGAGGCGGTCGGGATGACGGCCTGCCCGTGCGCCATGGAGACCTGCCGGGCCCTTCTGGAGAAGGAGTTCCCTCTCCTGAAGGACCCCTCGCTCGCGACGCTCCCGATCGTGAGCCACAACCAGCGCAACCGGACGACCCTTTCCTTCGAACTCGCCGAGGCGGCCGAAATCGAGGCCGACCGCATCCTCGCCGCCATCGAGGCCGCCCAGTCGAGCCCCACCTACGCGATCCTCAAGCGAGGGGACGAGGCGACGGTGGTCCTCACCGCGCACCGCAACCCGAAGTTCGTCGAGGATGTGATCCGGGACGTCCTCGCCCAGGTGCCGCGCCTCTTCCCGACGGTTCCCGACGAGGCAATGATCCATGCGCGGACCCGGAGCGAGGAGTCGATCCATAAGTACGATGTGACCGCCTCCCACAGCGTCTCCCTGGGCGACCTGCGCCGCGGGGCTTCGCCGGAGTAGGATCGAAGCCGGCCGGAGCCGATCGTGCGGTACGCGTGGGACGGGCTGCGACGGCGTCCGGCCCGGAGCGCGGCGACCGCCCTCGGGGTCGGCCTCGCGGTGGCCCTCGTGGTCCTGCTGCTCGCCCTGTCGGCGGGGATCACCCAGAGCGCCACCGAGCTCGCCCAGTCGAGCGGGGTCGATCTCCTCGCCGCGAGCGCTCCGCTCTCGGCCTCCTCCTTTCCGCCCGTACCGGCCGCCCACCGACTCGACTCCGCGATGAAGGCGGCGGACCCGAACGTGGCCACCGCGAGCCCGTGGCTCATCGCCGACTGGGTGGTGGGCAACCAGAGCCTGTACAATGAGTCCATGGCCGCGCCCGGGGGGGCTGCGGTGCCGGCCGGCGACCGGCCCACCGGCACCGGGATCGTCGGATGGATCCCCGGCGCGAACCAGGGGATCGAGGTCCCCGCGGTCACGAGCGGCCCGGGCTTCTCCGCGACCGGCGACCCCCATTGGGCGAACGGCAGCTACGAGGGTCCGGCCACGCACGAGATCGTCCTCGACGGGGCGCTCGCCGCCGTCCTCCACGTCGGCGTGGGCGCGCGCGTCTGGGCCGCGGCGTCGGCCCCTACCGGACCGGCCGCGCTCGAGGGCTGGTACGCGAATGCCACCCCGTTCGTCGTCGTGGGCCTCTCCGGGCCGTTCTGGCTCATCCCCTCGGCGCTCCTCGCCTTCGCGTACCTCTCCGAGGTGCAAGGGGTCCTCGGGGGCATCTACGTCTCCGAGGACGCCGCCACGGTGGTGCTCATCCACCTGACCGACGGGTCCCAGTCCCCGAACGATGCCTCCCGGCTGGGGCAGGCGTTCCCGTCGCTCACGATCATCACCGTGGCCGAGATCCTGGGGGCGGTCCAGAACGTGGTGGACCTCTACCGCACCTTCGGGGCGCTCATCGGGGCCATCGGCTTCACGGTGGCCACCCTCTTCACGACCACGGTCCTCACCATGTCCGTGGACGATCGGAGTCGGGAGATGGCGCTCCTCCGCGCCCTCGGATTCTCGCCCTTCTGGATCGGCCAGGAGATCGCCTCCGAGGGGCTCCTCCTCGCCGGACTGGGGCTCGCCGCGGGCATCCCGTTCGGGGCGCTCGGGGCGATCGCCCTCGACGGGTTCCTCTCCCGGCTCGTGCCCGGGCTTCCGCGCGGGTTCTCGTTCGTCTCCTTCGACGCGACCGGGATCGGCCTCACCGTCCTCCTCGTCATCGCCCTCGGGAGCGCCGCCTCCGTCCTCCCGATCCTCCGGGCGCTCCGGATCCCGGTCGCTGCGGAGCTGAGGGCGCCATGAGCGCGAGGTCCTGCACGGGCGGGCGGCTGCGGCACGCCCGCCTGCAGACGGTGCTGACGGTGCTGGGACTCGCGGTGGCGGTCGCGCTGCCCGTGGTCCTGATCTCGGTGGGGGATGGCGTGGCCTCGCACGAGCTCGCGCAGCTCGAATCTTCGGCCTTCCAGATCACCGTGAGCGCGGCCGGCGAGCACGGGATCCGGAACGCCCATTCGATGGCGGATTCCCTCGATTCCATCGGCCCGGTGGCGGCGGTCTCGCCGGTCCTCTCGGACGCCATCGACCTGTTCCCGCCGGGGCAGGCGGCGATCCCGCTGCTGGCCGAGGGCGTGGAGCCCGGTCCGTTCCTCGCCACCCTCGCCCCCGAAGAGACGGCCCTCTTCCCCCATCCGCTCCCGCTGGGCGATCCGCTGGACAGCCGCCACTGGGCGAACGGGACCTACCAGGGGCCGGCGACCCAGCTCCTCATGGTGTCGAGCCCCATCGCCCGGCAGGACCACCTCGCCATCGGAGAATCGGTGATCCTGGCCGCTGTCCCGAACCGCACCGGCGGGGTCCCGTTCGTCCTCTCGGGAATCTTCGGGCTCCCGCCAGCGGTCCTCGGGCCGACCGCCGCGTTCGCGGCGCTCCTGCCGCTGTCGGACCTCCAACTGCTCACCGGCAATGCCCTCGGGTCGGGCGGTGTCGAACGGGATGCCGCCGACACGGTGGAGGTGGGTCTCTCGGGGAGCGCCGCGACCGATCCGGCCACCGTGACCCGGGTCGCGGCCGAGATCCAGGCGGCGTACCCGTACTACGCGGTGACCACCGAGACCCAGGCGATCTCCCAGGAGGAGGGGGCGGCGGCGATCCTGGAGGGATTCTACTGGGCCTTGAGCAGCGCGGCGCTCGCGGTCGGCCTCCTCTTCCTCGGCCTGGTCCTCGTACGCCGGGTCGAGACCCGGCGCACCTCCATCGCCGTGGCCCGGGCGATCGGCCAGCCGGCGCGCCAGATCGCCCGGGCCCTGGCCCTCGAGGCGCTCGGTCTCGCGGCGGTGGCCATCCTCATGGGCATCTTCCTGGGGGCGGCCGCCGTCGGCCTCCTCGACCTGTTGGGCAGCCCGACCGTCCGGGAGGCGGCGGGGCTCGCGGTCTTCGATATCGGCACCCTCGCGCTCCTCGCGTTCGTCGTGAGCGGTCTCGCGCTGGCGGCGAGCCTCCTCGCGACCCGGGCGGCGCTCCGGCTGCCGTTGGGCGGGAGCCTCCGATGAGCCTTCCGCCGTTCGTCCCGCATCCCCCGCTGGCCGTCCGGGCCGAGCGGCTCGTCAAGCGGTTCCGCTCGGGGGGTCCGGAGGACCGCGCCGCCCTCGCGGGGGTGGATCTTTCCATCCCCCCCGGGGCGTACCTCTCGGTGGAAGGCCCCTCCGGAGGGGGGAAGACCACGCTCCTGAACCTCCTCGGACTGCTCGAGACGCCGACCGAGGGGGAGGTCTTCTTCGCGGGAGTTCCGATGGGCTCCGCCCGGGAACGGGATCGGGCCCGGCGGCGGCTCACGGGGGTGGGCTTCATCTTTCAGAGGTTCTTCCTCATCCCCACGATGACCGCTCGGGAGAACGTGGAGCTTCCGCTCCGGGCGCTCGGGCGGCCGCGGGCCGAGCGTCGGGCCCGGGCCGAGGAGCTCCTCCGCGAGGTCGGTCTCTCCCGGCGTCTGGAGGCCTACCCCCACGAGCTTTCGGGGGGCGAGGAGCAGCGCGTGGCCGTCGCCCGGGCCCTCGCGAACCGCCCCGGCCTCCTCCTGGCCGACGAACCGACGGGCGAACTCGACCGCGCGAACGGCGAGGCGGTCCTCCAGCTGCTCGAGCAGCTGCAGCGGTCCAGCGGCGCGTCCCTGGTGGTCGTCACCCACGATCCGAAAGTGGCGGCCCGGGCCCGTCGGCACCTGACCCTCGAGGACGGCCGGATCGTCTCCGATTCGGCGCCGGAGTGAATCCATGGCCCGCATCGCCATCCTCCTCGCCGACCGCTGCCATCCGACCGAGTGCCAGTGGGAATGCCAGGCGTACTGTCCGCCCGTCCGGATGGGACAGGAGTGCATCGTCAAGGGTCCCGAGGGCCGGCCCATCATCTCGGAGACCCTCTGCATCGGGTGCGGCATCTGCGTGCACAAGTGCCCCTTCGACGCCATCAAGATCCTGAACACCCCCGAGACCGACGAGGCCGAGATCGTCCACCGGTACGGCTACAACGGATTCCGGCTCTATCGGCTGCCGTTGCCGCCCGAACACGGGGTCACCGGCATCCTCGGACCGAACGGGACGGGAAAATCCACGGCGCTGCGCGTGCTGGCCGGAACGGAGGTGCCGAATCTGGGGCTTCTCGACCGGCCCGGCTCCTGGTCGGCGGCCGTCCAGCGCTACCGGGGGACCCCGCTCGCGGCCCATTTCGAGCGGATCGCCCGGGGAGAACTCCGCACGGCCCTGAAGCCGCAGTACGTGGACCGTCTCGCCGACCACGACCGGACCGTCGGCGAGGAGGTCGCCCGGAGCGGGGGGGCGCCCGGCCCGGCCCTCGCGGCGGTCGGCCTCGCCGCGATGGAGGACCGGCGCCTCCCCGAACTGAGCGGAGGCCAGCTCCAGCTCGTCGCCATCGCCACGACCCTCGCCGCCGACGCCGACCTCTACCTGTTCGACGAGCCCTCGAGCTACCTCGATATCGTCCACCGGCTCCGGATCGCGCGGACGCTGCGCCGCCTCGGCGAGACCCGGAGCGTCCTCGTCGTCGAGCACGACCTCGCGCTCCTCGACTACCTCGCCGACCAGGTGCATCTCCTCTACGGCGAGGAGGCGGCGTTCGGCGTCGTTTCCCACCCGCTGCCCGTGCGCTCCGCCGTGAACACCTACCTCTCGGGGTACCTGAGGGACGAGAACGTCCGGTTCCGGACGGAGCCGGTCCGGTTCGTGGCCCATCCCCCCAAGCCGTCGTACCGGGCCAAGACTCGCGTGAGCTTTCCGGAGCTCACGAAATCGTACCCGGCGTTCCGCCTCCGCGTCGGCGCCGGCGAGCTCGGGCAGGGGGAGACCATCGGCATCGTCGGCCCGAACGCCACCGGCAAGACCACCTTCGTGAAGATGCTGGCCGGCGCGGAGACCCCCACCTCGGGGAGCCCGCCGTCGGGGGTGACGGTGAGCTACAAGCCCCAGTACCTGAAGGCCACCCAGAGCGCCTCCCTGCGGGAACGGATGGCGGCCCTTTCCGCCGATCCCTCCTTCGACCTCCGCCTCTTCGAACGGGAGCTCGTGCCGGGGCTTCGGCTGGACGGCATCCTCGACGTGGCCCTCCCGGACCTGTCGGGCGGGGAGCTCCAGCGGGCCGCCTGCGCCCTCGCCCTCGCCCGTCCGGCGACGCTGTACCTCCTGGACGAACCGTCGGCGTACCTCGACGCCGACGAACGGATGGCGATGGCGAAGCTCCTCCGCCGCCAGGTCGAGCGCCAGGCGTGCACGGCGCTCGTGGCCGACCACGACGTCTACTTCCTGGACCTCGCCTGCGACGGGCTCATGGTCTTCCGTCCCGAGGGGAGCCACGGGAACGAGGGGGTCGGCGAGGGGCCGTTCCCCATGCGCGACGGGATGAACCGGTTGCTCCGCCAGATCGAAGTGACCTTCCGGCGGGATCCCGACACGCTCCGGCCGCGCATCAACCGCGAGGGTTCCGCGCTGGACCGCGAGCAGCGGGCGCGGGGCGAGTTCTACTACGAACCCGCCGCGTGATCCTCCGCCGGAGCCGGGGCCGCCCGCCCGTCGTCGAAGGGGAGCGGGCTCCCCCGCGCCGACCCACCCTCCGCGGCCTCCCCGGAGCGGCGGGCACAGGTCTAAGAGGGCGGAGCGGTCGTGGTGCCGCCGGCGATGACCGCCTCTTCCCCCCTGCCTCCGCGCACGGTGCGGAGCTACCAGATGCCGGCCCGGATCTCCACGGCCGTGATCGTCGTCTACCTCGTCCTCATCGGCCTCCTGCTCGCGGTCTACTTCCACGGCACCACCTACGTCGCCTCCGCCGTCGTCCTGCCGGTGCTCGCGCTCCTGCTCCTGGTCTACCTGGTCCGATACGTCTCGACCCGGTACCGGATCACCGAGCGGGAACTGGCGGCGCTCCGCCTGTTCGGCAGCCTCCGGATCCCGCTCGCCCGTATCTCCACGATCCGGCCCGCCGACCTGAGGCTCCTCGCCCCGGTCGGACTCTTCGGCACCTGGGGCTGGAGGGGCCGCGTCTGGTGCCCCTCGGTGGGCACCATCGATACGGTGTCGACCCATTCCGCCGGGCTCCTGATCTCGGGAGGCCCCGTGCCGCTCTTCGTCTCGCCGGAGGACCCGGCCGGGTTCCAGAAGGAGCTCTCCCGCCGCATCCGGACGGATCGACCCGGCGCGACCCCCGACGCACCGGCCGCCTGAGGGCTCCGCCGCGGGGAGGGGACCGGTCCCGCCGGTCGGTCAGTACCGGGGCAGCGTCGGATCCACTTCCTCGGTCCAGGCGTCGATCCCGCCCTTGAGGCTGCGCACGCGGGTGAAGCCGAGATCCCGGAGCCGGCGGGAAGCGGCCGCCGAGCGCCGCCCGCTCTTGCAGTAGATCACGAGCTCGCGGGCGCCCGTGAGCTCCGACAGCCGTTCGCCGAGATCTCCCTGGGGGATGTGCAGCGCGCCCGGAAGGTGGGCGATCGCCCACTCCTCGGCCTCGCGCACGTCGACGAGGAGCGGTCCGTCGGTGCCGGAGAGGATCGCCGCCAGCTCCTCCGCGGAGATCTCGGGGACCGCCGCGCCGGGTTCCTCCTCCGCTCCCCGGCCGCAGAACGCCGGATAATCCACCAGATCCTTCTGGGTCGCCTCGGGCCCGCACAGGACGCACTGGGGATTGGCGGTGAGGGAGAGCTCGCGGAACCGCATGGCGAGCGCATCGAACAGAAGCAGGCGGCCGACCAGCGTCTCCCCCCGGCCGAGGAGCAGCTTGACCGTCTCGGCGGCCTGGATCGTGCCGATGAGCCCGGGGAGGACGCCGAGGACCCCGGCTTCGGCGCAGGAGGGGACCAGTCCGGGGGGCGGCGGCTCCGGGTACAGGCACCGGTAGCAGGGACCCCGACGGGCATCAAAGACGCTCGCCTGGCCCTCGAACCGGTAGATCGAACCGTAGACGTTCGGCCGGCCCAACAGCACGGCCGCATCGTTCACGAGGTACCGGGTCGCAAAATTGTCGGTCCCGTCCACCACCACATCGTACGCCCCGATCACCTCCCGCGCGTTCGACCGATCCAGACGTTCGGGATGGAGGCGGACCGTCACGTCCGGGTTCAGGTCCGTGAGCCGATCCCGTGCCGCCTCCAGTTTCGGTCGGCCGATATCCCGGGTGCCGTAGAGGATCTGGCGCTGGAGGTTCGAGGCCTCCACTCGATCGAAATCGACGAGGCCGAGCGTGCCGACCCCGGCGGCCGCGAGGTAGATCGCCGCCGGGGAGCCGAGACCGCCGGCCCCCACCACGAGGACCTTACCGGCCCGGAGCCGCCGCTGACCGGCGATCCCGACCTCGGGCAGCAGGAGGTGCCGGCTGTAGCGGTGGAGCTCGGCGGCCGAGAAGGATTCCGGCGTCTCCGGGGGTCCCTCGTCCCGGCCCCCCGCCAGGATGGGGACGATGGTGAGGACATCCCCGGGGCGCAGCGGGGTCGCTTCCCGCTCCCGTTGCCGCATGTCCACGTCATTCACGAACACGGCGACCGAGGAACGTACCGTGCGGGGGGAGACGAAGAGAAAGGCCCCGAGGCGCGGCCGGTCTCGGACCACCGCCTGAAGAACGTCGGCGACGGTCGCGCCGTCCGCTTCCACCTCGGCGCGCCCGTCGACCATCGGCCGCAGGGCGGTGGGCAACTGGACCCGGACCCCGCTCATGGCCCCTTCCCCGGGCTCTCGCCGGACCGGAGATCCTCCGGGAGGGACTCTTGCCGCAGGACGAGCTCCGGGAGCGGGTCCCCTCCCTCGCCGAGCCCGAACGCCCGCATCGGTCCGAAGCCGGTGATGGGAACCCCGACGATCAGATAGATCAGGCCGGGCCAGGCCCGGGCCCGGTCCGGTTCCGAGGGCGCCGCCGGACCGTCCGGGTGGGAATGAAAGCAGCCGAGCACCCGCCGTCCATCGCCACCGTACGGTTCCACCCCCC
>JAJZDH010000040.1 GCA_021828665.1 Thermoplasmata archaeon
TGTGGCCTACGTATAGGTTGCGCCATTAGCTGCTAAAGCCCTCGTCATCGTCCGGCTCGGTCCGGTCGATGCCCACTCGGTAGGGAAGGTCGGGAGGCCGGCCGCGGCCCCCTTCGTTCCCCTGCGGCCCTCGTCCAGTCGGAGGCCGCCGGACGCCCTTCGCTCCGGAGCTGGCGTGCAGGATGAAGCGGACCGAGCCTACGGGGCGCGACCGGGGCTCCTATAATCCCGGAGCCGGGCCGCGGCCGGCGATCGACGGTGGGTGGGGATCGGTACGACGCGCTCCGCGGCGGCTTCGCCGCCGACGACATCGGTATCCTCGCGGCGGGGGCCCCGCCGGGGAATTCCTTGACGACCGTGCGAGCGATGGCGGCGGGAGCGCACCTCCGGTGGGAGCATGGCCCGACACCGTGGCTCCTCCCGGCCCGGCGGAACCCGGGGAGGGGAGGCCCGAGCGGCGTCCATGGACGACGAACGGTCCCTCCGCGGGTGACGTCCCGGCCCCCGCGGATGCCGCGGAGGTGCGACCCGAGGACTTGTCTCCTTTGAAACCCAACTCTCAATCCCGGGTGCATTTTGGTGGAGGGGCTGAGCATCGTCATTCCCGCCTGGAACGAGGAGGACCGGCTCCCCCGGACCCTGGACCGCTACCTACCCGCCCTCGAGGCTCTCGGTACGCCCTTCGAGATCCTGGTGATCTCGGACGGTCAGCAGGATCGGACCGCGGAGGTCGCGCGGCGGTACGAGTCCCGGGCCGTCCGGGTGCACGAATACTCGGAGAAGCTCGGGAAGGGCGGGGCGGTTCTCGCCGGCCTGCGCGCCGCGCGGTACGACTACGTGGGGTACCTCGACGCCGACGGGCCGCTGCCTCCGAGCGAGGTGCTCCGGATGGTCTCCACCCTCGCCGAGTGCGACGGCGTGGTGGCGTCCCGTTGGGTCCGCGGAAGCCACATCGTGCGCGCGGAACCGGCCTTCAACCGGCTCGCGGGCCGGGTGTGGAATCTGCTCCCCCGCTCCCTCCTGTTCCTGCCCCTGAGGGATACCCAGTGCGGCGCGAAGTTCTTCCGGCGCAGCGTGCTCCTGCCCACGCTCCGGATGATCTCGCTCACGAACCGCGCCTTCGACGTGGACCTGCTCTACCACCTGAGGAAGCGCGGGCTCGACGTGCGCGGGGTGCCGGTGACCTGGGCGCACGACCCGGCGACCCGGATGCCGATCGGCCGGGCGATCCCGCTCATGTTCCTCTCCATCCTCGGGGTCCGCGTGATGAACTCTGCCCTCGCCGGCCGCGTACCGCGGCGCGTGGTGCGGGGGCTGTCGGAACTGGTCGGCGAGTCCGGTGGGGGCGTTCCGGCACGGGAGGCCGCCCCGAGCCCTTCCGCCCGGCTCTCGGAGAGATCCGGGCAGGGCGGCGAGGCGTAGGCCCCGTCGCGTCGCTCCTCCGGGAGGGGAGTCCGCGGCCGGCGCCTTCCGGACGGCGGACGGACGGGAACCGCACGGCGGGGCCGGAGGCGACGCCCGACGCCGCTCGTCGTCCGGATCGGGTCCGCGGAAGGAGAAGGGGCGGACCTCCCGATCGCGCCCGGAACGGAGGCGATCGTGGCCGGTCGGAGGGTGGGTGGATCTTGGACGGCAGGAGTCGGTGATGGATGGGGCTCCCTTCGGCGGTCGGCGAGCGATCCGGAGCGTCGCCGCTCCGGCCGTTCCATCGCCCCGTTCCCCACCGGCGGGTCCCGGCATGTTCCGGTCGGGACCCCCCTCGCACGGTTTTCCCCGGCACGGGTAGGGGGAAGCCGTCCCTCTTCCGTCGAAAGCCACAAGCTCCATCAAGGGTCGCGTGCCTTGGAGGCCCCATGATCGGTCGGGGCGATTCCTGCGCTCCCCGGGCGGCCCGGTCCCCCGACGCCCGATCGGGGGCTCCTCCGCCTTCCGGATCGCTCCTCACGGCCCGGTGGGAGGGTGCCGGTGGCCGGGGTCGGACCGGGGGCATCCGGTCGGCGGCCGATGGAGCGAATTCCCGTACCCCTCCGGTCACGGACCGTCCGCTCGCACGAGATCGGGGTTCGGCCACCCCGGACCGGCTCCGGGGGGATCGGCAGCGACGGTTTCCCCCCTTCTCGGAGGACCCCATGCGATCTCGAAGGGGGGCCCGCCCGGGGTAGGCCCGCCATGACGGGATCGTCGGCCGAGACGGAGACGGTCTCCCCCCCGGGGGGAGCTCCTTCCGGGCCGTCGGCCCCGTCGCCGGCCGGTCTCCCGCCGCGGAGAGGCCCGGAGAGGGCGGAGGTCCACGCCGGTCTCCGCCGATGGTGGGCGGTGACCCCGATCCTCCTTCTCGGCCTGGCGATCCGGGAGGGGTTCTCGTTCTGGACCGGTCACCCCTACGATTTCGAGATCTGGATCCGGACGGGATACGTGGTGGCCCACGGGACGAACCCGTACCTCCACCCCTGGCCCCCGGTGCCGGGCGTGAGCTTCGGATACACGGGCCAGGATCTTCCCTCGGCCGCGTATCTGCCGTTCTGGCCGGACCTTTTCGGGGCGACCTACCGCCTCTGGGAGCAGGTCGGCGGTGGCAACCGGTTCGTCCTGTACTTCCTCCTGAAGCAGGGGCCGATCGCCGGGGACATGGCGGTGGCCGGACTGCTGTACCGGTTCGTCCTCCGGGAGTCCGGTCGTCCGTCCGCCGCCCTCGGGGCGCTCGCCTTCTGGTCGTTCTTCCCGTACGACATTGTGATCGGCTCGATCTGGGGCCAGCTCGATCCGGTGACCACCGCTCTCCTGCTCGCGGCGTTGCTCTCCTCGGAGAGCGCGGCCGCCCGACGGAGCCTCCTCTGGGGTCTCGGCATCTTCGTGAAGTGGATCACCGTCATCTTCCTGCCGCTCGAGTTCTTCCGGAATCGCGGGCTCCGCCGCCTCGCCCCCGTCGCGGGCCTCCTCCTCGCCGGGGGCCTCACGGGGCTCGCGTTCCTCGCGGCCGGATGGAGCTTCGCCGGAATCCTGGCCACGGGCTCGTCGCTCTCGGCCGGCGGCGGGGGCGGGATGAACTACGCCGATTGGTTCAATCTCCCGATCCTCGCGGCGACGCTCACCGCCTTCCCCCTCCTCGGCTCGATCCTGACCTACCTGTGGGTTCCGGGGTGCCTCCTCGCCGGCTGGTACGCGTCGCGGTGGCTCCACCCGGGGGGACCGGGGCAGCCGCTCCGGGCGCTCCTCCTGGTGATGACGGTCGTCCTTCTGCTGCGGTGGGGGCTCAACGAGCAGTACATGCTGTATCCGTTCGCCCTGCTGGTGGCGGACGTGTACACCCGCCACCCGGAGCGGCGTCCGTTCTTCTACTTCCTCGTGGCGCTGGCCTCCGGCTATCTCCTCACGAACGACGGCCTCGGGATCTGGTTCGCGGCCCCCGCCTTTCCGTCGGCGTTCACCGTGGTCCAGGCGTTCGACAACTCCGCGGTGGGCGGGGCCTTCCGCTTCGATCTCCTCTACCTCTTCTCGGCCCTGATGACCGTCACCCTGATCCAGCTGACCTGGGTCGTCCTCCAGGACCAGCCGGCCCCGCGCCCGTGGCTCTGGCCCCGGTGGCCCACCCGGTGGCGGGGGCCCGTTCCGGCCGCTCCGGCCGTTCCGGTCGGAGCCGGAGACGGAGCGGGCCGTTGAGGATCCAGGAGGTCACCCAGCGGTATCCTCCCGCGCTGGGCGGCGTGGAGATCCATGTCGAGGCGATCGCCCGGGCGCTCGCGGCGCGGGGGCACGAGGTCGCGATCGTCACCACCGATCTCGAGCGGGATCGCCCCTTCTCCCGATTCGCCCGTCCGCCGCCCCCCTCCCCCTCCGTCCGTCGGCACCGCGCCGTCCGCCTCCTGCCGGCCCCCCACGGCCTGGGGATCGCGGCGCCCGGGATGCTCCTCGACCTCCTCGGCCCGCCGGCCGACGTGGTCCACGCCCATGCCTTCGGGATGGCGCCCACCTGGTTCGCCTCCCTGGCCCGCCGCCTGAGGTCCACCCCCCTGATCCTCGAGCCCCATGCGGACGCGGGTCGCGGCACGTCCGGATCGCGGGCGTATGCGCGCGCCGTCGCCCGGCTCACGCTCCGTCCGGCCGACCGGATCGTGGCCCAGACGCGCAGCGAAACCGCCCTGCTCGCCGGCCTCGGGGTGGCGGCGGAGCGGATCGTCCGGATACCGGACGGGATCGATCTGACCGAATTCGAGGGGATCGGCGGCCCTCGCCGCTCCGGGTCCGGGGGCCTGACGGTCCTCTTCGTCGGTCGCCTCTACCCGGAGCAGAAGGGCCTCGAACCGCTCGTCCGGTCGTGGGCGCTCCTGCCCTCCGAGCTCGACCTCAACCTCCGGATCGTGGGGGACGATTGGGGCGGCCGTCGGCTCGTGGAGACGCGGGCCCGGGAGCTGGGGGTCTCCGACCGGATCACGCTGACCGGCCCGCTCCCGCGGTCCGATCTCCTTCAGGAGTTCTCCCGGGCCGATCTGTTCGTGCTGCCGTCCCTGTTCGAGCCGTACGGGATCGTCCTCACCGAGGCGATGGCCGCGGGGTTGCCCATCGTCGCTTCCCGGGTCGGCGGCGTCCCCGAGGTGGTCGCCGAGGGCGAGAACGCCCTCCTCGTTCCCCCCGGCGATCCCGCAGCCCTCGCCGCGGCGATGGAGGAACTCGCGCGGGACGACCGTCGCCGGACCGCCTTTTCCCGGGCGGGCCGGACCCGGGTGGAGTCGTTCTCCTGGACCCGGGTGATCCCGCAGTGGGAACGGCTCTTCGAAGAGGTCGCCGGCGGGGGCCGATGATCCCGTCGCCGGGGCGCCCCCCGGGTGGCCCGGCGAGGGTCCGATCCCTCCCGCTCCGATCGGAGCGGCCAATCCGCCGCGGTCGGTGCCGGCCCGGCACCAACCCCGGTCGGGAGCGTTCCGGTCGGAGCGCGAACCCGCCCGTTCCCTACGGAGGGAGGCTCGCGGTCCCACGCTTCCCGGACGGACCGCCGAAGACGATCATGACCAGCGCGGCCAGGAGACCGATCCCGGCCAGACCTTCCATCGCATCGAGCGCCCCCTCGGAGTGGCCGGCCACGAGGAAGACGGTCCCCGCGATGGTCGCGCCGAGTGCGGCGAGGGCGCTGAGCGCCGCCCCGGCGCGGGGCACCGCCGTGTACGAACGACCCACGAAGGAGGTCGCGTATCCCGCAAGGACGAGGGTCACGACGGCGAGGCCGATGTGGCTCGCGAGCGTGACGATGAGGTAGTGGCTCTCGAGGGAGAGCGAACCTCCGACGGCGGAGGTCAGCAGGAAGAACAGCAGGACAAGGCCGCCCCAGAACCGCAGCGAACGCCCGGACTCCGTTCCCGTCGTCATGGAGGGTGGCGCGGAAGAAGCGGAGGTGGCCATGGGACCCACGATGCCGGCGCCACGGGGTCGGTAGATTTTAACGGTGCCCCCGGGCGGGAGCCCTCCCCGGCGCCGGCGGGAGGCGGGGCCTCCTCCCGGGCGGTCCCTTCCGACTTCCGGAGGCGGAAACGGAAGCGCGGACGGAGCCGGGGGGACTCCACGGACCGGACCGAGGGCAACGTCCGGGGCCGGTCGGCGGCACCACCCGCGGGGAGAGACCCTGGCCGACGACCGCCCCCGGGGGCTCGAGGACCGGGCCGATCCTCGACGCCCCGGAGCGCCCGGGTCACTTCCGCCTCGCGCCGGGTGGGCCGGGGCCGGGTCGAGGAACCCCGGTACGGTCGACCGGTGGCCGGGCGGCGCGGGGGTCGACACGGCCGGGACGGCCCGCTTCGATGACTTCGGACCGGACCGGGCTCCGGGGAGCGGCGCCGACGGCATGGTCCTGAAGGGCCCGGACAGGGTCCCACCCAAAGGGTGACCTCGGCCGGTAGCCTGCCCCACGGCGCCGGAGGTCGGAAATTGGATCGGGTTGGATCCGACCGGGGGGAGGCCTCTCCCCCCGGTCCCGGTCGTGGGGCGATGGGAACGGGGTGCGGATGACCGTGGAGGGAGTCGCCCGGCAGCGGCCGCCCCCCACGGCGGGGCCGGATCGGATCCTGCTATTCGGCGCACGGGCCGCCCGCGGATTCGGGGCCGGGGCGCTGTCCATCCTCCTCGCTCTCGATCTCTCCCGGGTGGGGTACTCGGCCGCGGGGATCGGCCTCCTCCTCGGCCTCGCCCTGGCCGGGGCGGCGGCCTGGGCCATTGCGGTGCCCCGGATCGAGTTGCGGTGGCCGCGCCGGTCGGTGTTCGTGCTGTCGGCGGCCACCCTCGCCCTCGGCGGTTTTCTCCTCTGGATCGACCTCGCCAGCCCGCTCCTCCTGCTTACGGCGCTCCTCCTCGGCGGCATCGTGGTCGGGGGGGCCGACGTGAGCCCCCTGGGGGCGCTCGAGCAGGCCGCCCTGGCGGGAACCACCCCGGATCGATCGAGGACCCGGACCTACGCGATCTACAATCTTCTCGGGTACGTCGGGGTCGCGCTGGGCGCCCTCGCGGCCGGCCCGCTCTCCGCCGCCGGCGGCCTCCGGATCGCGGGACTCCCACCGGGCCCCCACGGGATCCCGTTCCTCCTCTACGGCCTGCTCGGCCTCGGACTCCTGCCCCTGTACCGCGGCCTTTCGGGCGGGGTCGACCGCCCGGCGGGTGGAGCCCGTACGTCGCCGCTTTCGCCGGCCAGCCGGCCGGTCGTCTACTCGCTCGCGGCACTCTTCTCGGTCGACGCCTTCGGCGGGGGGCTCGTCGTGAACAGCCTGGTCGTGTACTACTTCGCGACCGTGTTCCACCCCGAGGTCGACCTTCTTGGCTTCGTTTTCTTCCTCAGCAACCTAGCCGCGGGGCTCTCCCTGGTCCTCGCCGCGCCGCTGGCCCGGCGCTTCGGTCTCGTTCGTACCATGGTCTTCAGCCACATCCCGTCCAACCTCTTCCTCATCCTCCTCGTGGTCGCGCCCTCCTTCGCCATCGCCTCGATCCTCTGGGTCGCCCGGGCGACCCTTTCCCAGATGGACGTTCCCACGCGCCAGTCCTACGTCCAGGCGATCGTCCCGGCCGAGGACCGGGGGGCAGCGGCCGGATACACGACCGCCGCCCGGAGCGTGCAGGCGCTCGGGGCCCCTGTCACGGGTTCCTTCCTGGCGGCGGGGGGTCCCTGGATCGCCGCCCCGTTCGCGCTCGCTGGATCGGTGAAGATCGTCTACGACCTCGCCATCTATCGACGGTTCCGCAAGCTCCGTCCTCCCGAGGAGGATGGGTAGGCCCCCTCGGCAGCTGGGCAGCGGAACTCCCGGGAGGGACGGGCACGCCGCCGCCCGTACCCCATCGACGGTCCCGGACCTGCCCGCCTCGAAACCGGCCGGGGGGCCGGCGCCGCGCGCCGTTGGGAACGAGGCGGCGACCCGGATACGATTATCCCACCCGTGGAGTTCGCGGAGCCGTGGAGCTGATCGAGGCGTTCCTGTCCGTCGTTCTCGCCGGACTCTCGGTGCTGCTGGCGAGCGTGGCGCTCCTGGCCAACCGGTACTTCCCGGACCGGCGCTTCCTCTTCGTGGGGATCGGGCTCCTCGGGATGGGGGCCGTGGGCGTGCTGTCGCTGATCTCCCTCTTCTCCCCTACCCTGGGCGATTCCTTCGACGTCGGCGAGGTCCCGCTCGCCATCCTGGTCGGGGCGATCCTCCTCCTGAATGCCTCCCTCCTGCGTCGGACGGCCGTCGACGGCCGAGAAGCGGGGGGATGACCTCGACTCCCTCCGACGACATTCTCCGGCAACGGACCCGTCGTCGCATCCGAGAATTCACCGCCGCCCATCCCGGGAAGAGCGCGCGGGAGATCCAGCGGGCGCTGCATCTCGGTTGGGGGGAGACCGCGTACCACCTCGACCAACTGGTCCGGGCGAATGCGATTCGTCGCGAGCGCACCGGCCGTCGGGATGCCTACTTCGACCCGACGGTGACCTGGGAGGACCGGAGGATCCTCGTCGTGCTGCGGGGGGAGACCACTTGCCGTCTGCTCCTCGAGCTCGCCTCGGTGCCCACGAGCTCCTTCTCCGATCTTCCGTCCCGCCTCGGCGTGAGCAAGTCGACCCTCTCCTTCCACCTGACCCGCCTGGTCGCTGCCGGGGTCGTGGAGATCGTGCGGACCGACGCGGGCCGGGAGTACCGGGTACCGGGCCGGGAAAGGGTCGCCCAACTCGTCCGGGACCATCGGGAGTCGTTCGCGGACCGGTGGATCGACCGGTTCATGGAAACCTGGGCCTCCCTGCTTCCGGAGTGAAGGAATCCGGCCCGCCTCCCCGGGTTCGATTCACGCACCAATCGATTCGAGGCGCGCACCAAAACCCGAGAATACCCCCCGCCGCCTCGGACCCCCCGTGGCCGCGTATGGGATACCGCGTGGGATGCTCGCGGTCGGTCTGTCGGCCCTCCTCCTCCTGCCGCTGGGGGTCCTACCGGCGGGGGGGATCCCGGGACCTTGGCGGGCTCCCGAAGGTGCCGTCGGGGGGTCCGGCCCCGTCGCTCTCGACGGAAGCAACCCGCCGCCGCATCTCGCGCCGTTCTCCTGGACCAACGGGAACGTCGAGCTCACCCTTGCGGGCGAGAGCCCCCGGTTCTACGTTTCCTCCCCGACGACCAACCGGACCAACGTCTCGGTCTCCCTCCTGGGCGTCGCCGAGGTGGCCCCCAACGGGACCGTGCTCGCGGTCGGCAGCCTCTCGAACGAGAACATCCGATGGAACCTCACCTGGAACCACGGGAGCGCGGGCGGCCTCCAGGTGAACCTTTCCGGCTCGGTCCCGGTCGGTCCGGCCCGGGGCGCGTGGAACGCCTCGGAGCTTCCGGAGGCGGACGGCGGGTCGCTCGGCCTCGCCGCCGTCCGCCTCGTCTTCCACCTGGCGGCGGGCAATGCGACGGTCTCCCCCTGGACCGTGACGTTCGACCTGGGGGTCGCCGGGTGGCCCTGGATCGGCGCCTCCGATCATCTGGGGGTGGTTCTCTCCCTCCAAACGTTCGGATCCAGCTCACTGCACCCGGGCTCGGAGGACGTGGAGGAGCGGGCGAATGCGACCGGTTCGCTGATCGCCACGGTCGCCTGGGGGCCCACCGCGTCGGTGACGTACGCGAACGGAACGAATGCGACCTCCACGGTGTCGAGCGGCACCTCCGTGTCCCCGGACGATCAGGAGACCCACCTCCGCCTGCTCTTCGGAGGGGTCGCCGGCGGCTACCCGCGACTCTTCTACGACCCCAACGTGACCCTTCGCCCGGCCGCGGCCTACGTCCCGGGCCCCATCCCCGGCGCGGGACCTTCGGCCCTCCTGGGCACCGACGGGGGACTGGTCGGGGTCGCGGCCGGTCTCGGCGCTGTCGGACTCGTCGGATGGGCCGCGTACCGCCGGGGGTCCGCGAACCCCCGGAACCGCCTGCTCCGGTTCCGGGGACCGGTTTCGGGGTCGACCTCCGTGGGGCCCGCACCCCCGCTGTAGCCGTTCGAGGAGGAGATTCGTGCCGAGCGCCGCCCCGGTCCCATGCCCTCCCGACCTGCCGGCCGTCCGCGTGGCCTTCTACGCGCTGGTGGCCGGGATCTTCGTGGCCCTCGACCTCGGTCTCGCGCTGTTCGTCATCCGGTGGAACCACCCGGCCTCGGTGGCCCTCTTCGGGGTGCTCAGTGTGCTGTTCGTGGGCAGTGCCTACGGCCTGGCCCGCCAGGTAATCGCCCTGACCCTACGCCGCGAGCACCGGCTCCCACGGCTCGAGGTGCTCGCCTCCCGGCCCCGGGTGGCGGTCCTCTACGCCACGATGAACGACGTGGTCCCGGAGTGCCTGGGGGCGATCCGCCAGAACTACCCGGTGGACGTGTACATCCTGGACGATTCGAGCGATCCCGGCGCCCGGGCTACCGTGGACACCCTGGCGGCCCGGCACCGTTTCGAAGTGGTCCGTCGGGAGCATCGGACCGGTTTCAAAGCGGGTGCGATCAATGCGTGGTTCCGCCGGTGGGGCGCCGCCTACGACTATCTGGTCCTGCTGGACTCCGACTCCTACCTTCCCCCGGATTGGGTCGGGGAAGCGCTCCGGTACGCCGAGGCGCCCGCCAACCGCCGGGTGGCGGTCTTCCAGGGATTGATCAACATCTGGAACCGCGACACGAGATTCGTCGAGGCGCTGGCGCCGATGTCCCGGGTCGGCCAGTTCCTCTGGGAGGAACAACTGGCGAATGCCCTGGACGCCGTCTTCTGCTATGGCCACAACGCGTTGATCCGAATCTCCGCCGTCGCCGAGATCGGAGGGTTCGTCGAGGGGTTTGTCTCGGAGGACTTTGCCACCGCGGCGGCGCTCGCCGAACGGGATTGGCACTGCCGATTCGTACCCCTGCACACCTACGAGGCCACCCCCGAGAACGTCCGCGGCTTCATCAAGCGCCAGAATAAGTGGACCCGTGGGGCGATGGAGTTCGTCGGCTTCGCCCACCGCTACCGATTGGGCAAGGCGCGGAGCTTCGACCTCTTGCAGACCCCCCTCGGCCACCTCACGAGCCTCCTGCTCCCCCTCGGAATGTTTCTCACGGTCTACGGCTACGCCTCCACGCCGGCGGGTGCCTCCGCGTTCCTCATGGCCTTCCTCCACAACCCCCTCGCGACGTTCTGGTCCGTCCCGATCCTCCGCTACCTGCTCGTCGTCGGAGCGGCGGGGACCATCCCCTCGGTGCTCGTGCTCCGGCACTGTCGGATCTCCTGGGGAACCTACTGGAACCATCGGTGGCTGAGTGCGGCGGTCAGCATGATCGCGCTTCCGTATGAATTTCAGAGCATGGCCTCCTACCTCGTGACCCGGTTGCGGAGCATTCCCGTGACCCCGAAGAGCGAGAGCCCGCTGCGTCTACGCGAGGTGGTGTATCTCTCCCGGTACTCTCTCCTCCTGGCGGGCCTCCTGATGGCGGGAATCGTCGCGCTGAACCCGCTCGCCGGGCTCTTCAACGCCACTTGGCTCGTACCGATGCTGCTCGCGCCCCTCATCGTCTGGCGGTTCGGAGGTCCCGCCCGGCCGGCGTCGGGCGCGGGCGTGGTCGCGGACCGGGGGGAGCCCACGGCTTATCGGATGGAACCCGCCCATGTCCGATGGGCACTGAGCCGGAGCTCGTCGTCCGGGAGTTGGGTCCTCGGTTCCTCGGTAACCCTTCCCACTCGGGCGTGACGAGCCGGTCGGCTGGTGGATCGCGCCCACCAGCGCCTTCTCTCCCTCGCTTTGCGCGGCGGACCCGTGCCGAACCCAAACGGATCGGGCCGCATGCTCAGGACCCGTGCCCCGAGCTCTGCGAGCCCAACCCCCACTGCATCTTCCCGGTCTCCACCACGCTCGCCAGCGTGGCGAACCGTTCCGCACCGCCGAGCGTCCGCGACCCTCGCGACAGCTTGCACTTCTTCGCGATGGGCGGCCTCAGCCCCTGCTCGGCCCGGTAGTTAGGGGCCGCCACGCCGACCTCCGCCCCCCACCCCAGATCGCCCTCGTGCTTCGTCAAGAACTTCCGCCGGGCCTCGGCCGCCTCGCCTTCTCGCGCGACCTGGAGCCACCGAACGAGGTGCGTGCGCTGGCGCGTCGCCTCCGCGCGCCGAGCCCTCTCGTCCGGAAGTCGCGCGGCAGCCCGCACGCCGCGTGCGCTCTTCTCCAACACCCCCAGCCCTCGCCCGTCCGGGGCGTCGGAGACCGACTCCCACCGCTCGAGTCCCCGGCGCGCGTGCCGGAGGATGCGGACCCCACACCTCGGCTTGCGCCCCGAGAGCGCGTCGCACGCAGAGGCGCCGTCCCACTCGAGGATCCGGTCCTTCCGCCGCGTCCCGAGCCCTCCCTCGGGGACTTTGTGGCCCGCGCTGCGGGCCACCGTGAAGTAGGCCGCTCTCGCCTCAGGGCTCACGAAGTCCCAGAGAGGATGGTAGCCCCCGTCAACCCTCCACCCCGTCCAGTCGACGGGGCCGCTCCGCCCCCGGCGTACCACCTCGCGGATCGCCGCGGAGGCGGGCGCGAACAGCTCGGCCGAGCGGCGGAGGATCGCATCGACGGTTCCGGCGCTTACCGTGAGGCCGTAGTTGGTGGGGAGGAGGTCCTACTGGCTCGAGGTGGTGAACCCCGGCAGGGACCCGTAGCCGACGAGG
>JAJZDH010000041.1 GCA_021828665.1 Thermoplasmata archaeon
CGGACAGGTCTCGTTCCCGGGCGGCCGGACCGATCCGGCCGACCCGAACGTGACCGCGACCGCGCTCCGGGAACTGGACGAGGAAGTGGGGCTCGGAGCGGCGGACCTCGACGGGGCGCCCGGGTTCCTCGGAATCTTCTCCGCGACGGCGTTCGGGCTCGAGGTGGCGGCGTTCGCCGCGCGGCTCGCGCCGGGGGCCCGTCTCCCCCATGCCCGGGACCCCGACGAAGTGGCCGGGGTCTTCTGGCTGCCCGAGGGGGAGCTCCATCGGAGCCGCCGGGTCCTCCGCGCCACCTCCCGCGGACCGGCCGAGGTCGAGGCGGTGGTCTTCGAGGGCCACGTGGTGTGGGGGTTCACCCGGAGCCTTCTTCTGGCCGCGCTCCGCACGCTCGACGACGGTCGGCGGGCGGAAGCATAGGTTTAAAAAGGGGCCTTAAATACGTCGGCCAGAGAGCCCCATGCCGAAGATCCGAATTGAGAATGTGGTCGCCTCGACGTCGCTGGGAGACGAGCTCGATCTGCAGTCGATCGCCCTCGGCCTCGACGGCGCGGAGTACGAGCCCGAGCAGTTCCCGGGGCTCATCTACCGCCTGAAGGAACCGAAGACGGCGATCCTCCTCTTCCGGTCCGGAAAGGTCGTCTGCACCGGGGCGAAGAGCATGAAGGAGGTGGAGCTCTCGATCCACACCGTCGCGCTCCAGATCAAGAAGGGCGGCCAGAAGATCACGATGAAACCGCGGATCGAGGTCCAGAACATCGTGGCGAGCTCCGACCTCGAGAGCGAGATCAACCTCAACGCCATCGCGGTCACCCTCGGTCTCGACCGGGTCGAGTACGAGCCCGAGCAGTTCCCCGGCCTCGTCTGCCGGATCGAGGAGCCCCGGGTGGTCGTCCTGCTCTTCGGGAGCGGCAAGCTCGTCTGCACGGGAGCCCGCAAGCCGTCGGACGTGGAGGTCGCGGTCAAGAAGATCACCCAGGAGCTGCGGGGCGCCGGGCTCCTGCGGTAGGCGCCCCGGCGGAGAGGGGGGGCCTCGCCGTGGCGCTGCCCTCCGACCTGCCCGTCGTCGACCACCACTGCCACCTGGCCCCCTCGGGCGAAGGGGTGGGGGCCGCCCGCCGGTTCCGGGCGGCCGGCGGCACCGACCTCTTCCTCGCCACCCAGAGCTACACGGCCCTCCCGCCCCGATCGCTGGAGGAGTACCGGGTCCAGTTCGAGACGACCGAGGCGATGGCCCGCCGGATCGCGACCGAGGTGGGGATCCGGGTCCACCCGGTCCTCGCCCCGTATCCGGTCGATCTCCTCCACCAGGCGGAAGTGCTGGGGGCCGCTCCGGCCACCGCGCTCCAGGAGGCCGCGCTCGACCTCGCCGGCACCCGCATCGCCGAGAGGGCCGCCGTGGCGCTCGGCGAGGTGGGGTGGCCGCATTTCCCGTACCCGGAACCGCTCCGTCCCGCCGTGGAGGCGATCTTCGACCGCGCGCTCCGGATCGGACGGGAACGGGAGTGCCCGGTCGTCGTCCATGCCGAGGAGTTCGACGCCGAGGCGTTCCGGCGCCTCGCCGCGCGGGCCTCCCGGTGCGCGCTTCCGGCGCACCGGGTCGTCAAGCACTACCAGAGGACCCGGCTCCGGCCGGAGGAGTTCGGCGGGCTCGTGCCGTCGTACCTCGCCCGGCGCGACCTCGTCAGGGAGGTGGTCCGTTCCCCGGGGCCCTGGTTCTGGGAGACCGATTTCCTCGACGATCCCGCGCGACCGGGGGCGGTCCTCGACCTGGAGACGGTGCCCCGGCGGGCGCGGAGCTTCCTCGACCGGTTCCCCGACGAGGCCGAGCTCCTCCGGGTCCCCTTCCAGGATTCCGTCGAGCGGGTCTACGGATTCCGTCCGGAGCCGCTCGCGGGCCGGGGGGGAACGCCGTGACGGGACCGGCCCGCGCCCCCTACATCGTGGCGGAGGGGATCGACGGGGCCGGCAAATCCACCCTCCTCCGGGCGCTCGCCGCGCGGTGGACCGCCCGGGGATGGACCGTCCGCCTCCGGAGCGAGCCGGCCGACCCGGCGCTCGGGGCGGAGGCGGCCCGCCGTTCCGGGGACGATCCGATGGAGAGCGCCCTCGCCTTCACCCTCGACCGCGCCCGGGCCGCGCCGGGGCTTCGGGCCGATCTCCGGTCCCCGGGGATCGTCCTGCAGGACCGCTCCTTCTATTCGACCCTCGCCTACCAGGGCGCGGCGCTGCCGCCGCCGGCGCGGGCCGCCGTCGCCCGGCTCCAGCGTCTGGTCACCCCCCTCCCGGACCGGGTCCTCTGGCTCGACGTGCCGGTCCGGGAGGCCCTCGACCGGATGGAACGGCGGGGAGCCCCCCGCGCGCCGCTCGAGCGGCGGGCGACGCTCGACCGGGTCCGGCGGGAGTACGGGCGGCTGTGCCGCCCGCCGCGGTGGATCCGCCTCGACGCCCGTCCGGACCCGGAGCGGCTGGCGGAGCGGGCCGACCGTTCCCTCGCGGGGTTCCTCGCCCGCCGGGCACCGCGGGACCGGCCCGGCCGCAGCGGCTAAGCGCCGGCGGGGGGAGTAGCGGAGCGGATGGGCGACGTCCTTCTCCACGAGGAGACCCTCGACATGGCCTACCTGCCGCCCCGGCTGCCGGGGCGGGAACGGGAGCTCGCGCTCCTCCTGGGGAGATTCCGGGGGGCGCTCGCCCGCGGTTCCGGCGACCACCTCCTCCTCACCGGGGGGATCGGGAGCGGCAAGACGGTGCTCGGCCACCGTCTCGCGGAGGACCTGAGGAGCGTGGGGCGGGTCCGCGGGCTGCCGGTCCAGACGCTCTACGTCAACTGCTGGCGCCGTTCCAACGACCGGACGATCCTGCTGGAACTGCTGCGCGGGGTCGGGACCCACCTGCCGGACCGCGGCTACGGCCTCGCCGAGATGCTCGACGTCTTCGAGCAGGGGCTCCGGAAGAGCCCGGGCCACCGGCTCATCGTCCTCGACGAGGTCGGCGGCCTGGTCCGCCAGGGGACGCGCCTCGTCTACCTCCTGACCCGGTCCCGGGAGGTGGCGCTGGGGGCGATCTCGCTCCTCCTCATCGCCCCCGACGATGTGCTCCCGTACCTCGACCCGGCGAGCCGGTCGAGCTTCGGCGTGACCCACCGCCTGCCGCTCGCCCGCTACTCGGAGGAGACGCTGCTCTCCATCCTGGAGGCCCGGGCGGCGCTCGCGCTCCGTCCGGGGAGCTTGGCGGCCGAGACGCTCCGCCCGCTGGCCCGGGCCGCCGCCTCCGGCGGGGATGCGCGGTTCGCCCTCGAACTCCTCCTCAACGCCGCCCGCTCCGCCGAGGCGGAGGGACGGCGCGAGATCGGCCCGGAGGATGTGCGGGCGGCCCGGGGGGCGCTCGCGCCCACCGAGGGGGAGCTCCGCCTCGAGGCGCTGCCGCTGCCCGCCCTCTTCGTCCTCCTCGCCTGTGCCCGCTCCCTCCACGGGCCGAAGGACAGCGTGGCCACCGAGATGGCGCGCCGGAGCTACGCCTCCATCGCCGAGGAGTACGGGGCGCGGCCGGTGAGCCGGGTCACCTTCTGGCGGAACGTGAAGAGCCTCGAACGGGACGGTTTCCTGGATGTCGAGCCGGCCCGGCCCGGGGACTCCGCCCGGCTCCGCCTCGACGCGGTCCCGGTGAGCCGGCTCGAGATGCTCCTCGAGGAGCGGCTGCCCCGCCGCCGCTCCGGCAAAGCCTAAGACGCCCGCCCCTCTTTCCGGGCGTGGCGACCGGAGCGTTCCCCGACGGCGCGGCGCTTCCCGTCGTGGGTCCTTCGCGGCTCCCGGAGTGGATCTCCGTCCGGCCCCCCCGGGGAACGCTGTACGGACCGCTCCGCGACCTCCTCCGGGAGGAGCGGCTGGGGACCGTCTGCCAGGAGGCCCGCTGCCCGAACCTGCCGGAGTGCTGGTCGGCGGGCGCCGCCACGATCATGCTCCTCGGCACCGAGTGCTCCCGGCGGTGCGGGTTCTGCGCGGTGACGACCCGGTGGCCGCGCGGGAAGGTCGATGCCACCGAGCCGGAACGGGTCGCCCGGATGGTGGCCCGGTCCCGCCTGCGGTACGTCGTCCTCACCCAGGTCTGCCGGGACGACCTTCCCGACGGCGGCGCGGGCGCGATGGCCGCGACGCTCCGCGCCGTGCGGGCCGCGGCCCCGAAGGTCCGGATCGAGCTGCTCGTCGGCGATCTTGGAGGCGACCCGGAGCCGCTCGCCCGGCTCGCGGAGGAGCGGCCGGAGGTGCTCGCCCACAACGTGGAGACCGTGCCCCGGCTCGGGCCCGCCGCCCGCGATCCCCGGGCGAGCTGGGCCCGTTCCCTCGAGCTCCTCCGTCGCGTCCGGGACGGTCCGGCGCCCGCCCCGGTCACCAAGAGCTCCCTCATGCTCGGCCTCGGCGAGACCGAGGAGGAGGTCGGCGACGCCTTTCGCGAGCTCCGCCGCGCCGGCGTCGAGCTCCTGACCCTGGGCCAGTACCTCCGTCCCTCGCCGGCCCACCTTCCCGTCGCCCGGTACGTGACGCCGGCGGAGTTCGACCGCCTCGCCGAGCGGGCCCGGGCGGCGGGGTTCGCCGGGGTCGCGGCCGGGCCGCTCGTCCGGAGCTCCTACCGGGCGGAGGCGCTCTTCGATCTCGCCGTCGCCCGGAGGGGGTAGCGCTCCGTGGCGAAGAAGGTCCGCCAGAATCCCGTGGCGGTCGAGGAGACGAAGTTCCAGTTCCCCGTCTTCGACGAGAAGGGGTTCATCGCCCACGAGCTCGAGCTGACCTACGGGATGGCCATGGCGGTGGTCTGGGCGATCCTCGCGGGCGTCCTCGCCGCGGGGGTCGGGACCTTCCTCGCCCGTTCGGACGGCTCCACCGTCGGGCTCTCGGCGGCGGTGGGCGCGGGCCTCGTCGTGATCCTCACCTCCTTCGTCGTCTTCCCCCGGTTGCGGAGCTCGGTCGCGACCTACACGAAATCGGACTGGGCCGGGCTCGTGGCCCTCCAGATCTTCGGATGGATCGGAATCTGGTTCCTCCTGGGGAGCTTCCTCGCCTGACGCCGGCCCCGCGGCCGCCGCGGTGGCCGGAGCGGCGGCCCCGCGCGGAAGGAGCCGGGGGTCTCAGCGACCCGGCGCCCGCCACGGGAGGCTCTTCGCGAGGAGCTCGCCGAGGGCGATCGGGAGCTCCTCGGCTTCCGGAAGCTCCTCGAGCGGAAGGAACGCCACCCCGGGCCCCTTGAGCCGGGCGAGGTCGCGGCCGAGGGAGATCTGCGGCAGGAGCGCCGTCAGCAACGGTTCGATCCGGCCCTCCTCGCGCCGGCTCTCCACGGCGAGCCGCCCCTCCTCGGTCACGAACGGCCCCTGCAGGACCGGAGCGGAGGGGTCGCCCCACTTCTCGAGGAACGACTCCGATCGGCCGGCGCCCGGTGGCGGGCCGTCGCGCGGCTGCGCGTGGGGAAGCTGCCGGGAGGCGACCTCGACGAGCCAGGTGACGGAGCGGGGTCCCGCGGCGGAGGCGCTGCCCAGCACCGAGAATCCGAGCCGGCGCGCCTCCTCCGCCGTGGCCCGCGCCGCCTTGGCGAGCTGCGGATAGAGGATATCGTCCACGAGCGGCGGGCGGGGGAGCTCAAGCCCCGCCACATGGGTGCCCCGGACCCGGAGCCGATCGAGCGCGGAACTCCGGTCGAGGCGGGGCGGGACCCGGGGTTCGAAGAAGACCGGCCGCGGATCGGAAAGGTAGGCGCCGGCGGCGAGGAGGAGCGTGGCGAAGCTGCGGCGGGAGAGCGCGCTGGTGACGTTCCGTCCGGGGTCGACGGGATCGTCCATGATGAGCGGCACCTCCTCGGGGACCCGCGGGGTCGCGCCGGGGGTGACGACGAGCCGCACGGGGGCCTGCCAGCTCCGGGCGGCGTCGAGGAAGCGGTCGAGCGACCCCCACCTCAGGACGAGGAGCTCGACGGCGTACCCCGAGAACCCCTGGGTCCGGGACTCGCTGCCGTAGATCCCGAGCGAACGGAGGAACTGCTTGGTCAGGCGGACCTCCTCGATGAGCTCGGGGGTGAGCCGTTCGATGAGGTACTGGTGGTGGAACGGCGTCCGGTCGACGGCGCTCTGCGGCCGGGAGGGGTCGGTGACCGCGTACCCGGGCACGGCATCGACGGGAAAGCCGCCGAACCGTCCCCGGAGGTACGGGTGCTCGGCATACCTCGTTTCGGCTTCCGGGAAGAGCGCTCCCGCGAGGCGGAGCCCGTGCCGTTCGAGCTCCGGTCGGGCCAGTCCGGGGGGGAAGAGGAGGAAGAGGTCGATGTCGAGCCGGTCCGACAGGAAGGTGCCGCGGGCCGCGCTCCCGGCGACCACGGCCCGCACGAGCGGGATGGACTGCCGCGCCGCCTCCGCCGTGGCGGTCGCCACGAGCTCCGCCCTCGCCCGCGCCACCCGTTCGAGGGTCTCCGGGCTCGGGGCGATCCGCCGGCGGACCTCCGATTCGAGCCGCTCGCGGGTGGCGGCGGGGGAGCGTTCCTCGGGGCCGTCCACGGGAAGGCGAACCCCCGGAGCGCTTGAACGTTGGCGTGCCCGCCCGCGGGCCCCCGGGGGTGCGGGCCACGGGGCGGCCGGCGGCCCGGACCGCCGACGGCCCGGATCCCGGGACCCGTCCGACCCGACGGAGAAGCCGCCGGGAAGGATTATTCGGCCCGGCCCCCTCCCGGGTCCGGAGGTCGGAGGGGAGCGGTGCCGGGATCCCTCGCCACGTTGTACTCCCCGCTCGCCTCGGGAAAGGTGCGGTGCACCGCCTGCGCCCGGTACTGCGTGATCCCCCCGGGGAGCCGGGGGTTCTGCCACGTGCGGGCGAACGAGGACGGCCAGCTCAGGCTCCTCACCTACGGCCGGGCGGCGGCGCTCCAGCTCGACCCCGTGGAGAAGAAGCCGCTCGCCCATTATCGTCCGGGCAGCCGGGTCCTCTCCATCGGGACCGTCGGCTGCAACTGGCGCTGCCAGTACTGCCAGAACTTCGAGATCTCCCAGGAGCCGGAGGTGGGCGGCCGACCGCTCTCCCCCGCGCAGGCGGTCGCCCGCGCCCTCGAGCTCGGGGCCGACGGGGTGACGTTCACGTACAACGAACCCACGATCTTCATCGAATACGCCCTCGACATCATCGCCGAGGCCCATCGCCGGGGCCTCTTCGCGAACTTCGTCACCAACGGGTACATGACCCCGGAGGCGGTGGCGCTCGCCGGACCGCACCTCGATGCCGTCAGCGTCGACTTCAAGGGGAGCGGCGAGGAGGGGTTCCTCCGCCGGTACATCACCGCCCGGGGGGCCGGCCCGATCCGGGCGACCCTGGTCGACCTCCACCGACGCGGGGTCCACGTCGAGGTGACGAACCTCATCGTGCCCCGGGTCGGAGACGACGAGGCCACGCTCCGCGACCTCGCCGGATTCGTGGCCTCCGAGGTCGGCGCGGACACGCCCTTCCATCTCCTCCGGTGGCACCCGGATTACCGGATGCGCGACCTGCCGCCGACGCCGATCCCCACCCTGGAACGGCTCCACCGCATCGCCCGGAACGAGGGGCTCCGGTTCGTCTATCTCGGGAATGTGTGGGGCCACCCGCTCGAGCACACCTACTGCCCGGGGTGCGGGGCCGTGGCGGTGGAGCGGTTCGGCTTCTCCCTCCGCTCCTGGAACCTCGACCGATCCGGCCGGTGCCGCCGCTGCGGCACGGCGCTCCCCATCGTGGGCCACCCTCCCGAGAATTACCGGGGCGACCGGGCGTTCCCCATGGTCGCGTAGCGGCGCGGCCGCCCCGAGGGGCCCCCCTTTCCGAACCCCCTCGTACCGCGCCCTTCGCCGGGCCGGATCGATCCCCACGAGCGACGGCTCCGGAACGGACCGGGCGCCAGCCCCCCCGCGGTCCACGGACATCGGGGTTAAGTGGCGAACCGGTTCCCGGACGGTGGGTGGTCCGATGCCCCTCCTGGCCGAGGACAGCGCGATCTCGGAGGAACAGCTCGCGAAGATCCTCCGGGACCACCGGATGGGAATCGCCGGGATCGTCGAGCAGATGCAGTCTCCGGAGTTCGCCGGAGGTCCGCCCTACCGGTTCGAAACGGCGGTCGATCTCGGACGGCAGGCGCTTTCCGTGTTCGCCCTCGCCGAGCGACCCGGGGCCCCGCGGGAGCTCCGGATCGCCACGGTGAACCTGGGCCAGGCGGTCCTCCTCGCCATTGTCGACCTGTTCAAGACCCACGGAGGACTTCCGAGGGTTCCCGGGGGCCGTCGGCAGCCGACCCCTCCGCCCCCTGGGAACGACCGGCCGGTATGATGTCGGCCCCCGCGGCGCCCGGCCCCTTGGTTCCCCCTTCCCGCACCGCGCCCGGGGGAGAACCCGGGACGCCGGCCGGGACCGCGCCGCCGGTCCCGATGGCGCTCCGCCTGGCGCTGAACGGCATCCTCGGCCTCCTCGGACTCCAATTCCTCCTCGGGATGTACCTGAATCTGGTTGCCACGAGCTGGGCGCCCGGGAACGTGCCGGTGACCCTGCCGCATCTGTTCGGACCGGCCGCGGGCGGGGTCCCCCTCCTCGCGGTCCACGCCACCCTCGGGGTCCTCCTCGTCTTCCTCGCGGTGGTCGTGATCTACCTTCTCCGCGGCGCGGGCCGCCGCCGCGCGCTCGGGGGAGGGGTGGCGGGGCTTCTCGCCATCCTCCTCGCCGGCCTCGGGGGCGCGGACTTCCTCGATGGTGGGGGTCCTCCCCTCGCGTCGTACCTCATGGCCGTGGGGTTCCTCGCCGCCTTCTGGGCGTACTTCTGGGTCCGGGTCCGCCTGGCGATGGTCGGGAACGGATAGTCCGGCACCGGGGGCCGTCGGGCGGGTCCCGGAGGGTGGCCCTCGACCGGCCCCGGGCCGCCTTGCCGGCGCCCCGACGGGGGGCCTCCGGCCGGCCCGCGGGTCGACCCGATCCGGGAACGCCGGTCCCGGCGTCGGGTCCCATCGGGGGTCGACGGCGGTGCGGGGCGGGAAGGAGGGAGGAAGGAAGGAGGGAGGGTCGTCGATTTGGCGAGCTCCATGAGCTCCCGCACCAGCCGATCGGCGAACCGTTCGGAGATGCCGGCGGCCCGGGCCCACCGCCGCGCCCGGGACCGGACCTCCACCTCCTGCTCCGGATCGGTGGGATCCGCGCCCTCCCGGAGCCGGACCCGGACCGCGCGGCGGGCCCGCCGGAGCCGCCGCCCGAGGAGGCGGACCATCTCCCGGTCCAGATCGGCGATCTCCGCCCGGAGCCGACGGAGCTCCGGCGACGCCCGGACCGTCGCCATCCCCGGCCCCAGCGCTCCGGCCGATTGTCGATTTGCCCGCACCGGTACGGGTGGGAACTCATGGCCTTCGGCCCGGTCCGGCCCGCCATGGAACTGGTCCTCGCCTCCAACTTCGACGACCGGCTCGTCGCCGAGGTGGCGTCGCTCCCCGTCACCACCCTGTTCGGCGGGTACCCCGTGCAGCTCACGGGGGGCGGCCGGCCGCCGCGCATCCTGCCGCCCGTGGACCCGGACCGCTTCCGCGCGCATCTCGCCGCGGTCCATGCCTCTGGACGGACCTTCTACGCGACCCTCAACTCGAGCGACCTCGGGTTGCGGGAGTATCGGCCCGGCTACCTCGACCTCTTCCTGCGGGAGGTGGCGCATCTCCTCGACCTCGGCGTCGACGGCCTCGTCCTCGCTCTCCCCGCCCTCATCGAGGCGGTCCGGAGCGCCTGGCCCGACCTCCCGATCTCGGTGTCGACCTTCGCCCGGATCCGTACGGTGACCCAGGCGGAGTACTTCCTGCGGCTGGGTGCCCGGACCATCATCCTCGAGGAGGCCAACCGGGATTTCCGGCTGATCCGCGGGCTCGTGCGGGCCGGCGCCGAGGTGGAGATCCTCGTCAACCAATCCTGCCTCCCGTCCTGCCCCTACCGCGGGCACCATCTCAACACGAGCTCGCTGGCCTCCCAGCCGGGAGCGCGCTGCCCCGCCTTCGAGCTCCCCATCCTCGAGTGCGGCCTCGAGTACGTCCGCGATCCGGCGAAGATCATCTCCGGGATCTTTGTCCGGCCCGAGGACCTCGCGGTCTACGAGGAGGTCGGCGTCCACCGGTTCAAGATCTCGGGCCGGAACCAGCCCACCGATTGGCTGGTGCGGGCGGCCCGGGCCTACAGCGCCCGCACCTATCCGGGCAACCTCGCGGATATCCTGAGCCTGGTGCAGGTGCGCGGCTCCCGGGGGGCCTTGCGGCGGCTCGCCGCCACCCCCCATTCGCCGGCGACCGAATCCCTCGTCCGGGCCTTCGAGCCGTTCGGGGAGGTGGTCATCGACAACCGGGCCTTTCCCGAGGGCTTCCTCCGCCACATCGCGGCCGTCGACTGCGAGCACACCACGTGCCGGAGCTGCGGGTACTGTCCCGCCGTCGCGGAGAAGGTCCTCCGGATCTCGGGACAACCGCCCTCCGTGTACGCCCCTCCCGTCGACCTCCCCGGGGCGACCTCCCTCCTCGCGGAGCTCGGCGCGCCTCCGGAGGAGATGACGGTCGATCCCTCCCGGCCCGGGGGCCCCTCCGCCGAGGGTTCGCGGGCGTAAACCATCCGCCTCCCCACCGTCGCCCCGGCGGCAGCGAGCCACCGGAACCCGAGGCTTCGGGAGGGGGTCGAGAGGCTGCGCCGACGGAGCCCCACGAGGTGGGAGGAGCACCGGGCGTGGATGGCCCGGCGGGAACCGCTCCGGCAGCCCCTCCCTGGAAATGGTAGGTACGACCGGTGGCCCTTGACAAGATTCTTATTTCAGTTCCGAACTGTGCACCGTCCGAAGGTGGCTCGAAGTGTCGCCTCACGGTATGCGGAATGGATGGATCCTGACGGCGTTGGTGGCGGTGGTCGTCGTCCTCGGTCCCGGGCTCGGCAGGCTCGCCGATCCCGGAGCGGCCCCGGCCGGCGCTTCGAATCCCCGGGGGATGGCGACCTCCGCGACGCCGTCGACGGACGGCGGGGTGGCCTCTCCTTCGCCGACGGCGCGGGCGGACCACCCCTCGCCGGTCTCGGTCCCCCCGCCCGTCTCCCCTCCTTCCTTGTTCCACGATCTCCTCGCGCCGAGTGCGCTCGCTGCCCGGGGCGGTGCGGCCTTAGCCGCTCTTCCGTCCAGCGCGGTCCCGCAATCCTGGAATCAGGCGGCCTCCACGGTGGCGAGCGCCGCCTCCGGGGTCCTCAATAGTTCCTGGAACGTCACGAGCGGCGATGGCGTGGCGATCTCGACCGCCCTGACGATCCCTACCGCTGTCTTTGAGAATCCCCAGGTCGGTTGCCGCTTGGCGCCGGTGGGCTCCCCGCCGGCGAGTCTCTCCGTCCCCGCGACGCCGAGTTCGGCCTCGCCGGGAACCGCCAACTTCTACGAGCTCGTGCTGAACTCTTCGGGCGCCCCGAACACCACCCTGTTCGCGGTCGTGACCGACGCGGCGGCGACGCTGCTGTTCACCAGCACGGGTTCCGCCTGCACCCCGTCCTTCAGCTTCCAGGTCGGCGCGGTGGTGTCCCACCCCACCCTCGACTCCACCACCGCGGCCTCCCTCGCCAACCTCGCCGGGGGCAGCACCTTCCTCCAGATGTATCCGGGTGCCCAGAGGTATTGGTTCCCCTCGCCCTCCGTGGAGTCGGTGGTGGCGGGAAATCTGACCCTCGCGCCATCGATTTGGAATGTCGGGTATCAGTCTCCCTGCAACGCGTCCACGGCGTACGTCGGCAGCTCCTTCGACGCCATGATCGATGGGGCGACGGGCGCCGTCCTCTCCAACGCTACCGGTACTTTGAGCTGCTTGCCGGACACGTTCCCCGTCACCTTCACCGAGTCGGGCCTGCCGTCCGGCACATCCTGGACCGTCAACCTCGGCGTTGCGCTCAACACGTCGACCTCGACCTCGGTCGGGTTCACCCAGGGAAACGGCACCTATGCCTAT
>JAJZDH010000042.1 GCA_021828665.1 Thermoplasmata archaeon
GTTTCCCGCATCCGGCTCACCGACGGCTTTCTCTGAGCGGCCGTATACGCTCCTGCCGGTCTCCTTCCCCCATACGGCGCTGGCGTGGGTTTCACACCATACAGTGCTAGCCCCGCCCTCGCAAGCTCGCGGAAGTTTCCCACCCCTGGCTTTTGTTTCGTCCGCCGGTAGAGGGTGGATAGCCTCGCATGGGCATACCACCATACCCGGCTCCGCCCAGATCGCCTCCGCCCATTCCCCCCGCTCGGCGAACCGCCGACCCACCTCCTCGATCTCTCGACGGACCACCGCGACATCCGCGGCGGCCAGCGGGGCGAGGTCCTCACGGCTTCGCCGACCTCGCTCCACCCGCATCGCCCGACGCAACTCCTCCCAACACTCCGACTCCGCCGAGAGCCGCCCGAACGGAAGGCGTACCGACTCTCGGGCCAGCAGCGTCCGGACCTTCGTGCGCAGTTCCGCGACCTCGGGAATCCCCGCGCGGCGGATCGCCCCGGCCCGCACGAGCGTCTCCGACCACGCCTCCACCTGACGGAGCCGTCGCGCCACCTCGAGGTACGGGAGGCGCCAGGGGAACCCTCCCGCATGGAGTCGGGCGGCGTCGATCCACTCGAGCGCCAAGCGGACCCCGACCCGCTCGAGCTCGTCGAGGGTGCGGCCCTCCGTGGGCAGTCGGCGCGACCACTGAGCGAGGAGGGCGAGGGCGTCCCCGGCCAGCAGCCCCTTGCGGAGCGGTTCGTGATCGACGAGGATCACGAGACCGATCGTCGAGAGGAAGTGCCAGTGGTCCTCCCCCGGCGGCACCTCCGGGTAGACCTCGGCGGCGGCCTCCCGGAGCGTGGCGCGGAGGTCCCGAAGGAGCAGGGTCGGGAGACCGAACCGGGCGCGGAGCGCCCGTAGGAACCGACGACCTCGGACTTGCTCTCCACCTCCGTTTGTTCAGCCCAGAGGGTGGCGCCGGTCCGCGCCTCCCGAACTCGGAAGGTGACCGGAGATCCGACCACCACCGTGCCGTCGATCTGTACGACCCAGGGGCTGAGAGAGGCGACCCAGGGAGGCAGCCGCTCTTCGCCGAGCATCCGCCAACGGACGAGGAACTCGGTGGAGAGGCGGGAGACGGTGCTCGGGGCGATCGGAAGGCCCCAGCCGTCCTCGAGGACGGCGGCGACCCGTTGCTCGGGGAGGTCGAGACCGAAGCGGAGGAGGCCGACGGCGATCATGAGGTCGTAGCCGAGGACGCAGTAGGGAGGCGCGAGGACCAAGCGCAGGGAGGAGCGCCTTTGCCCCTCGGGGTGCCCCGAGGGGCACCCGAAGGTCATGACGGTCAGTCGGCCCGACCCTTGGAGCGTGAGGAGCGTTGTGGTGTGGGTCCCGATGGGTTCGAGGGCCGCTTGGCAGACGGGACAGGGCCGGGGCGGGAGGAGGGCGGCACGAGCCAGAGGAGGAGCTCGAGTTTTTTTTCCGCGAGGTCGAAGCGGATGCCGACGGCCTGGAGGGGGCCGGCTGGCATCTCCTCGCCCATCTCCTGGACGGTCTGGACGACGTGAGCGGCGGTGAGCGTGCCGCTCATCATGCGGGTGGCGAGGAGGCCAAAGTGGACCGGGGGCAGCGAGAGGGCGGGAGGTTCGGGAGCTCGAGGAAAGACGGGGTGAACGGGGCCGAGATTCTCGAGGATCCGTGTGCGAGTCCGCTTCGCTTTGGGGTCCCAGAAGTGCTCGACTCGCTGACGATACTGGTGCCCCCACGATGTGACCACCCGCACGGTCTCGACGGCCATACACTGACAAACATCAGTAAGTGTTTGTAAGCGTTGCGGTCAAAGAATCCACGCCGAGGCTCGGGGACGGGACGGGGTGCAGCTCTGACCGTTATTGAATATCGAGCGGGCCGACTCGGCCCAAAAACCATGCATTTATGTACTCCCGCCACGTCCCAAGTTTTCCTATCGGCGAATGACCGAACCTTCCAGCCCCACGTGCGGTAGTTCCCGTCCGCCGGGAGACGGTGGTCCGGCGAGGGCCACGGGGGCCCCCCCGCAAGGCGACGTCGGCGTCCGGAGAGTCCCCGTGGCGGGGCTTGCCGCGAGGGGGATTTTCCGATCCAGTTTCGAGACCAGGGAGAGCAAACCATGAACCGAAGCGGGGGAATCCCGAGAAAGATGTCCAGACGGAAGCTGACCGGCGTCGCGTGCCTCCTCCTGCTGGCGGTGATCGCCTCGGGGGCCTTGGCGCCCTCCGGGTCGGCCACCCCCTCGGCGGCCGGGCCGGCCCTCCCGTCGACCCCCTCGATCGTCGTCCCCTCCACCGGGTCCGCCGTCCCGGCCGCGGGGGTGCCGACCTACGCCATCAGCTTCCCGAGGACCGTGATGATCGAGACGTTCACGGCGGTCTGGTGCATCCACTGCCCGGCCGAATCGGCCGCGCTGTTCAACATCGACCGCAGCACCAACCGGAGCGTCATCGACATCGCGGAGCTGCACGTCTGCGCCTTCGCCCCGGGCCAGGGGCCCTGCCTCGAGAACTACGTGACCCCGGACGGTACCTCCAACGCCCGGGCCGCCTTCTACAACGTCTGCGGCTTCCCCGACGTCTTCTTCGACGGGAACACGTCGGCCTGCGGCGCCACCAGTTCGATCCCCGGCATGCAGAACGATTACAACGACGAAATCGCCAACGTCTCCGCGATCCCCGCCGGAGTCTCCATCTCCCAGAGCGCGTCGGTGGTCGGCCGCAACGTGACGGGCTCGGCCACCATCACCTCGGCCGTCACCGGCTCCTACAACGTCGTCACCTACCTCGTCGAGTGGATCGGGCTCCAGAACGTGAGCAACGGCTACGGTCCCCACGACATCGGGAACGTGGTCCGGGAGACGCTCGTCAACCACCCCGTCTCCCTGACCGACGGGGCGACGACCCCGATCTCGTTCGCGGGCGGCATCCTGCCCACGTGGAACTCCCGGAACCTGAGCGTGGTCACCTTCGTCCAGCAGAACTCGACCAAGTTCATCGAGAACGCGAATATGGTGCCGGCCACGACCCTGACCACCACCGTGTCGGCCGCTCCGGCCGGGACCGACTCCGGTGGCACGACCACCGTCACCGTCCGGGTGGCCAACAGCACCACGGGCGCGCCGCTGCCCGGCGCGACGGTCTCCATGACGGCGAACGGCGGCGCCTCCGTCTCCCCCGCGACGGGGACGACGAACGCCACCGGAGTGTTCACGACCAACTACACGGCCCCGAAGGTCAATACCACCGAAATTGACGAAGTGTATGCCCAGGTGACCGCGGCCAATTACACGGGAGGGACCTCGGCGCTCCCGATCGTCGTCTCGGCCCTCGTCGCCCCGGACGCCCCCCGGGCGGTGTCGATCGCCGCCGGGGAGGACCGGGTCGCCCTGAACTGGACCCCACCCACTTCCGGCGTCGGGAGCGTGCTCACCTACCACGTGTACCGCTCCGCGTCGGCCACGGGGCCGTTCGCGCCGGTCGGGACCACGAGCCTCACCAATTTCACGGACACCTCCGCGCAGAACGGTCAGGTGTACTGGTACGAGGTGGATTCCCAGGACTCCGGCGGGTACTCCCCCAACACCACCGCCATCGCCGCCAGCTCGGTGGTGGTCGCGAGCCAGGGGCTCCCGTCGAACATCGGCTGGTGGATCTCCCTCGGTGGATCGGCCAATTTCAGCTCGCCCGCGTCGGCCCCCCTCGACCTCTTCCTGCCGAACAGCCTCTACAACTACGAGTTCGGGGCCCGGTCGTACGCGTACGTCGCCCTCGCGCCGCTGGGGTCGTTGCCGGTCCAGGCCGCCGCCCTCACGGTGAACCTGTCGTTCTCCCCGCGGTACGCGACGCTGGAGGGGACGGTCAGCCCGGCCACGGCGACCCTCACCTTGAACGGGACCGCCGTGCCGGTCGTTGCGGGTTCGTTCAACGAACCGGTGATCGCGGGCGTGTACGCGCTCACGGTCACCGCGTCGGGATACACCACCAACACCACGACATTGACCCTGACGCCGGGGAACGTGACCCCGGTCCACGTGGTGCTCGCCCACCCGTCGTCGTCGACCTCCGGCGGGGGCTTCTCGCTGGGCGGCCTGTCGAGCAGCCAGTCGTACGCTCTCCTCGCGGGGGTGGCCGTCCTCGCCGTGGTGGCGGTCGCGGCCGCCGCCCTCCTGCTCTCCCGGAAACCGAAGGGTCGCCAGCCGGCGCCAATCGCCTCTCCATGAGGAAGGTCCTCGTCGGGTCCGGTCCGCTCCCGGAGCGTTCGACCTCTGGCGGCGGACCGTGGGGAAACGGCTGATGCGGCGGACGTGGACGCGCCGCTTCCTTCCGGTCGCCCTCCTGGTCGCCGGCCTCCTTGCGCTGCCGGCGGCCGGGGCGGCCCCCGCCGCCGCCGTCGCGGCCCCCGGGAGCCACGGCCACGCGCTCGCGAACGGCGGGGTCCTCGACATCTACCAGTCGCCGTCGGTGAGCGAGCAGGGCAACTTCTCGGTGCACCTCGAGGTGGCCAGCCCCGCGGAGGTCCAGTTCGCCTACTTCACCTTCTGCCAGTTGAGCAGCCCGCTCTGCTACAAGCCGGTCGCCATGAGTCCCGCCGGCGGCAACTGGCTGGTCGGCACCACCCACCCGATGTCGGAGTACAACGGCATGGTGGTGGGGGTCCACGCCGGCTACAACATCACCATCGAGTACGCCAACAACACGAACGTGACGGAGCCGCGGATGCCGAATGCGTTCTCGAACCTGACCATCGCGCAGTCGGTCACCGGCGAGTTCATGTTCGAGATGACCGTGGTCGACCAGGTGTACGGGTTGAGCGGCGTGGTGTCGAACGCGGCCACCGGCGCGCCCCTCGCCGGAGCCACGGTGACCGTGGTCCCGGGCAACAACTCGACGACGACCGGACCGACGGGGCTCTACGACTTCCCCGGCCTTGCGAACGGAAGCTACACGCTGTCGGCCTCGGAGGCCGGCTACCGGACCGTCACCACCACGGTGGTGATCGGCGGACGGGACGCCGTCCGGAATTTCTCGCTGGCGAGCGGCTCCGTGACGACCGGCCTCGGCGGTTCGGGCGGGAACTCCTTCCTGTCGGGTCCGATTCCCCTCGTCGCGGCGGTGGCGGCCGTGGCGGTCGTCGGGCTCGGAGGGCTGCTCTACGCCCGGTCGCGGAAGGGCCGCGGGGGTCCGCCCCGAAACGGACCGGAGCGCCCCCCGGCCCGATCGGCGACCACGGCCCCGGAGGGCGCCACCGGGAAGGCGGAGGACCCGAACGCCCCGTAACGGAGGAGTGGAACCCCCCTCACGATCCGGTCATGTCCCTTCCCCCGAGATCCCCGGCATCGGTCCCGCGCGGACGACGGCCGGGCCGGCCGGCCGCCCGCGGCGGGGACCCGGGCCTCCGGAGGGCGCCGGGGAGGTCCCACCCGTGAGGTCGCGCCGGGAGATCCTCGCGGCCCTCCTCCTCGTGGCGCTCGTCGTCGCGGCGTCGGTGGCCTACTTCGGCTCCATCACCCCCGAGGCCCGGGGGAGCTCCCCGACCTCGAACCTGGCCCCCAACTTCACCGTCCCGGACATCTACGGCCAGAACTTCACGCTCTCCGCGTACCGGGGCAGCTCGGTGGTGGTGATCGAGTTCACCTCGCTCTCGTGCAGCGAGTGCCAGATCATCGAGAAGAGCCTCGCCTCGCTCTACGCGACCTACAACAGCTCGGGCCACTCCGACGTGGTCATCATCTCGATCTTCACGAACCCCCAGTTCGGCGACACCATCCCGGCGCTGCGGAGCTACCACGCCGCCCACAACATCACCTGGTGGATGGCCCAGGACACCTCCAATGATGCGATCTCGGAGGCGTACGCGGTGCCGGACATCCCGACCGTCGTCGTCGTCAACAAGCTGGGGCAGCCGATCTACAACACGGCGGGGGTCCAGACCACCGCCCAGATCCAGTCGGCGATCTCCTCCGCCCTCACCGGGACCGCCGCCCCGGTCACCATCGTGCGGGCGAGCGTCTTCGTCCTCGCCGCGGTCGCCGGGATCACGACGTTCTTCTCGCCGTGCGCCTTCCCGATGTTCCCCGGATACATGAGCCTCTTCCTCGGGCTCAATGCCGCCGGCCCCGGTCCGAAGGAGGACGCGACCGCCTCCGCGTCGTCCTCGGCGGGCGGCCCGACCTACCGGGGGGCCGCCCGCCGGGCGCTGATCGCCGGCGCGGTCACCGCCCTGGGCATGATCATCGTCTTCCTCGTCATCGGGCTCGCCCTCGCCTTCGCCTCCAACTTCGTCGGCCCGTACATCCCGTACCTCCTCCTCGTCGTCGGCAGCCTCCTGATCGTCCTGGGGGCGCTCCTCCTGACCAACCTGCAGTACTGGCGGATCGTGGAGCCGCTCCAGGCGCTCGGGCGGCGGATCTCGGGAAAGCCCCGGGACCCCGTGGCGGTCGCCGCCCCCTCCGCCACCGAACGGGGGCTCCACCTGAGGCTCTTCAGCTACGGGATGGGGTACGCCGCCGCCGCCGCCGGCTGCGTCGCCCCCGTCATCTTCTCGGCGATCATCGCCGGATTGGCGCTCGGCTTCCTCGGCGGGATCATCAACATCCTCATCTTCACGCTGACGGCGGCGGCGCTCATGATCGGCGTGACGCTGATCCTGGCCCTCGCCGGAAAGAAGTACGTGAACCTCCTCAAGGCGTACACGCCGATCATCAAGAAGATCAGCGCCTCCGTGCTGATCGTCGTGGGGATCTACCTCGTCTACTTCTACTACACCGCCTGGGGATTCTGAGCCCGGCGGCGGGGACGCCGGAGGAGGGGGGCGCGGCCCCGGCGCGGCGCCGCGAAGAAGCCCCCGCGGGGGCGGCGCCGAAAAGCCGATGAGCCCCGCCGGTCCCCCGCGGCGCGTGGAGCCTCCGCGGGACCCCGAGCTCCGGATCGGCTGCTGCTCGTGGACCTCGGAGGCCTGGTGGGACCGGGTCTACCCTCCCACGCTCCGGGAGGGGGAGCGGCTCGCGTGGTATGCGCGGCTCTGGGACGCGGTGGAGGTGGACGCCACCTACTACCGCCCCCCCGGGAGCGCCACGGTGCGCCGCTGGGCCGCGGTGACCCCGGAGCGGTTCCGGTTCGCCGTGAAGTTCCCCCGGGATCTCCTGGACCTCCGCCGCCCCGTCGACCGGGAGGGGGTGGCGGCCTTCTCCGCGGCGGTCCGCCTCCTCGGCCCCAAGCTGGGGCCCATCCTCTTGCAGTTCCCCCCCTGGATCTCCCCCGCGCGGGCCGGCCCCGGCCTCGACGCGCTCTTCGAGGCGCTCGACCCCGGCCTCCGCTACACGGTCGAATTCCGCCACGAGGCCTGGTTCCGCGGGGAGTCCCTCGGGCGGACGACGCGCGCGCTCGCCGACCGGCGGATGGCCCTCACCTGGTCGTTCCTCACCTCCGTCGCGGTGCCGCCGGAGGTGACCACCGATTTCGTCTACCTCCGGTTCATCGGGGACCACGTCACGGTCCCGGCCGCCGACCACGGCGAGGTCCGGATCGACCGTTCCGCGACGACCCGGCTCTGGGCCGAGCGGCTCCGGGCGAGCCTCACCGACCGGAGCCTCGGGGGGTTCGTCTTCTTCAACAACCACTACGCGGGATTCGCCCCGGAGTCCGTGAACTCCTTCCGACGGGAGATGGGGAGGCCGCCGGTCGATTTCTCCGGGCTCCGGGAGGTGGCGGTGGCGTCGGCCGCCGCCGCGGCGGCCGCCGGCCGGGGGAAGGTGCGGCGGCTCGACTGACGGCCGCCGCCCGGGCCGCAGCCGCTCCTCCGGCCGGGTCCCCGGGGAGGATGAGGCGGTGCCCCGGCGGAGCCGTTTCACGACCTTCCCGGCCGGTTCATGCCCCTCGCCCGGCCCTAGAGGCGCCGGCACCCCACGAACCTTCCTCCGCCGCCCCGCTCCCCCCCGGGGAGCGGCGCGCGCGGCCGCGGCCGGGGGCGGAGCGCGGGGGCCGACCGGAGGGACGAGGCATCGGATGGCCGTCGCATCGAGCCGCGGGGGCGAAGGGGCCGGATCCGGGGCGGTCCCCGGAACGGTACGGCCGACGATCCTCGTCCCGGCCCCGTTCGTCCCGGCCTCGTCCCTAAGGCGGAGGCCCGGCTTCCCCCGGGAACCCCTCTTTCCCGCGACCCCGGAGCTGTTCCCGTGGCTCGAACGGAGGTTCCGCGCGGGCGAGCGGACCACCCTCGGCGGCCCGGCCGCGCTGGTCGGCGGCTTCCTTCCGTTCCTCCTCGCGGCGGTCGCCGCGAACGGCGGGACGGTCTCCGTCCGCGAAGGCGCCAACCGGTTCGCCCCCTACGCCATCGGGGCGCTCGCCCGCCGCTGGGGCCGTCCGGCCTCCGAGGTGCTGGGCCATCTCCGGGTGGCCCGCGCCTTCACGGTCCACCAGATGGTGACGCTCGCGGAACGCTGGGGCGACGAGGAGGCGGTCGCCTCCCCCCCCGCCGATCTCCTCGTGGCGAGCGATCCGTTCCTCCTCTTCCAGGACCCGGAGGTGGAGGCGTACGAGCGGGAGGCGCTGATCCCCCACCTGGAGGCGGTGCTCGGCCGGCTTCCCCGGGCCATGAAGCGCCCGCTCCTCCTGGTCCGGTACGGACCGGACCGCGGCCCCGTTCCCGGGGAGGGTCCCGGGGAGGATCCGGCGGCGGGCGAGACGCTCCGCCTGGAGCCGCGGCCCGACGGCGGCCTTCGGCTCCGGGCGGAACGGGCCCGGGCGACCCTGGAGCTGGTGGCGCTGGCGCCCCGGCAGCGGTACCTGGAGGAGTTCGACGACGGGGGGGCGATCGGGGGAGGGATCCAGCGTTGGGGCGCACTGTCCCCACCTACCGCCTAGCGCTCGACGAGATGCTCCTCCGGTGGGAGCGGGAGTTCGGACGGTCCCTCACCGACCCGGCCGACCGGGAGGCGTTCCGCCGGGTGATCCTCGGGGCCCGCCGGTACATCCCGCAGGGGACCCAGATGAGCAGCGGGGACCTCCTGGAGCGGCTCCTCCTCTCGGTGCTCGTGGACCTGAACCGCCGGACCCCGCCCCGGACGGACGGGCTCCGGGACCCGGCGGCGCCACCCGCCGGAGATCTTCCGGCCGCCGCGCCCCGGCTCCGGCCGCTCGGGGAGCCCCCGGCGGAGCGGTGAGCAACGATGCCGCGCGGCTGGCTCCTCGACATCGTCGCGGCGCCGTCCGGGGAGTCGGTGGTGCTCTGGCTCAAGGACCGGGGCGGGGCGGTCCTCCCCGTCGACGTCCCCTACGCCCCCCCGTTCTACGTCACCGGCCCGGCGGATCCCCTCGACGACCTGGGGCGGGAGCTCGCCGGGCGCCCGGAGGTGGCCTCGGTGGCGGCGGCGCGGATCCGGACCTCGCTCCTCGATCCCCCGGACCGGACCCATCCGGCGCTCGCCGTGGTCCCCCGCCATCTCGGGGACCGGCGGCGCGTGGCGGCCGAGATCGACCGGCGCGGGCGCTGCGTCCTCTTCTCGCTCTACGACGTCGACCTGACGGCGCCCCAGCTCTACTACATCGAGCACGACCTCTACCCGTTCGCCCCGGTCCGGTGGAGCGGCCCCGAGGTCGTGGCGCTCGAGGGTCCCGAGGTCGTCGAGTACGAACGGCCCCCGCTGCGGACGGCCGAGCTCGCCGTCCGGGTCGCGGGAGGCGGCCCGGGGCCCCCGTTCCGGCCGGAGGCGCCCATCGACCGGATCGACCTCGGGGCGGCGCGGCTGACGGGGGAGGACGAAGCGGGCCTGCTCCGGGGGCTGCTCGACGAGCTGAAGCGGCAGGAGCCGGACCTCCTCGTGACGCACGGCGGGGACCGGGGCGACCTCCCCCAGCTCTACGCGCGGGCCCGGGCGCTCGGGATTCCCGAGCGGGAGTTCGCCCTCGGGCGGGCCCCCGTGCCGTTCCGGCTCGGCCGGGACGGCTCCACGTTCGTGAGCTACGGGCGGATCCACCAGCGGGCCCCCGCGTACACCCTCTCCGGGAGGTTCCACATCGACACCGACGAGCGGTTCGTGGAGGAGCTGACCCTGGCGGGCTCCCTCGATGTCTGCCGGCTCGCCCGGCTCGGGCTGCAGACGGTCTTCCGGCAGTCCCCCGGGACGGCGTTCTCCGCGATGGAGGTGGCCCGCGTCCTCCGCGACGGGGTCCGCATCCCCTGGAAGAAGAACCTCCCGGAGCGGCCCCGGACCGCCGACCACCTGGTGGCCGCCGACCGGGGCGGCCTCATCCTCACGCCGCCCGTGGGGCTGTTCGAGCAGATCGACGAGTTCGACTTCGCGAGCCTCTTTCCCTCGATCATGGTCGCCCGCAACCTCTCCCTGGAGACGCTCGACTGCCCCTGCTGCCCGGAGAGCCCCCACGTCGCCCCCGGCCTCGGCTACCGGTCGTGCACGCTGCGGGAGGGGATCGTCCCCCGGACCCTGCGGCCGATCGTGGCCCGCCGGCTGCACTTCAAGCGCCGGAAGCGGGAGACGCACGGTCCGGAGCGGGCCCGGTACGACGAGCTCGGGAAGGCGTGGAAGTGGGTGCTCGTCACCAGCTTCGGCTACCAGGGGTACCGGAACGCCCGGTTCGGCCGGATCGAGTGCCACGAGGCGATCAACGCCTACGCCCGCGACCTCCTCGTCGATCTGACCGAGCGGGCCCGGACCGGCGGGTGGGGGGTGGTCCACGGGATCGTGGACTCCCTCTGGCTGACCCCTCCCGCCGGGGGGGATCCCGAGGCGTGGGCCGCCTCCGTGACCCGGGCGACCGGCCTGCCGCTGGGGTACGAGGGGCGGTATGCCTGGATCGTCTTCCTGCCGGACGCGTCGTACGGGCTGGGGGTCGCCCAGCGGTACTACGGGTACTACGCGCACGGCGAGTTCAAGGTCCGCGGCCTCGAGCTCCGCCGGGGCGACACCTGCCACCTGGTGCGGACGACCCAGGAGGCGGCGCTCGCCGAGCTCGCGACGGCGGCGACGGGGGAGGCGTTCCGGGCCGCGATCCCCCGGGCGCTCGACGTGGGCCGGGAGGCGGTCCGGCGGCTCGCGCGCGGGGAGGTGGCCCGGGAGGAGCTGCTCCTCACGCACCGGATCGGGAAGGCGATCGGGGAGTACCGGGTCTTCAACGAGACCCTGGCGGCGCTGCGCCGGCTGAAGGCCCACGGGATCGAGCGGCTCCCCGGCGCGGAGGTGAGCTACCTCATCGGGGACCGGGGCGCCCGCGACTGGCGGCGGCGGGCCACCCCCCGGGAGCTGGTGCGGGACGACGAGCCGTACGACCTCCGGGCGTACGCGGACCTCCTCGCCCGATCCTTCGAGACGCTCTTCCTCCCGTTCGGGTGGGACCGGGCGCGGATCCGGGACCGATGGGGGGTCGCGGCGCCGGCCGCCCCCGCCTCCGTCGTCCCCCGCTCCCCGGAGCGGCCGGAGCAGGGGACGCTCGACCGGTGGTCGGAGTAGCGGCGCCCGGAAACGGAGACCGGCCGTCCGCCGCCGAGGGTCCCGAGGTCATCCGGGACCGGAACGGGGCCGCGGGCGGGCCGATGGGCCGCCCCGGGGACGCTCGGGGCCTCCGGGCGGCATGGGTCGGAGGGGAGGGCGGCGCGTCGGCCACGGCCCGAAGGCCGTCCACGGCACCGGCGCCAGTCCGTTCCGGGGGGATCCGTGCACCGCACGGAACTCCCACCCGGCCCCCCTCGCCATGGAGAGGGGGACGGAGGCCGGGTATTTTACCACTTTCAGGTTAAATCCGTTAACTGTGTTCAAAGTGGCGCCGTGGCCGGCCCGGCGCCGTCGCCGGTCCGGGGGCCGCGGCGGGGGCGGCGGCGGGGTCGGGGGAGGGGGCGCGGTCGGGGGCG
>JAJZDH010000043.1 GCA_021828665.1 Thermoplasmata archaeon
GCGTCCCCGGTCCCGCCGCGCCGGCCCCCGGGCCCGACCGACCGCTCCGGGCCGGGAAGACCCCCCGCGGCCGGATCCGGTTCTCCCCCGCCGCCGCCGTCGCCGACCAACGCCCCCGCTCCGGACTCCTCATCGTTCCGGTCCCACGGGTGGCGGAACCATAAGCTTCGCCGGAGCGGCCGTCCCGAGGTAGGTGGTGACCACCCCGAGGAACTGCGGGTGCGCCTCGGCCCGGTCGAGCCCCGCCGCCCGCATCTTCCGGAGAATCCCGGCCCGGTCGGGCAGGAAGCGGACCGACTCCGGCAGGTAGCGGTACGGTCCGGCGCTCCGGGCCGCGGCACCGAGCCACGGGACCACGTGGTCGAAGTACGCGTGGAAGAGCCGGCCGATCCCTTCGTGCTCCGGCTCGGTGATCTCGAGGGTGAACACGGTCCCTCCGGGGCGCAGGACCCGGCGCATCTCGGCGAGGGCGCCCTCCAGGTCGGGCAGGTTCCGGATCACGAACGCCGAGAGGACCAGGTCGAAGCTCCCATCGGCGAACGGCAGCCGGCCCGCGTCGGCGCGGGCGTAGCGGAGCCGGGCGGCGGCCCGGTCGCGGCGGGATCGGCGATGGGCGTGGCGCAGCATCGCCGCCGTGAAATCGGCGCCGACCGCCTCGGCGTGGGGAAAATGGTGCGCGGCGAGCTCCGTCAGGTCGCCCGGTCCGCAGCCGATGTCGAGGAGGCGGTGGACCGGCCGCCCGGCCCGGTACCGGTCGAGGTCCCAGAGCGCCCGGGGGCGCCAGAGGTAGTCCTGGCCGAGCGACGCCAGGTGATCGAACCAGTCGTACCCGTCCGCGATGTGGGTGAACATCGCCTGGATGTCCCGTTCGAATCCCGGTCGGCCGCGGTCGGGGTACGGCGAGCCGTCGGCGGCGCGCCGCGAAGCTGCCGCCGGGGGGTTCACGGGGACCGCTCCGGCGGGGAGCCGTCGACCGCCGCCCCGGGCGGGCCGGCGGGCGGGGGGAGGGAGCCGGGCTCCGGCACCGCGAGGGCCTCCCGCAGGCGCGCGACCTCGCCCGCGAGGTCGCTCTTGAGCCGGACGATCCCGGCGGCCTCGGCGGCCGCGAGGGAGCTTCGGGCGAGGGCGCGGTCGCCCCGGCGCTCCGCGAGGCGGGCCCGGCGGAACTTCGCCTCGGCGCCTTCGGCCTCCAGACGGAGCTCCGACGCCTCCCGATCCGCCTCGACGTAGGCGGCATCGGCGCCGGCGAGCTCCCCCTCGGCCTCCCGGATCATCCCCTCGATCATGGTGAGCTGCTGGTGGGCGAACCGGTCCCCCAGCGGATCGAGCATCGACCGGGCCCGGTCGAGCGCCCCCCGGGCCCCGTCGGTCCGCGCCTCCTCGGCCAGGAACTGCGCCCGGTTCAGGCAGCAGTAGCCGATCCAGATCGGGGAGTGGCTGCGCTCGGCGGCCTCCAGGGCGCGGTCGAGCGACTCCTGCCCGCGCGCCCGGTCGCCCCGGCCGTGGTGCAGGAGGGCGAGGTTCATGAACACCCGCGCCCGGGCCGTGTCGTCCCGGGAATCGCTGAGCCGGAGGGCGGCCGCCTCGTACAGGCCGCGCGCCTCCTCGAGGCGCGCCGGCCCCTGGCTCACGAGCGTGTTGGCGAGGTCGATGAGCGCGTGGCCGCCCTCGGCGCCCTCCGCCTCGCTCTCGGCCAGCGCGATCTCGGCGCGCTGGTGCCCCTCCGCCTCGGCGTACCGGCCCAGCCGCCAGAGGGCGACCCCGAGGACCCGGTGCGCCACGAAGAGACCCCGCCGGTCCCCCAGCCGTTCCAGGATCCCGTGCGCCTCCTCGGCCAGCTCCCGCGCCTCGTCGAACCGTCCGAGGTCCGACCGGCACCGGGCGAGCCACAGGAGCGCCAGCGCGAGCGTCCCGTCGAGGCCGACGGCGGACCGGGCGCGGAGCACCGCGTCGGCCAGGACCTCCTCGGAGCGCCGGAACTCCTCCGCCTCGTCGAGGATCCGGCCCAGCTCGACCATGAGGTGGAGCTCGACGGCGGGATCCGGCCGGTGCGCGCGGCGGAGCGACTCGAGCGCCCGCTCGAGATAGACCAGGGCGGTGTCGTGGGCGAACGCCCGCCCCGCGAGCTCGGCGGCGCGGCGGTTGTACTCCGCCGCCGGCTCCGCCTCCCGGGCGAGGTAGAACTGGCGCGCGAGCTCGAAGATCGACTCCCGGTCGGTCCGGCCCCGGGCCTCGAGCGCCCGCGCCACCTTGCGGTGGAGGATGCGGCGCCGGGTCTCGGTGAGCTGCCCGTACGCCTCGGCCCGGATCCGCTCGCTGACGAACTCGTAGCTCTCGCCGCCCTTCTCCCGGAACAGCCCGTCCCGGACCAGCCGGTCCACGCTCTCGGCGAGCCGTTCCTCCTCGGCGGCACCGGCCGCGACGGCGAGGGTGGGGAAGTCGAACCGCCGACCGAGGACGGTCGCGTACACGAGCACGCGCCGGTCGGGCTCCGGCAGCGCCCGGAGCCGGGCCCGGAGGATCTCCTCGAGATCCCCGGGGAGCGGCGCCCCGGCCGCCGCCGGCCCGGGGGCGCCCGCTCCGAGCGGCTCCTGGGCCCGGACGAGGTGCTCGACGAAGAGCGGATTGCCTTCGGTCTGGGTGTACCACCGCAGCACCGCCTCCCGGCCCGGGTCCTGGCCGCGGAGGAGCCAGCGGGCGTACTCGGCGACCTCCGGTTCGGTCATCCGGCGCACCGTCCGCCCGGAGCACCGGTCGCCGGTGAGGAGGCGGCCGATCAGGTGGGCGGTCCCGGGGGGCGCCTCCGCCGAGGGGACGATGGTCGCGACCACGGCCACCCGGGCCGCGGCGGCGCTCCGGGCCAGCCGCTCGAGGAATTCGAGGGAGGAGCTGTCGGCGAACTGGAGGTCGTCGATGCCGATCAGGAGCGGGTGCGACCGGCTCATCTCGAGGAAGTAGTCGGTCAAACGGTCGAAGATCAGGACCCGGCTCTCCTCCACGCGCGCGGGGGGGCCGGCGAGGTAATCGAGGAGGTGGCGCGCCTCCCGCTCCCGGTCGGCGGGTCCGCCCTCCGTCGGCCCGTCGGCGGCGTAGGGCGCCAGGAAGAGGGCGAGGTATCCGGCGTCGGGTACCGGCTCGGCGGGGTGCCCTTCGGCGCCCTCGGGCACCGTGCGGAGGAGGTCCTGCACGAGAGAGAACGGAGGCGGGAGCTCCGTGGGGAGCGCCCGCCCGGTGACGGTACGGAAGCCGCGGTGGCGGGCATCCTCGACGATCCGGCCGAGGAGGGTGCTCTTCCCCACCCCCGCCTCCCCCACCAGGAGGAGGAGCTCCCCGGAGCCGCCCTCGACGCGGTCGAGCATCGAGAGGACTTCGTCCACGATCTCGCTCCGCCCGAAGAGCGGGGCGGCGCGGCCGGCCGGTGGGACTCGATCGGCGACGTCCACGCCTTACGGAGGCGCATCCGGAGCCTTAACTCCCCCGTCCGACCCCCCCGCCGCCGGTTCGAGCGCGGCGGCGAGGGCCCGGAGCGCCGGAAGCCGTTCGGGCAGCAACCGGTCGATGCCGCGGCGCTCGGCGGCTTGAAGCGCGGTCCGGGCCCCCTCCAGGTTCCGGGTCTTGAACAACATCTGGGCGAGCCGAAGCTCCGCGTCCGCGGCGGCGGCCGCGAGGTGGAGCTCGTCGGCTCGGGCGATGGCGTTCCGGTAGGCGGCCTCGGCCTCCTCCCACTGGCCCCGCCGCTCGGCGATCATCGCCCGGCTCCGGCGGGCCGCCTGGCCGGATCTCGGGTCGACCACCCGCTCCAGAAGCCGCGTCGCCTGAAGGTGGTCCCGCTCGGCCGCCTCCACCTCGCCGAGGAGGAGGTGGTACTCGGTGCCCGCGAGCAGGGTCCGGATCACCCACTGCGGGGAGGTGAGCCGGTCGGCGAACCCCCGGGCCCGGTCGAGATCCTCGAGCGCCTGGATCGGATCGGTCCGGCCCACGACCTCGGCGCGGTCGGTGTACGCGCGGACCCGGCCCAAGTCGTCGCCGGCGACATCGAACCGCGCGATGGCCCGACCGTACCATTGGATCGCCTCGTCGGCGACCTCCGGGCCGAGGGAGGCGAACGCCTGGGCGATGTCGGCCGCGCACTCGCCCTCGGCACCGGGATCGTCGGCCCCGGCGAGCAGTTCGAGCGCCCGCATCGCCTCGTCGAGCGCGGACTCGTAGTCGCCGGCCCGGTACGCGGCCCGGCTCCGGCTCCGGTGCGCCGCCGCCTGCCCGACGCGGTCCCCGATCTCCGTCGATAGCCGGAGCGCCTCCTCCCCGAGACCGGCCGCCATCTCGCCGGATTGCTGGGCGGGGGCCACCTCCGCCCGGGCGAGAAGGAGGCGGGCCCGTCCCTGCCGGTCCTCGGGCCGGACCCGCTCCAGCGAGGCGAGGTAGGCCGCATCGGCCACGGCCGGATGGCCCAGCCGGCGGTGGAGGTCCCCCCGCCGTTCGTCGATCTCGGCGAGTCCCTCCTCGGGCCGGTCCGGAAGGAGGAGGAGGTCGCGACGGGCCCGTTCGAGGTGGTGGACCGCGTCCTCGAGATCGTTCCGGGCCTCTGCGAGGCGGGCGGCCCGCAGGTTGTACCGCCAGGCCTTCTCGGGGACCTTGCCGAGGAAGAAATGCCGGCCCAGGTCGAGGACCACCTCCTCGGGGACCGGTTCCGGGTGCCGCCCCTCCAGGCTCCGGGCGATCTTCGCGTGCAGGATGCGCAGCCGGCTCTCGGTCATGCCCCGGTAGACCCGGGCCCGGTACGCCTCGTCCGCGAACCCGAACCGCCCCGATCCGGGACGTTCCCGGAGGAAGCCGCGGGCGACGAGGCCCCCGATCCGGGCCCGCACCTCGGCCTCCCCGCCCCCCAGGGCATCGGCGAGGAGGGCGGGGTCGAACTCCGAACCGATGGCGCTCGCGTAGGCGAGGAGCCGTCGCTCCTCCTCGGTGGGTTCGGGAACGGCCCCCGCGCCGTCGGCACCGGCGGGAAGCCCCTCGGCGGCGAGGACGGTCATGGGCAAGGGGGAATGGGCCAGTACCGAGTCTTAAAGGCGATGGGGGAACGGACGGCGCCGGCTCCGCCCTCCGCCTACCGGGCGGACCGCCGCCCCCCGGGCCGGGGCGGCAGCCATCTTCGGGGCGGCCCCCGGGGGCGGACCGCCTCCCGGAGGCGGCGGGGCGCCGCCCGGTCGGGGTCCGCGCGGTCCCGGGGACCGCGGTCGCGTTCCCTTCAGGGCTCCGAGCGGCTCCGGACGAGGTTCACGGCGACGACGGCGGCCGCGATCCCCGCGACGAGGAGCGCGAGCACGGGCACCGGGATCTCGAACGGCGCCGCGGCCGACTTCGCCGGGGGGACGGTGGAGATCGGGGAGCGCGGCGCGGGCGGCGGGTTGGAGGAGGTCGGGGGGTTCGTGTTCGTCGGCCCGGGCGTGGAGGTCGTCGGAGCGGTCCCGGTGGCCACCGGGGCGCTCGCCGCGGCGGGCCGGGCCGGCGGGGCGACGGCGCCGATCTTGGCCTCGGCCGTTCCGGCGCTCAGGGGGGCGGCGGAAAGGGTCGTCCCCAACGCGACCTCGGAGTCGGCGGCCACCGGGAAGCCGGCCGACGTCACGATCGCCTGGCTCGTCGGGACCGAGGAGACGGCCGCCGGGAGCGCCCGCTCGAGGAGCACCGACGGACGGAGGGCGGCGGCCGGCGGAAGGGCGGTCCCCGACGGCAGGAGCACGAGCCCGTCCCAGAGCGTGTAGGAGGTCCCGCCGGTGGAGCCGTTCTGGACCGAATCGATGGTGTAGGCGGTCCCCGTCGTGCCGTTCGGGAAGGCCACCGACTGCGCCCGGACCACCGAGAAGTTGTAGCCGAGCGAAGCGGTCGCATTGAGCGAGGTCACGCCCGTCGTGTACGCGCTCGTGTTGGTTGCGTTGCTCCGGAGCGCGGTCGCGACCGCCCAGCCGCTCCAGCCGGTCACGTGGGCCCGGGTCGAGTCGTTCCAGTGGGCGCCGACGGTGAGCGGCGCCTCGACCAGGGTGAGCGCCGGAGTGAAGTTCGCCGAGTAGGTGGCGGCGGCCCACGTGAGGGCCGCCGAGCCCACGGTCGCGTAGGCGACCGTCTCGGTGCCGTTCGCGTTCATGGTGTAGGACGGCCAGTGGTAGGCGACCGCGGTCTCGTTCACCGCGGCCCAGCTCGCGATCTGCTCGTTGGAGAGCGCGAGGGAGCCGTTCGCGTAGGTGTAGTTCGAGGCGATCCGGTAGAGGTCGGCCGCCTGGACGGTGACCCAGAAGACGGAGGTGGTGTTGACCAGAGGGACCGCGGAGGTGTTCGAGTAGGTCCCGGCCGCCGGCAGGTCGCCCGCGATGACCAGGGCGAAGGAGGAGGTCGCCACGGCCACGGCGGAGACCGTGACGGCGCGGACGCCGGCCGCGGGCGCGGTCGCATTGACCACCACATAGTCCTCGTAGAGGGCGTGCGACGCCTCCACCTCGGCCGCGATCGCCGCCGAGGAGCTCAGGTTGCCGGTGGTGGAGTTGAGGGTGTCGATGTACGCTCCCAGGTACTCCGTCTGGTAGCTCGTGTTGTCGAACGCGCCCCACGCCCAGAGGCCGGTGGAGGCGGCGGTCGGGGCGGCGGCGGGGAGGACCCCCCGGGCTCCCGCGCTGCCGAGCGCGGGGGAGCCGAGAAGTCCGACGGCCACGACGGCGAGGAGCGCCGCGGCGGGCCACCCCACGAGCGCCGTCCGGGCGCTCCGTCGGCGGCGGAGGTGGGTTCGTTCGTCGTCCTCTCGGACCGGGGTTCGGGGGCACTCCGGGCGCGTCATCGTCCCGACCCACGGGCGTTCCGGCCAATACCCCCGCGGCAGGAGTTCGCCGGCCGAATCTTTCCCAATCGTTTATGTAGGGGAAGGTGGGGAATCGGGCAGGGACCGCCGGCCGATGTCCGAGGACCTGCTCGAAGCGCTGTTCGACCTCTCGGACCGGGCCGCCGAGACCGCGCCGGGGCTGCGCCGCCGCACCGCCGCGGCGGGGGTCGTGATCGTGGTGCTCCTGGGGATCATCGTCCTATTGCTCCTCGGACCGCTCGCCCGCCACCTCGTCGATGCCCTCCTCGCGCTCGGCGCGATCGTCCTCGGGGCGGTGGCGCTGACCCTCCTCGCGGAGACGGACCGGTTCTACCGTTCCTACGTGGAGCGCCACCGCGCGATCCGGCGGTTCGCCGACGCCGAGGCGGCCCCCGCCATCCCGGCCGGCCCGACCCCCGTGGTGCGGCTGGCCCGCCATCTCGCCGCCTCCAACGAGCGGATCGGCACCTTCCTCCGGGCCCATCCGGAGGCGCTCCGGTACCGGGTCCGGGTCACCTCCGCGGCGGGAGGGGCCGTCCCGTTCGATCTCGCGATCGTGGCGCCGGCCGCCCTCGCGTACCGCCTCCTGGGGCTCGGCGACCCGGGGTTCGCGGTGCTCGCCCGGTTCCGGCCCGGAACGATCGACGAGGGGACCGTCTCGGAGTTCGCGCGGGACGTGGCGGGGGTCGCCCGGCGTCTCCCGGCCCGGCCGTCCCGGGCCATCCTCCTCCGGCCGGTCACCGCCGAGCCGGTGGCGGAGGCGGTCCGGGCCCTCGTGGGCGCCCCCGCCGTCGGGACGGGAGCCCGTCCCGGGGCGGCGATCGAGATCATCTCGGAGCGTTCCGACGGAACCTACGACCTCGTGCCTCCCGTCGTGGGAATCCCGTGACCCCGGGACCCGGAGCCGGACCGGGCGGCGACCGCCCTTCCCGCCGGGAGTACCGGGGGTACCGGGTCTACGCGTTCATTGCCCTCGCGCGGCTCTTCCATGCCCTCGACCTCGATCTCGACCAGCCCGACCTCCTCACCCGGGTCCCGGAGCAGATCGCCCACCCCGCGCACCGTGTTTCCAAGGAGGAGATCCTCCACGCGATCCGGTCGAACTCGCACATGACCGAGAAGGTCCTCGACCACCTGGTGGCGGAAGGGTTCGCCACGGTCGCCCGGGACGAACGCGGTCTCTACGACCTCCGGATCACCCGCGAGGGGGTCGAGCACCTGCGCCGATACCGGGCGTTCTACCGGGAGCTCTTCGCCCGGGAACTGGCCCGGCATTTCCGGTATTCCGGAACGCCGGGCTGGCTGCGGTGATCCACGGCGGCCGGGGGCCCTCCGCCGCGGCCGGCCCGGGAGGACGGCCCGGAGCGGGCGGGACGGTGCCGGCGCTTCTCCCCACGGCACGCGCCGGCGCCCGGGCGGCGAGCGCCACCTCCCGCGGGCGGCCCACGGCGACCGACTCAGCCGGCCGGAGGGGGGGACCCCACCGGTGGACCGGAGGAGCTCCCACCGGCCGGGCCGGCGGGAGCGGGTGGGGGGCTCGCGGGGTGGCCCGGCGGCGGGGCGCCGCCCTCGGCCGGAGCCGGGGCCGTGGCCGCGGGCGGGCGGCCGCGACGCGCCAGCACGTAGACGCCCACGACGACCGCCCCGAGCGCGAGAAGGAGCGCCCCGTCGATGGCGGCCGACTGGGAGACCGAGAGGCCCCCGCCCGATCCGGACCCGGTCCCGCCCGGAACCGCCGTTCCGACCTCGGCGACGAGGAGGTCGCTCGCGGCCGCGCCGGCCGAATCGTTCGCCCGGACGGTCACGGTCACCGGGCCGGTGGAAGGGAACCGGTAGCTCAGGAAGGGGCCTTGCCCCACCTCGGTCCCCCCGACGTACCAGGTGAGCTCGTACGGCGCCGTGCCGCCGGAGACGGTACCCGCCCAGGTCGTGGGGCTATCCACGGCGAGGGTTCCGGCGAGGAGGGTGGGGACCACGGCGAGCGCCGGGTTCACGGCCAGGACCACGGGCGGCGAGGACGAAGATTGCCCGTTCGAATCGGTCACCACCACCGAGACGGCATCGATACCGGCGGAGGCGGGACGGCAGTCGAGCGCCGATCCGTTGACCGGCGGGCAGCCGGCGGGAAGGCCGGTCCAGGCGTAGCGGTACGGTCCTCCGCTGCCGGGGGAGGTGGGGACCGCGGAGAAGTTGGCCCACTGGCCCACATCGACGGTGGCGTTCGTCCCGCCGGAGGTACGGAGGAGGATCGGTCCGGCGATCGGATCCGCATCGACCGGGAACGGGAGCGCGCCGCCGACGACGGTGGTCCCGTTCGGGTAGCTCACGTTGCCGCGGACGGCATACGTGCCCGGCGACTCCGGCGCGCAGGTCACGGAGGCGGCCGCCGGCAGGAAACATCCGGGCGGCAGCCCGAGCCAGCCGATGGAGAGCGGGGGAGCCCCCGACGGGAGCGGTAAGGAGAACGTCACCGGCTGGCCCACATCCACCGAGGCCCGGGAAGCGACCGGGGCGCCGAGCGTGGGCCGGACCACGGTGTAGTTGTAGGAGGCGGTGACCGGCCCGTCCCCCGGATCCCGGACCGCGACCGAGATCGCATACGGCCCGGTCGCATTGTCGGGACAGGTCAGCCGCGATCCGTTCGGGGTCCCGCAACCGGCCGCGGGAATCGCCCAGGAGAAGGTCGGATCGAACCCCACCCCGCCCGTGGGGACGGCCCGGAACTCGATGGCCCGACCGATCTGCGCCGTCGTCGCCGGGGGGTCCGCCTGGAGCGCAAGCTGGAGCGGGGCGTGCAGGAGCCAGGTCAACGGGGCCGGAAGGTAGTATCCTCCCCCGGCACCTCCCCCGCCGATGGGGAAGTACCGCGCTCCCCCGATGTAGGCGGTGCCGTTTCCTCCCGGGTCGGAGACCAGGACCCCCTCCGACTCGGCCGGAGCCGCTCCGACGGTGGCGGTCCGGGATGACCACGTCCCATTGAGGTAGTACCAGGTCGCCAGCGGGCCGTTCTCGGTGCCGTTCTGGTCCTCCACGAGGAGCACCCCGCCGGTCGCCGGATCGGCGCCCATCGACCCCACCCAGGGCGAGGGCGCCGGCGGTTCCCCCGTGGCATTCCCCCGGGACCATCCGCCGATGCGGAACGCCCAGGTCTGGTCGTCCGCCGCCGCGGAGGCGGTGACCCCCCCGAACAGGATGGCCGCGCCGGTCGCGGCTTCGTAGGCCATCAAGGGGTAGAACAGGCCGGGTCCGGGGAAGGTTGGCCCCGGAGTCCATTCGGCGTGGCGGAACAGCCAGGTCTGGTTGTACGGGCTCGATCCCGAGTAGCCATCCGTCAGGACCACCTCCTGGGCCGCCGGATCGTAGACCAGGCCGAACGCCAGGTCGGCCCTCGGAGTCGTCGATGGATCGATCCCGATCCAGCCCGAACGGTAGAAGATCCAGGTCGCATTGGAAAGGACAAAGGTGGTGGCATTGCTCCCGCCGTACTGGACCATGTACCCATCGGCGGTGTCGTAGACCATCTCGCTCCCGAGCAGCTGGGGGGTCGAGACCCCGCGAAGGACCGACCAGCTGCCGTTCCGGAGGAGCCACGTGCTCACCGTCGACGAGGTCGCCACCAGGGCGAGGATCCCGCCGAGCGCCGGATCCCAGGCGGCCGTTTGCAGGGCACCGGCGAGCGGGCTTCCCCCGGCCACCGTCCACGACGTGAGGTTCGACCAGTTCCACCCGGGAAGCGGTCCCGGGGTTCCGGAGCCCCGCACCGTCGACCGGTCCATGGTCCCGGCGGGGAGCGGCCGGGGGGCTGCCGGGCTCGGTAGGCCCGTCGTCCGGACGGACGGAGAGGCTCCGTTCGGGACGGCTCCGGAACTGAGGAGGAGGAGGGCGGCCACGACGATCCCGACTACGGCGGCACGGGCGCGCATGCGGACCTCACGCTCCGAGCGATTTAATCCTAATCCCCGCGGCGTGCCGTTCCCCGGGCGGCGGCGTATCTCGGGCCGGTCGCTCGGCTCCCGGCGAGGGAGATCCCGGTCGCCGGTCGGCCGGAACCGGCCCCCGGTCGGGGTGGCGGCGACGCAAGGTCGGCCGGAGGGCCCGGCGGGCCGTCCCCGGGGGCCCCGCGGCGGGAGGGGATGGCGGTCCCGGGCGCCACCCGCCGGGCCGGAGCGCGGCCCCGAGGGCCGCCCCCGGGGCCTCCCGGTGGTGTATGGCGGCACCCAAGGGTTAAAATGGGCCTCCGGCTCGTTGGCACGGCAGGTCCGATGGACGAGGCGTGGGAACATCCCGACCGGCCGCGCTCGGTCCTCGACCTGCCTCTGGACCGGCAGATCGGCTTCTTCGCCTTCGTGGCCCTCGCGCTCTCGGGGGTCCTCTTCTACGTCTGGTGGGGGCTCTCGTACGGGGTCTGGCTCGACAACGGGGTGTACGCGGTGGTCGTGACCCTCCTGCTCTTCGGGCTTTCGGGGATGTGGCTCATGATGCCGAACCCGCCCCGGCCGGAGCCACCGGCGGAACGGTACTGACTCCGCCGGTGCCCGAGCCGCCGACGGCCCTGCCGTCGGGGGTGGGGCTTTAGCAGCTAATGGCGCAACCTATACATAGGCCACACTCCATGTCCTATCGATGGACATTTTGCTTCGCCCGGGAGAGGCGGCACGAAGGCTCGGCCTCACGGTCACGACCATCCAACGGATGGATAGGGCGGGCAAGCTTCGCGTCGT
>JAJZDH010000044.1 GCA_021828665.1 Thermoplasmata archaeon
GAAGGAGGTTCATGTCCGCTAGGACAGATGCCTTCCGAGGATTCAGGAACCCAGCATCAACCGTGCTTGCCACGGTTGTCTAGGTATGGGAGAACGGCCACCTCCGGAACCGAGGACGGGAATTCCCCGTTCCGAAGGATCAGGACGCCGGTCGCCAGCGCGGTCGTGGCTTTTCGAGATCGATGAGCGGAACCTTCCGGGAGATCTCGGCGGCCATCTCCGAGCAGCGGGACGGTGGGACCGGCCGGTCGGTGTACCCCGGAAGCGCAAGGTCGTAGGTCACCACCTTCTTCTCGGCGATGGTTTCCCAGACGGCCCGGTACACCCGCTCCGCCGCTTCGGCCTCTCCCAAGTGGCGGAGCAGGAGTTCGAGGCTCAGGATCTCCGCGACCGGGTCGGCCCGATCCTGTCCCGCGTACTTGGGTGCGGAACCATGCACCGGTTCGAAGACGGCCAGTTGCTCCCCGAACAGGGCTCCGGGCGCCACCCCGAGCCCCCCCGCCAGTCCGGCGCAAAGGTCGGAGAGGATGTCGCCCATGAGATTGGTCGTGACAATGACATCGTATTCGTCGGGCTTCTTGACGAGTTGCATGCACATGTTGTCGATCAAGCGTTCGTCGGATCGGATATCGGGGTAGAGCGCGGAAATCTCTCGGAAGACGCCCTGGAAAAGGGCGCCGGTGGTCTTCATGATATTCGCCTTGTGCACCGCGGTCACGTGCGAACGCTTTTGCCGGCGGGCCAACTCGAAGGCAAACCGGACGATCCGGTCGGACGCGAATCGGGTGATGACGTTGACCGTCTCCGCAGCCGTATGGGCCCGGTCGACCCAATGCTCCACACCGGAGTAGAGCCCTTCCGTCGCCTCCCGGACCACGATGAGGTCGGTTTCGGGGTATCGCGTCCCTTCGCCGGCGATGGCCCGGGCCGGACGGACCGAGGCGAACAGATCGAGCTCTTGCCGGAGCGTCACGTTGACCGACCGGAACCCACCCCCGATGGGGGTGGTGATGGGTCCTTTGAGCGCCACGCGGTTCCGTCGGATCGAGTCGAGCACCGAGGGCGGAAGAGGAGTACGATCGCGAGCGATGGCCCGTTCCCCGGCGTCCACCACGTCCCATTCCAGGGAGACCCCGGTCGCCTCGCCGACGCGACGGGCCGCCTCCGTGACTTCCGGGCCGATGCCGTCTCCGGGAATCAAGGTAACACGGTAGCCCATGGAACGCCCTCAGCATGGATTCCGACGCTCGCGGGTCCATAAGGGTTGCGTGGGGCGAATCCGTGGAGGATACGAGCGCGGCGGTGTCTCCGATTCCCGCCCGTCCCACGGGGAGGCCGCGGCCTCCCCTGGACGACCCACCCTTCTCCGTTCCCTCGGGGCTCGCCGGACCCCCCCGGCCCATGGTCTTCCCGAGGCGAGGAGGCACCGGCTCGTGCCACCCCCCGCAAGGAAGCCGGTGGAGGAGGGCGGCCCTTGAGCGGAAGACGGGGGGCCGAGCCGCGGTCGAGCCAGCGGAGGGCTTGCTGCGGCCACCCCTCGCGGGCGCGCACCCCCACGCGGGGTCCCTCGGATCTCCGGGTTGGAGTTCCGGCGGCAGCCGATCGACGGGCATGGGCACCCTGTCGAGCGGGGCGGGAGTGGGCTCGTTCGCGTCCCTTCCGCCCGACGCCAAGGGCCCCCCGTGGCGGCGAACCGGGCGGGCCTGACGCCGTCTCCGCGCGGTCCCGCTGCCGGCACGCCCGGGACCATCTCGGACCCGTGGGGGGGATGTGGGGGAACATTCCGGTGAAATGTGAAAGACGACTTTATGAGATTTCTTATAGTTGTAAGTATTACACCACGTGATGCAGCCACTCTGCCACCCCGAGGTACTGTCGCCGGCATGGATCCCGTTCGAGCCCATCGGTCGCGTCGAGGAGCAGGCGCTCCTCCGTCGCTGGCTCGAGGAAGATTCCACGTTCCGCGGTGGCGGCCCGATCCTGATCGAGGGACCGCCGGGGTGCGGCAGCTCGACTCTCGCGCGATGGGCCGCCCGGGAACGGGCCGGACGGGACCGGGGGGGTACGGCGGAACGGGGACGGGTGCTGGCGGTCCGCGTGCGCGGCTGCGTGGGCGCCTCGGGAGTCGCGGCCGGGCTGCTCCGGGAGTACGACGAGGGATTCCGGGAGAGGGGGTTTTCCGTGGCGGAGATCATGGCCGGGGTCCTCCGGCGGGCCAACCGCGAACGAAGGGCGATCACGGTGGTTCTCGACGATGCCGGCCCCGGGAGCCCGGATCTCACCCGCCTCCTCGGCGCTTTGGACCGTCCGGAGCGATTCCTGCCGGAGGGAGAGGAGCTGGGGTTTCCCCTGCGGACCATCGTCGTGGGCGCCTCCCCCGCCACCGCGGCCCAGATGGAGACCCGCGCGAGAACGGGTCTGCGGAGGCTTCGCCTGGCGGCCCTCGACCGGGAGCTCCTCGGGAGGATTCTGAGGGATCGGGCGGAGAGGGCGCTCGCCGGCCCGTTCCCGGACGGGGTGGTGCGCCAGATCGTGGAACGGGTGGAGTTGGAAGGACACGGCGCCGTTCGGGGCATGGAGCTCCTGCGGGAGCTCCTTCGGGGACCGGAGCCGACCTCGCCTCCTCCCGCGGGGGGTCGGACGGGATCGTTCCGCTCGCTGGAACCCCTCCTGGTCGAGGCCGTCGCGCGCGCCTGCACCTCGGGTCCGGCCCGGGTCTCCGAGGTGAGGTCGTACGAGGGTCGGCTGGCACGTACGCGGGGGGAACGCCCCCTTCCGGCCACGACATTCTGGCGCCGGATCCTCCGCCTGGAACAAATGGGGCTGATCTCCCGGGAGGTCCGAGCCGGAGGTCCCGGGGGCTCCCGGTCGACCATCCGCCTGCTCGCCGGTCCGGATCGGATGGCCCGGCTCACGGCGGACCGCGGAACTCCTCCAGGGTGGGGTGGCTCCGGCGCCCCCGGCCGGGTCCCGGGGGAGGGGGCGATTCGCCGGAGCTCTCCGGCGGGGGATCCCCGGAACGGCGAGTGCCGGTAGACCGACCGGGGTTGAGCTCGGCCAGGATCTGCTTCGCCAGGGCCGGCGACCCCAGCGCCCGCGCCACACGATCGAGAGGGGCCTCCCGCAACGCCTCCCGGTCCGGGAATCCGGCCTCGACGAGCCGGCGGCCGCGTACGCGACCGATGCCCGGGAGTCGGACCAGGTCCAGAAGGTCCTCCGCCGCCCCGTACTGGACGCGGAGCTCGAGGGCATCGATGGGCCGGCCGAGCTCGCGCCGGAACCGGACGGCGAGCCGGGAGAGCCCGAACAGGAGCCACGAGGCATCTTCGACCTTGGCCCGCAGGTCCCCCGCCCCCACCCCGAACTCCTGGGTGATCTCGACGATCGGCACCTCCTCGATCCAGCGCTCCAGGAGGGCGGCGGTCTTCAGCGTCGCGAGGAAGGTTTCGAGATCCGCGGTGAGCCCATCCTCCTCCGGCTTGAGAAGGAGTTCGGACTCCTCCTCGGCGAATCGGGAGAGGAAGGTTCTCTCCTCGCCCCGGCGCAGGAACATCGGCGGAAGGTCCGGCGTCGCGGCGACCGCGGCGAGGAGGGCGAACGGCCGCACGCCGAGGGGGGCCCGCTCCAGGGCCCGACGGAGGAGCACGGCGGAGATCGGATCGAGGTAGAGCTCGCTCGTCATGACCCCGAACGGGGTGGCGGAAAGCTTCGGACCGGGCAGCAGGAGACGATGCTCCTCGAGGAACCGGCGCACCCGTTCCAGGGTGAAGCGCAGCTCCGAGTAGGCGAGCGTATGGCCGTAGAAGGTGCCCGCAAAGAATTGCTCGAGCTCGGTTTCGTCGCCCACCTCCCCGCTCGCGACCAGGGCGAGGAGATGCATGCGTAGCGCCGGCTCGCCCGCGAGACGGCTCACCACGGTCTCGGAGCGGGCGGACAGGTATCCGTCGAGGTACCGTTCCTCTTCTTCCGGGGTCCGGGCGATCAAGACCGCCTCGCCGACCGTGTCGTATCGCGGCCGACCGGCGCGGCCGCACATCTGCTGGATCTCGAGCACGGGAATCGGCGCCTGCATGCCCAGCCGGTCCTCGTAGCGCGTGGTGTCCCGGACGATGACCCGCCGGGCCGGCAGGTTGATTCCCGCCGCCAGCGTCGGCGTGGCAACGAGCGCTTTGAGGCGACGTTCCCGGAACGCGGCCTCCACCGTCCGACGCTCCGGATTGGTGAGGGAGGCGTTGTGGAAGGCGATGCCCATCGGCAACAGTTCGGCCAGGCGCCGGGCGCCCTCGGTCTCCTCCTCGGAGGTCGCGACGATCTCCCGGGCCGTCCGGGCCGCGGCCCGAAGTTCGTCGGGGGAGAGGAGCGCCCGCACCGTCGGGGCCAGGGCCTGGGCCACCTGTTCGCTCGCCTTGCGGGTGTTCACGAACACGAGCGCCTGGCCTCCCTCCTCGATGACCGTGCGGGTCAGCCGGGGGAGCGGCTCCCCGGGCGGCTCCAGCGATCGACGGGTCAAGTCGGTGAACAGGATTCGGCCCTCGTGGTACACTCCCCACCGGAGCGGCACCGGCCGGAACTCGCTCTGGATGCACTCGGCGTCGAGCCAATCGGCGAGCTCGTGGGCGTTCCCCACCGTCGCCGAGAGCGCGACGACCTGGAGACCCGGCCGCCTCCGGCGCAGCCGGGTGAGCGTCACCTCGAGCGTCGGTCCCCGGTCCGGATCCCGGATCAGGTGGACCTCATCGGCGACGACCGCGCCGAGGCGGTCCAGCCACGGGCTTCCCCGGCGCAGGAGGCCGTCGGCCTTCTCGCTCGTGGCGACGAGGATGTCGAGCCGGTCGAGCTTGTCGTTCGGGAGATCGAAGTCCCCGATGGACAGACCCACCCGGAGGCCCAGCGCGGCGAATCGGGAGAGTTCGTCGGCCTTCTCCTGCCCCAGCGCCCGGAGCGGGACCAGGTAGAGACCGGTTTGCCCCGCGCGGGCGGCGCGCAAGAGCGCGAGATAGGCCACCAGCGACTTGCCACTCGCGGTCGGACACGCGAGGAACACACTCCTGCCCCGGAGGATCGGGGGAATGGCGGCGGCTTGGGGCGGGTACAGCCGCTCCACCCCGTCCTCGCGGAGGATCGCCGCGATATCGGGAGGAATCCCGGCTACGGCCAGGGAATCCGACGGGGGAAGGTCCTCCAGACCGGGTCGTGGTACCATCGGGGAGGGGGTGGGCCTCTCCCCTACTTAGGCTCGTCCGGAACGGACCGATCCGGGGGCGGCCGGCACGCGGGCCCCCGCGCCGCTACCTTCCGAGGAGGGAGCGGCCCAGCACCAGTTCCTGGATCTCGCTCGTCCCCTCGACGATGGAAAACACCCGCGCGTCCCGGAGCAGGCGGGACGCCGGATGGGCGAGGTTCCCGGCCTCGGGTCCGGCCAGGTCCACCGCGGCTTCGGCGGTCCGGACCGCGGCCTGGGACGCGAACAGCTTGGCCGCCGAGGCTTCCCGGACGAACGGGGCGCCAGAGTCCTTGAGACCCGCGGCCCGTAGGACCAGCGCTTCCGCGGCGGTCACCTCCGTGAATCCCCGGGCGGCGGCGATGCGGGAGCCCTCGCCGGGATGCAGTCGGCCGATCCGGAGCAACTCCTCCAACGCGGCCTGGGCCGCCCCGAGCGCCACGGCCGCGATCCCCACCCGGCCGTCGGTAAGGGCCTTGAGCGCGATCGTCAGCCCCTGCCCCTCCGACCCGAGCAGGGCGTCGACCGGGAGGTCCACACCGTCGTAGACCAGTTCGGTCGTCTCGCTGCCGCGGAGGCCGAGTTTCTCGAGACGCTGCGCCACGGAGAAACCGCGGGCCCCCTTCTCGAGCAGGAACGCGCTGATCCCATGGACGCCCCGGCCCGGATCGACGGTGGCGAACGTGACGAGGAGGTCGGCCAGGTCCCCGTTCGTGATGAACATCTTGGTCCCGTCCAGGCGGAACCCGGTCGCGCTCCGACGATACCGGCAGGAGATGGCCGCCGCATCCGAACCGGCACCCGCCTCGGTGAGAGCGAAGCCTCCGAGGGAGGAGCCTCGGGCCAACGATGGAAGAAAACGGGACTTCTGGGCCTCGGTCCCCCAGGTCACGATGGGCATGCTGGCCACCGACAGGTGGACCGACAGCAAAGTGGCCACGGCGGCACTCACCCGACCAAACTCCGAGAGGACGGCCACTGTATCCTCGGCCGAGGCGGCCGCGCCGCCGTAGGGGATTGGGATCGAAAGACCCAGGAATCCCTCGTCGGCGAGGCGACGGAGAAGGCCGGGCGGGAAGCGATCGGACCGTTCCATCTCCTCGACCCGGGGCACGATCTCGCGGGCGGCGAAGTCCCGGGCACGGTCCCGCCAACCGGTGGCAGCGGCGGAGATTCGGGGCCCGGTCACACCGACCCATCCCCCCGACATTCTAAAGCGGTTGGGGGTTCCCGGTGCTCCGGGTGTCGCGCCGATGGGAGCGGTTCCAACCTCCAAGGACCGGTTCACGGCCCTCGACACGCTGGCCGTGGTCCGTGAAATTCGGGCTCTCGGGAGACCCCGGATCGACAAGGCGTTCGACGATGGATCCGGTACCGGGTGGGTGCTCACCCTCAAGTCCCCCGGCTCCGGCCGACACGACCTCAAGCTGATCCCGGGCTGCTTCGCGGCCGTCGGCCCGAGCGCGGAGGACCGCCCGGAGAACCTGGGTCCGATGGCCCGGGAGCTCCGACGACTGCTCAGCGGGGGGATCCTGTCGGCGGTGGCCGATCCGGCCGGCGAGCGGTACCTCGAGTTCGAGGTGCTCCGGGGAAACGCCGAGGAACCGACCCGTCTCGCGGTGGAACTCTTCGGAACCGGCAACCTCGTGGTCGCCCAGGGAACGCGGATCGTCGCCGTCGCCCACGCCCGCTCGTGGGCCCATCGAACGGTCCGGATCGGCGCCGAGTACCAGCGCCCCCCGACCCGGCCCGATCCGTTCGCCTGCGGCGCGGCGGAGATCGCCTCCGCGCTTCTCGCGAGCCGGACCGACCGGGCCACCACGCTGGCGGCCCGATTGTCGCTGGGCGGCCCCCTGGCCGAGGAGCTCCTCGCCCGGACCGGTCTCGACGGCACCGTCCCGGCCGCGGACGATGCGGTCCCGGCCGCCGAACGACTCCTCCCCGCGATGCAGGGACTTCTCGAGGAGGTCGGGGATCGTCCCCGGGGGTTTCTCTATCTTCGGGACGGGGTGACGATCGATGTGGAACCATTCCGAGCCCACCGGTTTGCCGGGGGGCCGGAGATCCGGGAAGAGGAGTTCTCCACCTTCTCCGAGGCGGCCGACCGCTACTTCCGGGAACATCGACCCGCGGCCACCCTCCCCGATCCGTCGGAAGCGCGGAACGCCGAGATCGACCGCCAAATCATTCAGCAAACGGAAGCGGTCGCGAAGTTCGAGGCGGAGATCGGGCGGCTGCGTTCCGAGGCCGAAGCCATCCTGGCGCACTACGCCGAGGCGGAGGGCGCCCTCTCCGGACTCCTCGCCTCCGGAACCGTCACCGAGGAAGGGGTGACCGTGCGGCTGGGGGAGCGGACCGTGCACCTCGAGGGGGGACGGTCCGTCCGTGAGTCGGCCCAGGCGCGGTTCGATGCGATGAAGGAGGTCCAGAGCAAACTCCACGGGGCCCGGGAGGCGTTGGCCCAGACCGCCGAGGCGCGGAGCACCGTCACGGCCGCTCGGATGCGGCCCGGGCGGGGTCCGGCCCCGGTCCGCTCCCGGCATTTCTGGTTCGAGCCGCATCGTTGGTTCCTGTCGTCCGAGCAGGCGATCGTGGTGGGGGGCCGGGACGCCTCCTCCAACGATCGCATCGTGAAGCGATACCTAGGCGCGGGAGACTGGTATCTCCATGCCGATCTCCACGGAGCCCCCAGCATCGTCGTCAAGCACGGGGCTCCCGGGGCACCGGCGGTGACCGAGATCACCCTCCGGGAAGCCGCGCAGTTCGGCCTTGCGTTTTCCAAGGCCTGGCGGGCCGGACGCGCGTCGGGAGATGCCTACTGGGTCCTCCCGGACCAGGTTTCCAAGGGGGCTCGGGCCGGGGAGTTCGTCCCCAAGGGGGGCTGGATGATCCAGGGTACGAAGCACTTTTTCCGCGATTTGCCCGTGGAACTCGGGATCGGGGAGGTCCGCTACGAATCGGAAACGCTCTGGTCCGTGGCGCCCCCGGATTCGCTCCGTTCCCGAGGGGTCCTGCGGGGGCTCCTGACCCCGGGCGAGGAGCGGGAGCGGCCGGAGATCGAAGTGGCCGTCGCCGGGGAGCTCGGCCTCCCCCGAAGCTCGCTCCAGGCGCTGCTCCCCGCGGGGGGGATCCGCTTCCGGCGAGCATAGATGCGTTCGATCTCGCCCGCGCGGAAGGTATCCCCTCGGAGGACCCACGTGCGATGGCGCGCGCGGAGGGCCACCACGAACACGCTCTCCCCGTCCGTCTGGAGAGCATCGCCCACCGCAAGATTGGTTTCGGGATCGACAGACCACCTCCGGGAGGTCGTCCGGCGTCCCTCGACAATGGAGAGAGGGACCGTTCCCCCCCGCATCCACTGGATCCAGATCGTTCCAATCTGATCCACCACCGCAGAATGGGCCCTCCGGCCATTCTTGAGGTCGATGCGGCGGATCCACCTGCCCGCGTCACTGCCCGGGAGCGGCATTCCCTCCGACAGCACGGTTCCGACGGGAAACGCGCTCGTGTCGGTCCGGGATTCCCGCCCCTCCGATACGATGATGCGGACCGGCACCTCCCGAGGCGAACGGACCAGAAACGGTAGTGTGGTCCGGCACTTCTGGCACCGCGCCACCCCTTCCATCCGTGCCGGGCGGGATCCCGGAGTCAGATGGAGGATCCGGTGAGGAGTCTCCTCCCCACAGATTTCGCAGTAGAATTGCGCGGAATGGACCGAAACTTCCGACCCCCGCGTATCGGGCCTTGGGGCCACCCCCTCCTCGGTCCGGGAGCGGCTCGGGGGGTCTTCGGGCATCGGGGTGGGGGGGGCCGAGGGAGGCTATTACCTGTCCGGTGGCCCGTGGAGCCTGCCGAAACCCCCGGGACGCCGGGGAGACGATGGAAACCGAGCTCGGGGCGGTGGACCCACTCCTTTAGCTCGCGGGCCGGGGTGGCGTTCTCACCGGGCCGGTGTCCGATTCCGAAGGCTCTCCGACGCTCGGGGGATTCCCGGGGCGGCGGTGGAACCCCCCGGGTGTCTCGCCTGGGGGGCCACCTCCGGGCATCGGCCTGCCGGTGGGGAGGCCGGTCGGGCAGGCCCCGATCCATCCCGGCGCCATCCTACCGGAGCCCCGACCGCTCGCCACTCCCGGAGTCCGGGGGAGCCTCGCGCCGCGTCGGAGAACCGGCATCGGCAGCATCCCTCGATGGTCGATGGGCAATCCAGACGCTCCCCATGGAGTTCCCGGGAGCCTCCCGTTCCTCGACCGGATCGAACCCGACCCGACCGAGCATCTCCCGGGTCGCTTCGGACCCCCAACAGGTGCCGAGACCGGCACCGGACTCGGCGAGGCTGACCGGAAGGCAGTACAGCACGCTGAGGCCGTACAGGTATGGACTCTCCAGCCGGCCGATATTCTCCCCCAACCGGCTCGACGCTCGAGGCTCCACCGCGAAGAGGACACCTCCGGGACGCAGGCACCGGAATGCGCTCGCGAGGAACTCCTCGGGCCGAGCCTGATCGTGGAGGGTATCCAGGGCCAGGACCAGGTCCAACTCCGCGTCCATCCCTCCCGCGGCGGCATCGGCCACCCGGAACTGAACATTCGAGAGCCCCAGCCGGCGGGCCTCGGCGCCCCCGGCGGCGATGGCTTCGGGAGAGAGGTCGATCCCCCAAACGGTGGATCGGGGAAAGGCGGCGGCCAGAAGGTTCGTGGCATGCCCGGAGCCGCACCCGAAATCCACCACCCGGGCGCCCGCGGAGAGTTGCTCGACAAGCCCGGGGACCAACGGAAGGTAGCGTTCCACCAACGCCGCGTCGTACCGCCGGCGGGAAAGATCGTCGATGACGCGGATCGATTCGGGAAGGAAGCGATCGCCGGGGACCCCCCGTCCGGTCTGGAAGGATCGGGCCAGCTCCTCGAGATGCTTCGACCCGAGGGAGACCCAGCGGCTCGCGGGAACCACGTTGAACGGCGAGGACCCGGTCAGGCACACGGCCCGCTCCGGGGGCAGCGTGAACTCCCCGGACTCCGGGTCGTACTCCACGATGCCGGCACTCGCGAGGGCGCTCAGCCATTCGCGCACGGGCCTCTCGGCCAGCCCGGCCCGTCCTGCGATCTCGCGGGAGGTGCCGGGGCCCTCCGCCAGGGTGGCGAACAATCCGGTCCGATCCCCGAGATCGACGAGGACGGTCACGAGCGCCTCCCCGTAACGGCGAATCATCTCCCGGGCGAACTGGCCAGCTTTGCGGCGATCCACCGCGTTCGATTCTCCGGTCGTCACCCTCGTCGCACGGCGCGGTCCGCCTAAACCGATGTCGCTTCCGGCTCCGGCGGCCCAACGCGGGAATTCGGTCCGAACCCCATGCGATTCGGAAACGCCCGGCGCCTTGCTTAAAGTCCCGGATCCCCTCCGCCGGGCGTGGGGAGGCCGGGGTGATTCCCGAGAACGGGATTGCGCGGTTCGAGCGCATTGCCGAAGTCTACGATGCGACCCGCGAACCGATCGACCCGGAAACCCTGGGGGGGCTCGTGGACCACCTCCGGAGGGAAGAGTGCCGGAGCCTCCTCGAGATCGGGGTGGGCACCGGCCGGGTCGCGCTGCCCCTTGCGGAGGCCGGATTCGAAGTGACCGGGATCGACCCGGCACGAAACATGCTCCGACGCGCCCGATCCAAGGGGATGGTCCGGTTGGTCCGGGGCAGTGGCCAATCCTTGCCGTTCGTCTCCGATTCCTTTGATGCCGCTCTCCTCGTCCACGTGCTCCATGTGCTCCCCGACCCGGTGGTCGTGCTCCGTCGTGCCGGTCGTGTGAGCCGCAAGTCGGTCCTTTCCCTCCTCTCGGAGCGTTCCGACTTTTCGCTTCCTTCCGAAGCGGCCGGCACCTTCGATCCTCGTCAATTGTTCCGCCAGGTCGTCCGGGAAGCGGGCGTCGCGCGACCGAACCGGCAGAATCCCTCGGTGGGCGAACAGAGTGCGGTTCGCCGATTCCCTCCGGATTTCGATCACCTGCTGAGCGATCGATGGGTCCGCGAGCCGCTGGACCGCCACCTGACGCGGTTGGCCCACCGGGCGGCCCTTCCGGGAGCTCCTGAATCCACGACCGTGGCGCTCCAGCGAGCCATCGAATCCGTGCGGCGCTCCCTGGGAAACCCCCTACTGCGGTACCGGCGTCGCCACCGCCTCGTCGGATGGGATGCCGAGCGACTGAAACTTTCTGAGAACTGAGCGCCGGCCCGGTCCCACGACCT
>JAJZDH010000045.1 GCA_021828665.1 Thermoplasmata archaeon
GGAGCCCTTCCGGCGCCCGGAGGGCCGGGGCCCCCGACCGGGGGCGCCCGCCGCGCCGCCGCGCGTCGGGAGGGAGGTCCGCCGTCCCGCTTCCCCGTGGCGCCCGCACCCCCGGCGGATCCCCCGGGCCCGAGGGCGGCGTGGGCGGCCGCGGCCGGCGGGCCGTCGGCGGCACCGGGTCCTCGTCGTCGGGGTGCGCAGTCGTTAAGGAAGGGTCCCGCCTGCCGGTTCCGGAGGTCCACCGGGAGGTTGGAGGCGGCGTCCGAAGCGTGCATCTTCTGCCGGATCGCCCGTCGGGAGGCCCCGGCGTGGATCGTGTTCGAGGACGAACGGTCGGTGGCGTTCCTCGACCTGTTTCCCTTCACGCGGGGCCATCTGCTGGTGGTCCCGAAGCGGCATGTCGATCGCCTCGTCGACCTCCCGCGGGAGGAGCACGCGGCCTGTCTCGGCGCGCTCTCCGAGGCGTGCCGCCGGGTCGAGCGGCTTTCCCCGCACTACAACGTCGCCCTCAACCAGGGGGAGCTCGCGGGCCAGATCATCTTCCACCTCCACTTCCACGTGATCCCCCGCTACGGGGAGAACAACCCGTTCCTCGCCCACGGCCGGGAGCGGCTCTCGGAGGCGGAAGCGCACGACCTCCTCCGGGTCCTGATCCCGCCATGACCGGCGAGGCACCCCGACCGACCGCGGTGGCGGGCTCCTTCTACCCCAAGGAGGCGCGCGCCCTCTCGACGCTGCTCGAACGCTGCTTCCTCGATCCGCGCGGGCCCGGGGCGCTTCCCGAGCGCCACCGCCGGGAGGTACGGGCCATCCGGGCGGCCGTGGTGCCCCACGCGGGGCTCGTGTACTCCGGGGCGATCGCGGCCCACGCCTACCGGGCCCTGGCGTCGGAGCGGCCGCCGGAGTCGGTCCTGTTGCTGGGGGTGAACCATCGCGGCGTCGGCGCCCCCGCGGCGCTGAGCGCCGTCCCCTGGGCCACCCCGCTGGGGCCGGTGCCGTCGGACGCGGAGCTCCGCGCCCGACTCGACCGCCCACCCCTTCGGGTGGACGAATCCGCGCATGCCCACGAGCATTCCCTGGAGGTGCAGCTCCCCTTCCTCCAGTACGTGCTGCCGCATCCCCGGATCGTCGCCCTCTCGATCTCGTTCGACCGGCTCGACGAACTCCTCCGGGTCGCCGAGGTGGTGCGGGAGGCGGTGGCGGGCCGCGACCTCCTCCTGATCGCCTCAACGGACCTGACCCACTACCGGCCGGTCGCGGAGGTCCGGGCGGAGGACGCCCTCGTCATCGAGGAGATCCGGAACCGGAACGCCCGGGGACTCTACCGTGCGGTGACCCGGCGGGGGATCTCCATGTGCGGCGTGGCCCCCACCGTCGTCCTCCTCGCCGCGCTCGAATCGGAGGCGCTCACGGGCCGGCTCCTGGCGTGGGGCCATTCGGGCGAGGCGACCCCGATGGACACGGTCGTCGGGTACGCCGCCCTGACGCTCGAGAGCGACCCCGCGCTCCCGTGAGCCGGGCGGCCCCCGCCGTCACCCGCCGCGGCGCATCTTCGCGTACACGTGCGGCAGGATGCCGCCGGCACGGAGGTAGTCGACCTCGACCTTCGAATAGAGGCGGGCCTCCACCGGGAACTCCACCGTCGGTCCCTCCGCCCGTTCGGCCCGGATCCGCAAGCGGCCGTGGGGTCGGAGCGGGCCGCCATCCTCGGTGGCCAGGGAGAACCGTTCCCGGCCGGTGAGCGAGTGGGTGTCGGCCCTTTCGCCGTCGAGGTACGCGAGCGGGAGGATCCCCATATCGATGAGGTTGCTCCGGTGGATCCGTTCGTAGCTGCGGGCGAGGACCGCCCGTACCCCGAGGAGGAGCGGGCCTTTGGCGGCCCAGTCCCGGGAGGAACCCTGGCCGTAGTTGGCACCGGCCAGGATCATCAGGGGAACCGATTCCGCGCGGTACCGCTCCGCGGCCTCGAAGACGGTCAGGATCTCACCGTCCGGTTGGTGGGCGGTGTATCCCCCCTCGCGGGGCGCGCAGAGCCGGTTCTTCAGGCGCACGTTGGCGAAGGTGCCCCGGACCATCACCTCGTGGTTGCCGCGGCGGGAGCCGTAGGTATTGAACTCCTCCACGGGGACGCCGTGCGCCGTCAGGTAGGCGCCGGCCGGGCTCGACGGCGGGATCTCCCCGGCCGGCGAGATGTGGTCGGTGGAGACCCGGTCGCCGAGGGCCAGGAGCGCCCGCGCGCCGGTGAGGAGGGTCCCGTGGTCGGGGAGGAGCGGCCGGGCGCGGTCCAGGTACGGCGCCTCCCTCAGGTACGTCGAACGGGGGTCCCACGGGTACGTCCGCCCCTCCGGGACGGTCAGCCGCTCCCAGTGGGCATCGCCCACGGTGATCTCCCGGTACTTCTCGCGGTACATCCCCGGATCCAGCGTCGCCTCGACCCGGCGTCGGATCTCCTCGGAGGTCGGCCACAGGTCCCGGAGGTAGACGGGGTGCCCGTCGGCGGCGTTCCCGAGAGGTTCCCGCGCGAGGTTCCGGTCCATCCGCCCGGCGAGGGCATGGGCGACGACCAGCATCGGGCTCATGAGATAGTTGGCCCGGACCTGGTTGTGGATGCGGGCCTCGTAGTTCCGGTTCCCGCTGAGGACGGCGGCCACGTAGGCGTCCTGGTGGGTCACGGCCCGGGCCACTTCGGGGATCAGCGGTCCGCTGTTGCCGATGCAGGTGGTGCATCCATACCCGACGACGGAGAACCCGAGCTCCTCCAGCGGCCGGAGGAGGCCGGCGCGTTCGAGGTAGGCGGTGACCACCTTCGAACCGGGCGCGAGGGAGGTCTTCACGTACGACGGCACCCGGAGGCCCAGGGCGCGGGCCCGCTCGGCGATGAGGCCGGCCCCGATCATCACCGAAGGGTTCGACGTGTTGGTGCAACTGGTGATGGCGGCGATGACGATGGAGCCGTCGGAGACGGCGCCGTCGGCGGGGACCGCGCCGACGGTCGGCCGGTCCTTCCGGTAGGCGGCGAGCGCCCGTCCGAACGCCTCCGGCGCCCGGTCCAGGGGGACCGACTCCTCCGGGTTCCCCGGACCGGAGATCGTGGGCACCACCTCGGCGAGGTCGATCTCCACGTGGTCGTCGTAGCGGACCTTCGGATCCTCCTCCCGGGCCCAGAGGCCGAGCGCCCGGGCGTAGGCCCCGACCCGGGCCACATCTCGGGGGGAGCGCCCGGTGGCGGCGAGGTAGGCGAGCGTGGCCTCGTCGATGGGGAAGAGGGCGGCGGTCGCCCCGTACTCCGGGCACATGTTGGCGATCGTGGCGCGGTCCGGGACGGACAGGTGCCGGACGCCCGGCCCGTAGAACTCGACGAAGCGGTCGACGACCCCCTTTTCCCGGAGGATCCGGGTCACGGTCAGGACGAGGTCGGTCGCGGTGGCCCCCTCGGGAAGGGCGCCGCGGAGGAGGACCCCCACGACCCGGGGGACTCCCAGGAAGTACGGCTCCCCCAGCAGGACCGCTTCCGCCTCGATCCCGCCGACCCCCCATCCGAGGACCCCGAGGCCGTTGATCATCGGGGTGTGGGAATCGGTGCCGATGAGCGTGTCCGGGAACGCCTCGCGGTCCCCCTCGGGCCCTCCCACGGCCACCACGGAGGCGAGATACTCGAGGTTCACCTGATGGACGATCCCGTTCCCCGGCGGGATCACCCGGAGGTGGTCGAAGGCCGAGCGGGCCCACCGGAGAAGACCATACCGCTCCGAGTTCCGGGCGTACTCCCGGTCGAGATTGATCCGGAGGGAGTCCGACCGGCCGAAGCTGTCGACCTGCACCGAATGGTCCACCACGAGATCGACCGGAACGGCCGGATGGATCCGTTCGGGGGGGAGGCCGTCCGCGAGGCCGGCCGACCGGAGCGTCGTGAGATCGACGAGGACGGGAACCCCCGTGAAATCCTGCAGGAGGACGCGATAGGGGTAGAACGGCAGCTCGCCCTCGCCCGGGGCGAGCCGGCCTTCCGCCACCGCCCGCACCGTGTCCAGCTCCACCATCCCCCGGGGGTAGTGGCGGAGGAGATTCTCGAGCAGGATCCGGGTCGTGGCCGGGCGGGCGGCGAGCGCCGCCGGGTCGACCCCGGGAATCCGGTCGGGGCGGTAGATGGTGTAGCTCTCCGTGCCGACGACGAGCCGGTCGGTCACTCCCAGGGGATCTCGCGGCGTCATGGGGCGCCGGACCCTCCGGGGGGATTTGGCCTCTCCGGCCGGTCGGGGCCGTCCGCGCCCACCCACCCCCCGGTCGGGAGCCCGGCGCCCGGGGGGGGGAGCTAAAGAGGGCTCCCGGCTCCCCCGACCGGCTTCCGATGATCCTGAGCGACCGGCGCATCCGAGAGGAGATCGAACGCGGCCGGATCGTCATCCGGCCGTTCCGGAAGGAGTGCCTCGGATCGAACTCGTACGATGTCCATCTCGGACCGTACCTCGCGACCTACTCCGAGGGCGCCCTCGACGCGCGGCGGGACAATCCGGTCGATGAGTTCCGGATCCCTCCCGGGGGGTTCCTGCTCCTGCCGGGACAACTCTACCTCGGAGTCACCGCCGAATACACGGAGACGCATGCCTTCGTGCCCTTCCTGGAGGGGAAGTCGAGCGTCGGACGGCTGGGCATCGACATCCATTCCACGGCCGGCAAGGGCGATGTGGGCTTCTGCAACTACTGGACCCTCGAGATGTCGGTGAAGCTCCCGGTCCGCATCTACGCGGGCATGCCCATCGGGCAGCTCATCTATTTCGAGGTCAGCGGCGAGGTGGAGAACCCGTACGACCGCCGCTCCTCGGCGAAGTACCGGACCGTGAGCGCGCACCCCGCCCGGTCGCGCATGTTCCGGAACTTCCCGCCCCGCCGGCGACCCGGACGCCGCTGATCCGGTCGGTCCCACCCCCAACGGCGTGGCGGACGGGGGCCCGCGCGGGAGGGGCCCCGCGTCGCCCCCCGCGGAGGGTACGGGCCTCTCACGGCGCGTGGGGAGAGGCTCCGGGCCGCGGGTCGCCCCGGTGGGCGGCTCCCAACGGGGCGACGAGGTAGAAGGCCGGTCGGCCCGGTCGGGCCCGATGCCGTCGATCCATCGGGTCCGCGGCCTCCCCGGAATCCTCCGAATGGACCCGGACCTCCTCGAACCCGAACCGGCGGGCGAGATAGCCGACGGCCGCCCGGAGCACCGCCTCCTCCTCGAGGAGCGGTCCCGACGGCGCCGGCTCGGAGAGGATCCGGGGGCCGACCTTCGCGACGTAGGCCGCGAGCTCGCCCCGGACGCGGGACAGCTCGGGGTGCGCCCCGGCCCGCTCCATGAGCTCCCGGAGGAGCTCCGATCCGCGGCGGGGGGAGCCCCGGATCCATTCCTCCGCGGTCCGCTTCCAGGCGCTGGCCACGTAGAAGGTCACCGACCCCGCCGCCTCCCCCCGCGCGCGGGCCGGACGGAGGACCCCCTGGAGATCCTCCTCGACCCGTTCCAGGTACTCCTCCCGGGCCCGGGCCACCGGGTTCGGCTCGAACGCCGCGGCCTCGGGGAACGGCTGGCAGGCGACGAGGGTGGAGAACCGGCCGCGCCCCAGCGCTTCCGCGAGATGCGGCGTGAGGGGACTGAGCGCCCGGATCCACGCCGCGGCGGCCCGCTGGAGCGCGGGGCCCGGGGCGCCGCCCCGGGCGAGGTAGCGGCGGATCCGTGCCGGCAGGGTCGCGTAGGTGATCTCGGCCGCCTCCCGAAGCTCCGCGGTTTCCAGGCACTGCGCGAGCCGCTCCAGGAGATCGTGGAAGGCATCGGAGAGCCAACCGTCGAGTTCGGGCGAACCGCCGGGGCCGTCGGCCAGCGCTTCCCGCGCCATCCGTTCGATATCGTGGAGTCGTTCGGAGGCCCGGTCGATGAGCTCCGGGTCCCATTCGATGTCCTGCCCGGGGGAGGCGGCGGTGACGTAGAACAACCGGAGCGCGTCCGCTCCCCACCGTTCGAGCGCGTCCCGCACCGCCGGCACCGCGCCCCCCTTGGTCCCGATGTGCTTTTTCGAGATCTTCTCGCCCGAGGGGGCGACGAGCCACCAGTGGACGAACAGCCCCCGGGGCCGAAGCTCGGGAGGCAGGAGGCGGGCATGGGTGAAGAGGAAGACCGGGAAGTGGACCCTCTTGTGCTCCTTGCCACCGATATTGAGGTCGAGCGGATACCAGTACGCGAACTCCGCCCGCATCTCCTCCTGGAGTTCCCGGGGGAGGCCGGGCTCGCCCGGGCCCTCGCCCCGAACCACGAAATCGAACAGGGCGTCGGAGAGGGCAGCGGCGGCGATCCGGCCCTCCCGGACGAACCGGCGCAGGATGTAGTATGCGGGGTAGAAGGTCGAATCGGCGATGGGCTCGATCGTCCACGAAGGGTCGAGGGGGAAGGGGGTCCCCAGCCACCGGCCCTTGCGGGTGCAGGGGCGGTCCTCGAACCAGTCGATGACGCCCGGGAGCTCCCGGGCATATTCGGTGGGCTGCACGGAGAGGTGGTCCACGAGCTCGTGCGTGGCGGCCTTCCACTCCGGATCGGAGTAGCGGAGGAACCATTGGTCCGGCACCCGCCGGACGATCACCGCGTGGCCGTTCCGGCAGACCACCGGCTCGGAGAATTCCTGGAGGGAGAAGCCGGTGCCGGCCGCCTCGAAGCTCTCCGTCATCCGGAGCCGTGCCTCGGCGACCGTCAACGGTCCGAGGGCGGGGACCAGCATCCGTCCGCGGAGCAGCTCGAGACGGTACAGCCGTTCGGTCGCTTCGTCGAGCGCCTCCCGGTCGGCGAGCGACCGCGCCCCCGTGGCGCGGGCGGCCCGCTCGGCCGGGGGCCCGCCTCCGGCCCGGAGCGCCCGCTCCGAATCCGTGAGGACGGCATCCGGCGGGATGAAAATGATCTCGGGGATCGCCGGCACCCGGGACCGGTCTTCCGGGCGAAGCGCGGCCAGGGCGAGGAAATCCGCCGGGGCGTGGCCGGGAACCGACATGACCACCCCCGAGCCACGGTCCGGGGCGACGAGCGGGCTGGCGAGGATGGGGACCCGGTGCGACGCGAACGGGACCCCCACCGTGCGGCCCACGAGATCGTCGGAGCCCACGGAATGCCCGATCCGGCCCCCGTGCTGCTCCACCAGCCGCTCGGCGCCGGCCCGGCCGACCAGGTAGAGGTCGCTGCCGTGATGCCAGACCACGAGCGGTTCGGTGGCGGGGATCCAGAGGTTGGTGACGCCGTAGACGGTCTCCGGCCGCAACGTGGCGGCGAGCAGCACCCGCCCGTCCTCCATCGGGAACGGCACGGTCGTGTACTTCACCAGTTCCGCGCCACCGCCGCGGGAGAGGTCGGTCTCGGACGGATCCACCGATACCGGTCCGCAGACCGGGCAGACGGAGGCGAAGTACGGACCCTGGCGGAGCGCCCCGAGCCGGTGGAGCGTCCGGAACTGCCAGCCGATGAACCGCCGGTAATCCTCGTCGATGGTCGTCAGGTAGGCCGTCTCATCGATGAGGAACCCCAGGCGGCGGAAGACGCCGAGGTACTGCTCTCCCAGGAACCGGGCGGCCCCCTCGGGGTCGGCGAGCGCCGCCCACTCCGCCTCCGGCACCCCGTTCTCGACGAGCTGCGCCCGGATCGAGGGATCGTTGTCCCGGACCCGCTGGGCGAACGCCACGGCCGGCAGGCCGGAGGCGTGGGTGCCGGTGGGGAAGAAGACGGCGCGCCCCCGCATCCGGTGGTACCGATGGAGCTGGTCGGCGAGGGTCAGGCCCCGGAGATGGCCGAGGTGGAGGAACCCGCTCGGGCCCGGGTACGCCACCACCGCGAAGAACTTGGCCCGTCCGGGGTCCCGACGCGCCATCGCCAGTCCCTCGGCCCGCCAGCGTTCCTGCCAGTACCGATCCCCGTCCGATCCCGGCATGGCGGGTCGGCCCAATCCGGCGTCGTATTAGAGGGCAAGGCCCCCGGTCGCCGGGGATAATGCTCTTGAGCGCCGGCGGAACGGGGGGTTCGTGCGGATCATCGAGGTGTTCCATTCGGTCCAGGGGGAGGGCCCGCTCACGGGCGTCCGCACGACCTTCATCCGCACCGCTCGCTGCAACCTCCGTTGCCGATGGTGCGACACGACCTATTCGTTCGGTCCCGGCACGGAACGATCGGTGGAGGAGCTGGTCCTCGAGGTGGCCCGGAATCGGACGGCCCATGTCTGCCTCACGGGCGGGGAACCGCTCCTTCAGCGGGAATCGGTCGACCTGGCCCGGGCCCTCGCGCGGGACGGTCGGACCACCACCGTCGAGACCGGCGGATCCCTCGACGTGACCCCGTACCTTGGAATCCCCCGGCTCGTCCTCAGCGTGGACGTGAAATGTCCCTCTTCCGGCATGCAGGGCCACAACCGCTGGGAGAACCTCCGGCACCTGCGCCGGCGCGACGTGGTCAAGTACGTCGTCGGCTCCCGGGCGGACTACATCTACGCGCGCCGGTCGCTGCGCTCCCATCCGACCGTCGCCACCGTGGTATTCCAACCGGTCTGGGGCTCCCCGGCCGGTACCCTCGCGGACTGGGTCCTCAACGATCACCTGGAGGTCCGGGTCATGCTGCAGACCCACAAGCTCCTCTGGGGAGATGTTCCCGGGCGGTAGCTATCGCCTCCGTTCGCGCTGGGGCGACCGCCCGGACCGGGCGAACCCGGGAAGGCACGGGAGAGCCGGTCCTCGAATCCTCGGACGGGCGGTGGCTCGTCGGGGTGGAGACCCCGGCCCCCTCCGGAGGGGGGCCCCGGCAACCCTCCCGCATGGGCCGGGGGGCACCCCACGCAAGGCCGGGGACCCGGGTCCTCGTGGTCTATCGGGATCTCCGGGCCCGACGGCGCTTCCCAGGCTGCCGGCTCCCGGTTCGTGACGAACGGTGGGGTGAGGGAGACGGCGCCCGCCCCGCATCCCTGGCCGTCCGGTTCCGGCCCTTGTCGACGTGGGTCCGATCCCGCACCCGAACGATCGCCCGGAATCAGCGTACGACCCACCGGAACCGCCTCCTCCCCGGCATTCCCGGGAGCTGTGGGACCGACACCAGTCGGCCCCGTCGTTCCCGCGACCGCCCGCGGTCATGCCGGTCGGGCCGGGATGGGCCGATGTGGGTCGACCGCCGCATGCGCGCGCCCACTCCCCCATGGGGCCACGCCGTGGCCGCGGGGGAGGGTCACGGCCGCGCCCTCTCCCGGAGCTCCAGCGCCCGAGTCCGCCCCGGCGACGGGGGCTCCCGGGCGGAGATCCCCCGGCTCGGGGTCACCGAAGGCTAATTAGCAGCCCGGACTGCAATCGGAGGGGAGACAGATGGAGCGGAGCCCGGGGTTCGCTGCGGTCGCCGCCCCCGACGGGCCCTTCGGCAAGGCCCGCTCCATGGTGTTCCCCCGCGTGGTCCTCGCCGGGCACGGGGTTCTCGACGAGCTCGGCCGGACCTGCCGGGGGTTTGATTTCACGGGCCGCGGGGTGATCGTGACCGGTGCCCGGACCGCGAAGCTCGCCGGCGAGCGGGCGCAGGGGATCCTCCGGGATTCCGGGTTCGAGTGCGACCTCGTCCTCTCCGGGGAGGCCACCCTCGATGAGGTCGACCGGGTCGAAGCCGCCACGGCGGCCGCCCAGGCCCGCTTCCTGGTGGCGGTGGGCGGGGGCAGCAAGATCGACATCACCAAGGTGGTCGCCGCCCGAAGGAAGGTGCCGTTCGTATCGGTGCCCACCTCCGCCGCGCACGATGGGATCTCCTCCCCGCGGGCCTCGCTGCGGGGCACCCGGCGGGCGATGAGCATCGAGGCGGTGGTACCCATCGGGATCCTGGCCGACACCCAGATCATCGTCCAGGCGCCCTTCCGGCTCCTGGCCAGCGGCTGCGCGGACGTGCTGAGCAACGTGACGGCGGTCTTGGATTGGAAGCTCGCGAGCCGGCTCCGGAACGAGGAGTACTCGTCCACGGGTGCCGCCCTCGCCGAGTACGCGGCGCAGGAGATCGCCGACCATGCCGCGCTCATCAAGCCGAACCTCGAGGAGTCGGTCTGGATCGCCATCCGGCCCATGATCATGGCGGGAATCTCCATGAGCGTGGCCGGATCCTCCCGTCCCTGCTCGGGCAGCGAACACCTCTTCAGCCATGCCCTGGATCGGATCGGGGCCCCCGCGGGCCTCCACGGCGAACAGTGCGGCGTCGGGGCCATCATGATGATGTACCTCCACGGTGGGGACTGGCGGAGGTTGCGCTCCCTGCTGCACACCATCGGGGCCCCGACGACGGCCCGGGAGCTCGGTGCCGCGCCCGAGGACGTCGTCCGGGCCCTTGTGCAGGCCCACACGCTCCGGCCCGAACGGTATACGATCCTGGGGGACAACGGTCTGAGCGGAGACGCCGCCGAGCGCCTCGCGACCGTCACCGGGGTCATCGGGTAGTCCCATGGCCGAGATCACACTCCTATCCACCTCCCAGGCTCGGCCCGGGTTCACCTTCGTCTACCTAGGGGGCGCCCCGATCTGCCGGAGCTGCGCCTACCAGCACGCCTGCCTCACCCTCGATACGGGCCGTCGGTATGAGGTGACCCGGGTCCGCCCCGTGGAGCATCCCTGTGCCCTCCAGGAGGTGCCGGCCCATGTGGTTGAGGTGCGATCGGTGCCGCGCCCGCTCGTGGTGGACGCCGGCGGAGCGGTGTCGGGCAGCACCGTTGAGGTGGGCCGGTACGACTGCCGTCGCATCGATTGCCCGAATTGGGAGATCTGCGCGGGACCTTCGGTGCCGGCCCGTCAACGCTACCACGTCGAAAAGGTCCTCCCGGGCGCGGCCGAGTGTCGGATCGGTCGCAGCCTGCGCCGTATCGAGGTGGTCTAGAGCGCCGGTGTGGGGCTGTGGGGTAGCTTCGGGTCCCGGGTCCTATTTCGGGTCCCGCTATACTGGTCTATCCTGCGGGCTTTGGGAGCCCGAGACCCCGATTCAAATTCGGGCAGCCCCAATTCATGTTCTCGCTATCGGAGAAGGGTCAGTTCCGTGGGGTCGAGGGGGGTATATAAAGTGCCAAACTCTCGCCTAGCTCAGGGAACCTTACGCTCCTCCAATGGGGGGAGTAAGTTCTTATCAGGGGTATGGCCTTCTAGTGGGGTGCTACAGTATTAGGCGATAGTATAAGTGCCC
>JAJZDH010000046.1 GCA_021828665.1 Thermoplasmata archaeon
CCGTCCCGGCCGCGCGCCCCGCGGGCGCGGCCGCGGCCACGAGGCTCCCCTCTCCCGGGGCCGCCTCGGCGCTCCCGACGCCCGGGGGCGAGCCGGTCCCCGAGACCGAGCGGATCCCGATCCGGGGCCTGCGACGGGTCATCTCCGAGCACATGACCGAGGCGGTCCATCGGGCGGCGCACTACACGTACGTCGAGGAGGTGGATGCCTCGGAGCTGGTCCGGGTCCGCGACAGCATGGCGCCCCATCTCGAGCGGCAGGGGACGAAGCTCACCTACCTTCCCTTCATCCTCAAGGCGGTGGTCGCCGGCCTCCGGGCGCACCCGCAGATGAATGCCACCATGGACGACGAACGCCAGGAGCTCGTCGTCTCCCACCACTACAACGTCGGCATCGCCCTCGCCACCCCCGAGGGGCTGGTCGTGGCCGTGATCCGGGAGGTCGACCGGAAGAGCGTGGGAGAACTCGCCCGGGAGCTCCAGGGGCTCGGCGAGAGGGGTCGGGCCGGCAAGTTGAGCCGGGCCGAGCTCACCGGGAGCAGCTTCACCATCACGAGCCTGGGGGCCCTCGGCGGCGTCCTCGCCACCCCGATCCTGAACTACCCGGAGGTCGCGATCCTCGGCGTCCACCGGATCGTCCGGCGGCCGGTCTACAAGGCCGACGGTTCGCTCGGGCCGGCCCACCTGATGAACCTCTCGGTCTCCCTGGATCACCGGGTCCTGGACGGGATCATCGGGGCCCAGTTCCTGTCGGTGGTCCGGGCGAACCTCGAGGACATGCACCTCCTCTTCGCCGGACTGCCATGAGCGCGCCGGTCCCGGCCCCCCCCGGACCGGAGGTCGTCCCGCTGCCGTACTCCGCCGACGACATCGGACGCCGGCTGGGGGAGGGGTGGGCGGAATCGCTGCTCCACGCCTACCGGTGGATGACCCTCGGCCGGACGCTCGACGAACGGATGCTCGCGCTCCAGCGGCAGGGGCGGATCGGGTTCTACGGGCCGGCGACCGGCCAGGAGGCGGTCAGCGTCGGGGCCGGCCTCGTCAGCCGTCCGGAGGACTGGGTGGTGCCGGGACTTCGGGAGCAGCTGGTGGCGCTGGTCCGGGGCCACGACCTCGGCCGGTACGTCGACCACCTGTTCGCGAACGCCGAGGACCCGGCCCGGGGGCGCCAGATGCCGTGCCACCCGACGGCCCGGGAGGTCCACTACCTCTCCATGTCGAGCGTCATCGGGACCCAGATCTCGCACGGGGTCGGCCTCGCCTGGTCGCTCCGCCACGCCGGGGACCCGGGGGTCGCGCTCACCTTCTTCGGCGACGGGGCGACCTCGGCGAACGACTTCCACGCCGGGCTCAACCTGGCGGGGGTCTTCGGCCTCCCCATCGTCTTCTGCCTCACGAACAACCAGTGGGCGATCTCGGTGCCGGTCGAACGCCAGACCCGGGTGGCCCACCTCGCCGACAAGGCCGTCGCCTACGGCTTTCCCGGTCGGCGCGTCGACGGGACCGATATCGTGGCGGTGATGGAGGAGCTCCGCCGCGCCCGGGAGGTCGCCGCCGGTGGCGGCGGTCCGACGCTCCTCGAGTTCCTCCTGTACCGGATGACCCCCCACTCGAGCTCCGACGACCCGGGCCGGTACCAGGCGGCCGACTGGATGGCCCGGGCGATCGCCCGCGACCCGTACCGCCGGCTCGCCGCCTGCCTCGAGGCCCACGGCCTCCTCGACGAGAGGGGTCGCCGCGGGATCGCCGCCGAGGCGGAGGAGAAGGTGCGCGCCGCCGTCCGGGCGGCCGAGACGGTGGCCCCGCCGCCCGACGCGTCGCTCACGACCGACGTGTGGGCCGCCGCCCCCCGGACCGATCTCCGGCGGCCGGAGGCGAACTGACCGTGGCGGGCACCTACGCGCGCCGGACGGAGGCGCTGATCCTCGGGGGCGGGCCGGCCGGCTACATGGCGGCGATCCGGCTCGGCCAGCTCGGGCGCGCCCCGGTCCTCGTGGAGCGCCGGGACCTCGGCGGGGAGTGCCTGAACCGGGGCTGCATCCCGTCGAAGACGCTCCTCCGTTCCGCCCACCTCTTCCGCGAACTCGCGACGTCGGGCGCCGTTCCCGGGATCGCCGCCGACGGGCTCCGGTTCGACATGGCCCAGCTGCAGGCCGCGAAGCAGGAGGTGGTCCTCCGGGAGCGGCAGGGGGTCCAGACGCTGCTCAAGTCGGCCGGGGTCACGGTCCTCGCCGGGGTGGCCCGGTTCACCGGACCCAACTCCGTCGAGCTCACGGCGCCGGACGGCGGTCGGGAACGGATCGACTTCGCCCAGGCGCTCATCGCGACCGGAGCGGAACCGCTGATCCTCGCCGGCTTCGAACCGGACGGTCGGACCGTCCTCACGCCGTGGGAGCTCCTCGACCTCGACCGGCTGCCCCGGTCGATGCTCGTCCTCGGGGGCGGGGTGAGCGGCTGCGAACTCGGCCAGTTCGCCGCCGAGGTGGGGGTCTCCGTCACCATCGTCGAGCTGATGCCCCAGATCCTCCCCGGGCTCGACGCCGACCTCTCGCGCGAGCTCACGGGCGCCTTCGAGAAGGCCGGGATCTCGGTCCGGACCGGCACCCGCGCCGAGCGGCTCCAGCGGTCCGCCGACGGTGTCCACCTCTCGGTGACGTCGCCGAAGGGCCCGGAGGAGCTCGCCGCCGAGATGCTCTTCCTGACCGTCGGCAAGCGGCCGGCCACCCGGGAGCTCGGGCTCGAGGATGCCGGGGTCGCCTGCGATCCCCGCACGGGCGCCGTGACGGTGGATGCCGCGCAGCGCACGAGCCAGCCCCACATCTTCGCCGCCGGCGATGTCGGCCGACCGCCGATGCTCGCCCACAAGGCGTACCGGGAGGGGATCGTCGCCGCCGAGGGGATGGCGGGCCGGCCGGCCCGGTACGATTTCCGAGCGGTGCCAAGCGTGGTCTTCACGGTCCCCGAGATTGCGAGCACGGGGCTCACGCTCGCCGAGGCCACCGCCCAGGGGCGGAGCGCCCGGGAGGTCCGCTTCCCGTACGCGGCGCTGGGGCGGGCCCATGCCTACCACGCCACCGCCGGCTGGCTCAAGGTGGTGGGCGAGGAGGGCACCGGGCTCCTCCTCGGCGTCCACGCGGTCGGCCACTCCTGCGGGGAGTTCGCCGCCGAGGCGGCGCTGGCCCTCGAGATGGGCGCGACGGTCCGGGATGTGGCCGGCACCATCCATCCGCACCCGACCTTCTCCGAGATGCTCCAGGAGGCGGCGCTCCTCTGGCTCGACGAACCGATGCACGTGGCCCGGAGGCGCGTCCCTGACCGCCCTCGTTGACTGGGGGCTCCAGGAGTACGGCGCCGCCCTGGACGGGATGCGGCGGCTCGCCCGGCAGCGGCGGCGGGGCGAGATCCCCGACACCCTCCTCCTCGTCGAGCACCCCCCCGTCATCACCGTCGGGGTCGAGGGGGACGGCGGGGAGGCCTATCCCGAGGGGATCCCCGTGTACCGGGTCGAGCGGGGCGGCAAGGGCACCTACCACGGACCGGGACAGCTCGTCGGGTACCCCATCGTGGACCTCGACGGGAGGGGTCGGGACGTCCGGCGGTTCGTCCACGATGTCGAGGAGCTCGTGGTCGAGGCGGTCGGCGGGCTCGGCGTCCCCGCCGGCCGGGTCCCGGGACGGCGCGGCGTCTGGGTCGCGGGGGAGCGCAAGATCGCCTCCGTGGGGATCGCCGTCGAGGCGTGGGTCGCCTTCCACGGCTTCGCCGTGAACGTCGACCTCGACCTCGCCCCGTTCCGCGCCTTCCACCCGTGCGGATTCGACGGCGCCGTCATGACCTCCGTCGCCCGGGAGCTCGGCCGACCGGTCTCCGTCGCCGAGCTCCGGCCCGGCATCGAGTCGGCGTGGGGGCGCCTCTTCGACCGGGGGTCGCCGGTGGGGCCGGTCTCCGGGACCGCCGCCGCCACCGGCCCGTTGCCCGCGGCGCTGCCGATCCCATGAAGGGGGCGCCGGAGCGGCGTCTCCTGCTCGTGGGCGGGGCGGGTGGGCTCGTCGGCCGGTCGGTGCTGTCGGAGTTCCTTCCCGGATGGCGGATCCGGTCGGTCCACCGGAGCCCCGTCGCGCGGGAGCGGGACCTCCGGGTCGAGTGGTTCCGGGCGGACATCGCCGACCCCGCCACCGACTGGCCCGCCCTCCTCACGGGCGTCGACGCGGTGATGACCCTCGCGTGGTACCGCTGGGAACGCCCCCGCGCGTTCCGGGATCTCGCCGACGGGCTCGAACGGCTCCTCGCGGCCGCGCGGCAGGCGCCCCGGCCCCCCCGGTTCCTCCACGTGAGCGTGCCCGACGGCCCCCCCCGGCTCGAGGCCACCCTGCCGTACTTCACGGAGAAGCGCCGGGTCGACCGGGCGCTCGCCGCCTCGGGTCTCTCCTACCGGATCCTCCGGCCGACGATGCTGTACGCTCCGGGCGACCGCCTGCTCGGCGTGATGCTCCGGATCGCGCGGCGATACCACCTCCTTCCGATGTTCGGCGACGGCCGGCGGTACCACGTGAGCCCGATCGCCGCCGAGGACCTGGCCCGGGCGCTCCGGCAGGAAGCCGAGGGGACCGGGTCCGGGAGCTCCGATCTGGGCGGGCCGGTCCGGTACGCCTACCGGGAACTCACGGACCTGGTGTTCCGCCACCTGGGCCGCTCCCCCCGGTACCTGCCGCTCTCGCCGTCGGGCGGTCGGCGGCTGGCGGCGCTCCTCTCCGCCGCCGGTTCCACCCTGCTGTATCCGTACGAGGTGGAGTGGCTGGTGAGCGATCGGCTGGGGCTGCCGCCGTACGAGGGACTGGACCGGCCGCTCCGGCACGTGGAACGGTACCTGGCCGCCGAGGCCGGGCGCGGTGCCGGCGTCCCCGGCGGAGCGCAAGCTTAACGTTCCCTCCGCTCCATGTATCCCCGATGGAAGCGTCCGAGCTTTCCCGGCGGATGGCCGATTTCTACCTGGTGGCCAACGAGACCCTTCGCGATGTCAAGGACCTCACCGAGCAGCAGGTGACCCACTGGATCGTGAGCCCGTTCCTGGTCGCCCTCGGATGGGATCCGCGGGACAAGAAGCAGGTCTTCCCGGACTTCCCCGCGGGGGGGCCGGGCCAGCATGCCGACTATGCGCTCCTCGATGCGCAGGGCCGTCCGCGGGTCCTCATCGACGTCCGGCGGCCGGGGGAGAGCGGGACCGAGTCCGACGAGGCGGTCCGGATGGCGCGGGCCGTCGAGGCGCCGCTGGTCCTGGTCACCAACGGCCAGGAGTTCTCGCTCTGGAGCGTCTCGGGGAACGAGGCGCCCACGCCGCTCACGGTGCTCACGCTCAAGGACCTGCCGGACAACGCCGAGGCGCTCCTCGGCCTGACGGCGGAGTACCGTGGCTCCGACACCGGCATCCAGCAGCTCCGCCGCGTCGCCATCCGGCAGGCGGTCCTGCAACTCCTCGAGGAGAACTCCGAGCGCACCTTCGATGCGCTCACCTCCTGGGTGCGGGGCCAGGTGGCGCCCAACGGGAACCTGGACGATCTCAGCGAGCAGGCGATCCGGGACGCCACCCTGCTCTGGTTGACCGACGAGCACCAGACCATGCCGGCGTTCGCTCCGGCGAGCGACCGCTTGAAGCACTCCGAGCTCCGGATCACCTCGATCCGGGACTGGGAGGCGTTCCCCCGGGGTCCCCCGGGCACCCTCCAGTACCGGTTCGACACCTCGAAGACCCTGGACGTCCGCCAATCGGCCCGCGAGGTCCGGGAGGCGCTCCGGAACCAGGGGTTGCGGACGGCGAGCCAGACGGCGTTCGGAGGGTTCTACGCCTCCCTCCGCAGCCGCGCCGGACTTCCTCCCAATCCCTGAGGACCGTCGCGCCGCGCCGCCGGCGACCCCCCGCCGTCGGGGGGAGCGGCGGGGGGTTCCGGGGGGAGGTACGCTCCCCCCGGTCGGGGAAGGATGGGTTGTTTCCTAGTCCGAATAGTCGATGGAGTAGGTTTCGAGCCGCTTGAGGAGGTCGCTGAGCGGCATGTTCGGATCCTCCCGCGTCCATTCCAGGGTCACGGTGGGCGGGTTCTCCCGGTCGGCGACCGGCAGGGTCAGGGTGACGGTGACCCGCCGCGGATTCATCTTCACAATATCCGCGATGGCGCGCTCGGTCGGCGATTTCGAAGCTCCGGAGCCTCCCTTGGCGGTTGAGTCGGGCATGCCTCGGGGATGGACCGCTCCCCTACTTCAAAATTAGGGAGCCGGTCGGGAGCGCTCCGGGAGGCGGCTCCGGCCTTCCGGGCGGCGGGGGCCCGGTGGCTCCATCGGCGATTGCAGCACCGCACAGGTCGGGCAGAGGGTCGCCCGGCCCGCCTCCTCCGGAACCTCCCCGCACCCGGCGCAGACCGGTCGTTGGCATTCGGTGCACCTCCCGGCGGGGAGATCGGCCGGAATCGGGGTGGCGCACCCCACGCAGACCGTGGGGGCCGTGCCTCGATCGGGCGCCGCGGTCGTCGCACCGGGCGCCGGGGGTCGCCGCACGAGCCGCGAGAGGTCGTCCAGGTGACGGAGCACGGCGTCCCCCTCGTCGGCCTCCCTCCCCGTCTCCGGATCGGGGTCGCGCCGGTACGGGACCGGATCCGGACCGAGCTCCGGGGACCACCGGGTCGGCCGGTTGGCCCTCGGGGTCCACCGTGCCGTGGAGGGGTCCTCCCACGGTTCCGAGCGGGGAAGGGAGGACGGCGGCGGAAGATCCCCGTCCCAGGGGGGATCGGCGGCCGGCGCCGGCGCCTCCCACCTGGGGCGATGGCGGGGTAGGGGGATCGACGATTCCGCGTTCCACGGGTTTCGGGCCGGCATCTTCCGGACCGGCATCTCCTCCCGGAGGGCGTCCGGCCGGCGGGGCCGGGGGGTGTCCGCCGGGCGGACGGACCGGGTCTCCCGGAGGGGAGGACTCTCCACTTCGGCCTCCGTCTCCGAGGGCAGGAACGCCCCGAGGATCCCGCCCGCGAGCGCGCACGCCCCGACGACCACCAGGAGCGCCCAGAGCGCGATCGGATTTCCCGGGTCCGGATTCGCGGCGGCGGCCCAGAACCCGAGGCCGATGCAGGCGGCTCCAAACAGGAGGAATGGGGTCCCCTCCTCCAGCCCCTCGCGCCGGTCGACGTGCGGTCGGACCGGAGGATCCCGGCGCACCCGGGGAGTGGTGCGCCCGAAGGTCGCGACCGCTCCCGGGACTTCCCGGGGCCGCGCCACCCGCTGGATCGTGGCGGTCATCCCGCCCCGCTCCGGAACGAGATCGTCGGCCGGAGCCGACCGTCACCGTTCCGGGCGACGGAGCCGATCGGCTCCGGGCGGGGGGGGTTGGAAGGGGTTGGCGGAGGTCCGGGCACCGTACCGTTCCGCGACCGAGCGGCCTACGGGCAGGTCGATCCCGCGCCGGTACACTGGTAGACGGTGACCGTGACGCTGTAGACGTTGGTGGTCGAGGACCCGAGATCCCAGTACAGCAGGATGGTCCCGGCCACGGGGCTCGTGGCCTGCTTCACGAAGAGCGAAGCGAACCCGATGTTGCTGCCGGGCGAGCTGGACCCGTAGGCGACGTACATGGTGAACTCCGCCGCCCCGGCGAAGCTCGTGGAGAAGGAGTAGTTCACGACCTCCGCGAAGTCCCCGTTCACGCACGACGCGGCCGGGGAGGCGATCGACGAGAGACAGAAGGCGTTGATCGCGGGCGACGCCACCAGGGCGACGGGCGCCGCGGGCTTCCCGAGGGCGTTCGGGCCGGACGACGCCTGGATCGTATTGGCGTTCGAGACATTGAGCTCCGTCGAGACGTACGTCTTTCCGACCACGTCCCCGGCCCCGCTCGTCCCGTTCCCCATGGCATTCTGCGTGGTGTGGGTCAGGGTCACGCCCGACGCCAGCACGAATCCGGCCGAGAGGGCCAGGATCGCCACCACCGTTCCGATGTAGACCGTTCGCCGCCGCAACGCACTCGACATGCTTGCTTACTCCGTCCCCTCGTGCCGAGGGGCCTCCTTCTATCTCGTCGATTCCGTATTTATACGTATTGGCACGCATTGGCCGGAGCGCCCCTCCCCGGCCCCCTCCGTCCCGCCTCCGGGGAGCCCCGGGAGGGCCGGAGCGGTCGCCGGTCCGGCGCGGGGGAGTTATCTCGCCCGGGCGTTCGGGCCTCCCCGTGGACGCCCGAGCCCCGGAGCCCGGATCGGTCGGCGATCGCTGGGAGGTCCTGATCGATTTTGACGGTACGCTCGCGGAATCGAACGTCGCCATCGACCTGATCTCCGAATTCGTGCCGGACGGCCTCCAGGTGGCCCGCCGGGTGGACGAGGAGCTTCGGGCCGGCCGGATCACGCTGCGCGAGGCCTGGGCGGAGGAGGCCGGACTCCTCCGGTCCGCCGACCTCTCCGCGATGGTCGGGTACGTACGGGAGAAGGTGCGGCTGCGCGCCGGCAGCGTGGAACTCCTCGCGCTCCTCCAGCAGTACGCCGTGCCCACGGCCGTGGTCTCGGGAGGGCTCGGGTTCTACATCGCCCCGCTGCTCGAGCGGGAACATCTCGAGTTGCCGGTCCTGTCCGACGAGCACCGCGAACGGGCCGATGGCCGCCTCGAGGTCGTGCATCCGCACGGCCATCCGAGCTGCCGCCTGTGCGGCATCTGCAAGGCGCTCGCGGTCCGTTCCGCCGCGGAGCGGGGGCGCCGCACGGTCTTCCTCGGGGACGGCAGCACCGACCGGTACGCCGCAGAGGTGGCGGACATCGTCTTCGCCCGGCGGCGGCTCCAGGAGATCTGCCGGAGCCGGGGGATCCGATTCTACCCGTTCGAGGATTTCTTCCCCGTAACGGAACAGCTCCGGCGCTGGCTTGGCGGCGGGGAACCCCCGCCTCCGGTCCGGGCGGCGGGCCGGGGGGAGTCGGAGTGCCCGGTCTCCGTCGAACTCTCCCGGGGTCCGGCGGCGCGGCGGTAGGGCACTCCCGTCCGGCCGGCGCGGCATCGCGGGGCGGCCGGCATCGGCCGTCCCCGGGGCTTCCCGGCGGAGCGCCGGAGCCGGGGGCCCCTCCCCGCCTCCCCCGGGCGAGAGGTCAATAGGACGCGACGCCCCTTCCCGACGCATGATCACCCAGCTCACCGGCAACGGCCGGATCCTGCTGACGCTGAACGCCGGCGGGGAGTGGAACGACCTCTTCTACCCCTACCCGGGGCAGTTCCAGCACCTTCGGGAGGCGCGGCTCGGGCTCTACGATGTCACCGATCACCGGTTCGGCTGGCTCCGCCCCGGCGGCCCGTTCGAGATCGCGCAGGTCCCGGACTCCTCCGCCTCGGTGCCCGAGACCCGGTTCCGCGGCATGGGCGTCGAGGTGAAGGTTGCCGAGCACGTCCATCCGAACCACGACCTCATCGTCCGCCTGGTCCGCCTGCGGGCCCCCCCGGGGCGGCCGTACCGCCTCTTCGCCTACCACTCCTTCAAGATCGAGGAGTCGATGTACCAGGAGACCGCCTACGTCGATCCCGAGCTCCACTCGGTGGTCCACTACAAGCGGAGCTACTACTTCGAGCTCTTCGGCCATCCGGGATTCGACCGGGCGGTCTGCGGCGAGCATACCCTGAAGGGGCTGCGCGGGACGTACGTGGACGCCGAGGACGGGGTCCTCGACGGCCGGACGATCAGCCACGGGGCGGCCGACAGCGTCCTGGAGTGGGACCTGCCGGGCACCAACGGGACCGGCGACGCCGAGATCCGGCTGTACGTCGCCCTCGGGCGCGATTTGGCCGGGACGCGTCGCCTTCGGGAGTACGTGCGCAGCGGCGATCCCCGCCGGTTCGAGCGCGAGGCGCAGGCGTTCTGGGGCACCTGGCTCGCCCGGCATCCCGCCCAGGTCAGCCCGGGACTCGGGGAGAAGGCGCGCCGGCTGTACCAGACGAGCGTGCTCGTCCTGCGCCACGTCTCCGCCGAGAACGGATCGATCATCGCCTCGCCGGATACCGCCTCGCTGGTCGTCGGAGGGGACACCTACAACTACTGCTGGTGGCGGGACGGCGGCTACGTCAGCAAGGCGATGGACGAGGCCGGCCTGTACGGGAATGCCCAGCGGTTCCTGCGGTTCGCCCAGCTCTGCCAGCAGCCGGACGGCTCCTTCCTGCACCGCCACTTCCCCGACGGCACCATCGGCAGCACGTGGCATCCGCCCCCCTTCCTGCAGATCGACCAGACGGGCACGATCATCGCCGCGGCCTGGCACCACTTCAAGCTCCGGGCCGATCTGGACGTCCTGCTCGATCTCTGGCCGATGGTCAAGCAGGCGGCGGAGTTCCTGATCCGGTTCCGCGACCTGCCGACGGGGCTCCCCCGTCCGAGCTACGACCTGTGGGAGGAGCGCGAGGGGATCCACACCTACTCCACGGCGGTGGTGGTCCACGCGCTCGAACGGGCCGCCCGGATCGCCCTCGAGCTCGGCAAGGACGGCGAGCGGTTCCGGCAGGCCGGCCGGGAGATGCACGACGCCGCCCTCGCCCACCTGTGGGACCCCGGCTCCGGCCGGTTCTTGAGGAGCCTCCACCCCCGCGACGACCGGATCGACGCCTCGGTCCTCCTCGCCTTGAAGCTCGGGCTCGTGGACTGGGCCGATCCGCGGGCGCTCGCCACCGTCGACCTCGTCGAGAAGAGGCTGTGGAGCCCCCGGGTCGGGGGCCTCGCCCGGTACGAGGGGGACCAGTACTACGGGACGGAGAACCCGTGGGTGATCTGCACCCTCTGGCTCGCCGAGGCCCGTCTGCTGCTCGGGGATCGCGAACGGTGCCGCGAGCTCCTCGAGTGGACCGCCGACCACGCCGAACCGGGGTTCCTCATCGCCGAGCAGTTCGACTCCCGCTCCGGCGAATCGAGGAGCGCGACCCCGCTCTCGTGGTCCCATTCGACGTACGTCGACGTCATGCACAAGTACCAGCGTTCCTTCCGCCACCACGACCTCGAGGACTAACGGCCGGGCGCGGCGCCCCGGTCGGCCCCCGGCCGCCGTGAGGCTCCCCGGTGGGCGGTTTCGGCGCCGCGGCGCGGCCCGACGGCGGCGTGCCCGCGGGGGGCCGGGCCGGCGCCGCCCCGGGGCGGGGGACGG
>JAJZDH010000047.1:0-1574 GCA_021828665.1 Thermoplasmata archaeon
GCTCCGAGCGGCTCGGCCCGGGTGTAGTTGAACCGGGCCCCGGGGACCGGGATCGCCCGCCCCTCGATCTTGTCCGCAAGCCCGGCCATGTACTCGAGCGTCCGGACGGCGAAGAGGAGATCCCCCGTGGCCTCGCGGAGCGTCTTGCCCTGGTTCCGGGACTCGAGCTCGGCGATCTGCGGCGCCGCCTCCTCGAGGAGCTGCGCGAGCCGGAAGAGCGCCCGGGCGCGGCGGGCCCCGTCGTCGCCGGCCCAGCCGCCGGCCCGGAACGCCCGGTCGGCGGTCTCCATCGCCGCGCGCGCATCCTCGCGACCTGCCTGGTGGACCACGGCGAGCGGCTCCTGCGTCGCCGGGTCCAAGAGGGTCCGGGGGGCGGCGGCGCCGGCGATCTCCCGGCCGCCGACGAAGAGGGAGTACGTCTCGGGGGATGCCGCGGACATGGGGGGACGGTCGGCCTCGCCGCGGCGAGGCGGCCGCGGGCATAACCGTTGCCGCCCCGCCGCCCCCGGCGCCCGCTACGGGCGGATCGGGTACTCCCGGCCCTTCCAGCGGACCGAGCGGGAGCGCCGGAGCGGGGCGAGCGAGGCGAGGAGGAGCGCGGCGTAGAACCCCACCGCGAGCGGGAAGAGGAGGCCGTACCGGCCCCGCCCGACCGCCACCCGCGCGAACGCCACGTGCTTGAGGAAGAGCGCCGCGGCGAGGAGCGCCCCGAGGGCGGTGAGCGGCCCGTCGCCCACCAGGATCCCGTACGGCAGGAGCGCGAGCGGCAGGGCGTACAGGCCGAGGAGCCCCGTGAGGAGCGCCGCCTGGCGGCCGGCGGCGTAGTCGGTGCCGTGGATGTTCTTGAGGAGCCCCTCGAACATCTCGTGGCGGTCCCGGTACATCCGGGTCGCGAGGAGGTCCGGCGCCCACGCGAGCCGGAGACGGAGCCCGGCGCGCCGGTAGTTCCGGGCGATCTGGATATCCTCGAGGACGTAGCCCCGGACCGCCGCGTGGCCGCCGACCCGCGCGTACGCCGCGCGGGAGGTCATCCAGAACTGGCCGTTCGCGAGGGCGGCCCGGGAGCCGTCCCGGTTCGTCCGGGGCGCCCGGAAGTACAGCAGCACCATCTGGAGGTAGAACGGGAGGACCGTCCGCTCCCAGAAGCTCTCGGCGACGAGCCGGGGCGCCAGCGAGACGAGGTCGGCGCCCGTCGCCTCCATCCACGCCGCGGCCGCGCGCACCGCCGACGGGTGGCACCGCACGTCGGCGTCGAGGAACAGGAGCCGGGTGCCGGTGGCGGCGGCCGCCCCGAGGTGGCACCCGTAGTTCTTGCCGACCCAGCCGGAGGGCAGCGGCGGTTCCACCAGGAGGCGGACCCGGGGCTCCCGGGCCCGGACCACCTCCCGGGTGCGATCGGTCGACCCGCCGTCGACGACGAGGATCTCGAGGTCGGGGTAATCCTGGGCTAGGAGGGCGTCGAGGGTCCCCGGCAGATCCTCTTCCTCGTTCCGGGCCGCCACGATCACCGAGAGGCGGGGTGCCGGGGGCGCCGCCCCGGCCGGCGGCCCGGCCGTCGGATCGAGCCGGGGCAT
>JAJZDH010000047.1:1584-10911 GCA_021828665.1 Thermoplasmata archaeon
GCATCTGGTAGGCGAGGAGGCTCGGCACCCCCTGGGCGAGGAGGACGAGGACCACGGCGACGACGACGCCCCCGAACAGGAGCACCGGGAGGGGCATCCGGCCCCGAAGGGCCCGGAGGGATAAGCCCGCCCGCCTCCCCTCCGGCCCGGGGGCCTGGGCGCGTGGAGACCGTCGAGCATCCGCGGATCCGGCCCGGCGTGCTCGAGGACCGGGCCTACCAGGGAGCGATCGCCCGGTCGGCCCGCTCCCAGAACACCCTCGTGGTCCTGCCGACCGGCCTCGGAAAGACCGCCATCGCCCTCCGGGTCATCGCCGAGACGCTCCTCGAGCAGCCAACCCGATCGATCCTCCTCCTCGCGCCCACCCGGCCGCTCGTCTTCCAGCATGCCGCGAGCGTGGCCCGGACGCTCTTCGCCCCGCCGCCGATCGTCCTCACGGGGGCGATCGACCCCGAACGGCGGCGGGAGCTCCTCCGCCCGCCCCAGATCATCGTGGCGACCCCCCAGGTCGTCGCCAACGACGCGGCGCACGGGCTCTTCCCGCTCGCGGATCTCTCCCTCGTCGTCTTCGACGAGGCCCACCGGGCCGTCGGCGACTACCCGTACGTCGCCCTCGGCCGCGCGCTCGCCGGCACCCCCGCCCGGGTGCTGGCCATGACCGCCTCCCCCGGCTCCCGGATCGAACGGATCGAGGAGGTCTTCCGCCACCTCCGGATCGAGCAGTTCGAGTTCCGCGCCGCCACCGACCCGGATGTCCGGCCGTACACCCACGCCGTCGAGGTCGAACCGGTCCGGGTGCCGGTCCCCGCCGAGGTCCAGTACCTCGGGATCCGGTTCCGGACCCTGGCCCGCCAGCAGGGCGAGACGCTGCGGCGGCTCGGGCTCGCGAGCGGCCCGGATCTCTCCCGACGCGAGCTTCTCGAGATCGGGCGGATGCTGGACCGCCAGATCGCGCAGGCCCGGGCGCGGGGGGAGCCGGCCGGGGGCGCCGTCTGGCAGGCACGGACCGCCCAGGCGATCGCCATGAAGGCGAGCCACGCCGTCGAGCTCATCGAGACCCAGGGGGTGGAGGCGCTGCGGCAGTACCTCGACCGGCAGGAAGCGGACGCCCGCGGCCGCCGGAGCCCCGCGGTCGCGGGGTTCCTCGGCTCGGAGGATGTCACGGAGGCCCGCCGGCGGCTCGCCGCCCTCACCCTCGAGCACCCGAAGATCGCCGCCGCCGTCCGCCTGGTCGAGGCGGAGATCGGTCGCCGGCCGGAGTCCCGGGTCATCCTCTTCGCCCAGTACCGGCAGACCGCCGAGAAGCTCGTCGAGGAGCTCGGCCGGCGGGCCGACCGCGGCGTCCGGGCGGTGCGGTTCGTGGGCCAGAGCTCGCACGGGCCGGACGAGGGGCTGAGCCAGAAGGAGCAGATCCAGCTCCTCGAACGGTTCCGGGCCGGGGAGCTCAACTGCCTCGTCGCCACCTCCGTCGGCGAGGAGGGGCTCGACATCCCCTCCACCGACCTCGTGATCCTGTACGAGCCGGTCCCGGACGAGATCCGCACCATCCAGCGGCGGGGCCGCACCGGGCGGGCCCGGGCCGGGCGGGCGGTGGTGCTGCTGGCCGAGGGGACCGGCGACGAGGGGATGTACCGGGCCGCCCAGGCCAAGGAACGGCGGATGCACGAGATGCTCGAACGGGTCGTGACCGAACGGCGGCACCCCGGCGGACCGTTCGTCGCGCCCGCGAAGCCCCCGGTCCAGAGGTCCCTCACCGACTTCTCCGGGTGACGCCCCGCCCCGGGCCGCCCGAGCTCCGCGTCGGTCCCCCGCGCTCTTCCGGCGGCCGCCGGCCTACCGGCCGGTGCTGCCGAAGCCGCCGCTCCGGCCCGGGCTCGGCACGACCGCCCCGAGGACGAACTCCGTCGGGAGGTCGGCGACCCGGCGGATCTGGGCGATCCGGTCGCCCGCCCGGATCTCGTAGCGGCCCTCGAAGAGGTAGGTGAGCGGCACCTGCACCTCGCCCGAGTAGTCCCGGTCGATGGTGCCGGGGGCATTCACCATGAGGACCCCCTGGACCGAGAGGCCGCTCCGGGGGCGGATCTCGAGGAAGCTCCCCGGCGGGGCCCTCATCTTGAGCCCCGTCCGGACCCGGACCACGGCCCCCCGGGGGAGCTCGGCGGCTTCCGCCGCGTACAGGTCGAAGCCCGCCGATCCCGGAGTGGCCCGGGCCGGAAGCGGGACGTTCGGGAACTCGGGGAGCCGCTCCACCACGATCGCCTGGGAATCGTCGGCCATCCCGGAGCCCACAGGTCCGGGCGGCCTTAGCGTCCGCCGGCGCCCGGGTCCCCCTCCCCCGCCGGCGGTTCCTCGGCGAGGAGCTCCGAGGCCAGGAACCGGGCGATGAGCGTCCCCTCCGCCCGGCGGAGCATCTTGCCGAGCGCGGGGCCGCTCCGGCCGGTCGCCCGGGCGAGCCGGGTCAGGGTGATCCGGCGGGGGACCGCGTAGTACCCGAGCGCCCACGCCCGCGCCACCACCCCGCGCTGCGGGCCGGTGAGGGTCCGGTCGGCGCCCTCCTCCGCCGCCGCGCCCGCGTGCGAGGAGCGGAGCACCCGGTACGGGAGCTGTTCCCGGTTCAGCCGCGCCAGGATCCGGGCGAGCGTCCGGGACTCCCCGCGGAAGGAGGCGACGACCCGCTCCTCGTCGATCCGGAACGGGGCGGTCGGCTGGATCCGGCCGCCGGCGAGGGCGAGGAGCCGCTCGAGGGTCTCGGGGTTGCGTTGGCGGACGAGGAGGACGTACTCGCGGCGGCGGGGGTCGCGCTGGACCACCTCGAAATGCTGGAGCCCGTACTGCCGGCGGATCTGGCGGGACTCCCGTTCGAGGGCCGCGTCGGACCGGAGCGGTCCCCGCCGGCGGATCCGCAGCAACTGGAGCCGCCAGCCGCGTTCCAGCCGGAGCGTCTCCAGAAGCTCGACCGACTCGTATTTCGGGAAGAGGCCGCGGGGCAGGATCCCGAGCGGCACCAGGTCCTCGGTCCGGAACTCGAGGGTGACCGTCAGCATGGCGGCGCGGGGACGAGCGATCCCTCCCTTGGACCGGACCGGAACGACCCGGGGCCTAAATAGAGGGCCGGTGTGCCGGCGTCGATGGGCGTCCGTTCGCTGCCCGACTTCCTCGACGAGCTCGAGGCCGCCGGCGACCTCCTCCGGGTCCGCACCCCGGTCGACGCCCGCCTCGAGATCGCCGAGGTGACCCGGCGGGTGATCCGCCGGGACGGACCCGCGCTGCGGTTCGAATCGGTCCGGGGCCACGACATCCCCGTCGTGACGAACCTCCTCGGCTCCCCCCGCCGGATCGCCCGGGCGCTCGGGGTCGCCGACATCGAGGAGGCGGCCGGGAAGATCGGCCGGCTCGTCCATCTCAAGCCGCCGGCGGGGATCGTGGGGGCGCTCAAGGACCTGGGCGGCACCCTCGAGACGCTGGAGGTCCTCCGTTCGCTCGCCCCGAAGCGGGTCCGTTCCGGTCCCTGCCAGGAGGTCGTCGAGGAGCGGGTCGACCTGGACCGGCTGCCGATCCTCACCGGTGCCGCCGGCGACGCCGGGCGGACCGTCACCTTCCCCGTGGTGATCACCTCCGACCCGGAGACCGGCGAATCGCACACGGGGATCTACCGGCTCCAGCAGTACGGGCCGGAGAGTCTCGGCTTCCACGTCCAGATCCACCGGATCGGGCGGAACAACCTGCGGAAGTGGGCCGCGCGGGGCGAGCGGATGCCCGTCGTGGCCGCGCTGGGATGCCCGCCGGCCGCCCTCTTCGCCGGCCTCGCTCCCGTGCCGGAGGGGATCTCGAACTTCGTCTTCGCGGGGTTCCTCGCCGGCGCGCCGCTCGAGCTCGTCCGGGCGGTGAGCTGCGAGCTCGAGGTCCCGGCGCAGTCGGAGATCGTCCTCGAGGGGTACGTCGACCCCGCCGAGCGGCGGATCGAGGGGCCGTTCGGGGACCATACCGGCTACTACTCCTCCCCGGAGGAGTTCCCCGTCTTCCACGTGACGCACCTCACCCACCGGACGCGGCCGGTCTACCTCGGGACGGTGACCGGGCGGCCCCCGACGGAGGACGCGGTCCTCGGCAAGGCGGTCGAACGGGTCTTCCTGCCGGTGGTCCGGCTCGTCCTCCCCGAGATCGTCGACATGGAGCTGCCGCTCGAGGGGCTCTTCATCAACGTCGCCATCGTCTCCGTCCGGAAGGCCTACCCCTACCACGCCCGGAAGGTGATGCACGCCCTCTGGGGGCTCGGGCAGATGATGTTCACCCGCTACCTCGTCGTCGTCGACCACGACGTGAACGTCCACGACCTCCGGGAGGTCCTCTACCGGATCGGCCTCCAGGCCGACCCGGGCCACGATCTCGAGATCGTGCACGGGCCGGTCGACCAGCTGTCGATCTCGAACCCGATCGCCAACCTGGGAGCGAAGATCGGGATCGATGCGACCAAGAAGACGGCGGCGGAGGGGTACCTCCGCGGCTGGCCCGAGGAGATCCGGGGCGATCCGGCCACCTCGGCCCGGGCGGAGGAGCTCCTCCGCACCGACCCCGCCCTTGCGGCCCTCTTCGCCCCCCGCCGGCCGTGACCGATCCCGGCGGCGCCGGCCCGGCCCGCGAGTTCGGCCGGTACCTCGAGATCCAGAACCTGGGGCTCAACCTGCCGTTCGCCCTCGCCTTCCTCCTCCTCGCCGCCGGAGGGATCCCCGGGCTCCGCCCCACCCTCCTCGTCGTGGTGGCCTTCGTGGCCGCCCGGAACGCCGGCCACAGCTTCAACCGGTGGGCGGACCGGGAGTACGACCGGGCGAACCCGCGGACCCGCTCCCGGGCGCTGGTCACCGGCCGCTACCCGACGGCGTTCGCCCTCGGGTTCGTCGCGGCGAACGCGGCGATCCTCCTCGCCGCCGCCGCGCTGCTGAACCCGCTCGCCCTCGCGCTCGCCCCGGTGGCGCTCCTCCTCCTCCTGGGATACTCGTACACGAAGCGGTTCACCGCGCTGACCACCCCGTTCCTGGGGCTCGTCGAGGCGATCGCCCCGGCGGCCATCTTCGTCGCCCTCCGGGGTTCCCTGCCGCCGGCGGTCCTCCTCGCCGTGGCCGGGATCCTCGCGTGGGGGACCGCCTTCGAGACGATCCACAGCCTCGGGGACCTCGAATCGGACCGGAGTCTCGGCCTCCGTTCGCTGCCGCTCCGCCTCGGGCGGGCGGCCAGCCTCCGGCTCCTCCCGGCGCTCCACGCCGCCGCCCTCCTCCTCCTCGCGCTCTTCGGGCTCCTCCTCGGGCTCCGCTCTCCGTATTTCATCGGGCTCGCCGCCATGGCCGCCCTCGTGGCGGACACCGATTGGAGGTTGGCCGGGGGCACCCTTGAGGGCCGGGCCGCCTTCCGCCGACACTTCGTGCTGAGCGCCCTCTTCCTCGCGGGGGTGATGGCCACCCTCTTCCTTCCCGGTTGAGCCGGGGGCGGCGGGGGATCGCCGGCCATGCCGAGTCGATGGATCCGACACGGAATCGGAACGTTTCGGACCATGATAGCCCCGTCCGGGGGTGGAAATTCTTAATTACCGACCATTGTATTGCGACTCGGAACGGTGCCCCATGCCGCAAGTAATGATCGGCCTGACCACGAGGGACTACAAGACGACGAACGAGGTCTGGAGGCTCACGAAGCACAACCTCAACCCGATGATCCGGAGGCGGATCGGCTGGCGCGGCCGTTCGAGCTTCCTCCGGCAGCTCATCCTCTACGGGTTCGAGAAGGCGAGCGAGAACCCGGCGGAATTCCTGCGCCAGGTCCGGGACAGCCAGGACCCCATCGTCGGCCGGCGGGGCCGCGGCGAGGCCGGAGCCGACCACCGGGAGAGCCTAGTGGCGGTCTGGGAGGAGTTCTACCCCAAGACCACCCCCCGGGCGCGCAAGCCCAAGGGCGACCCCTCCTCGTAGGACCGCAAGCGCCATCCCTCCCGCCCCCTCGCGGGGCGGGGGGGTACCCCACCATGGGCCGCGCTGTCGAAACGATCGAGGGGCTCGCGGTCCTCGGCACGGGGACCGTCGGGCCGCTGACCGTCCCGCTCCCCGGGCTCCTGTTCGCCGGCGGGAACCTGCCTTCGGAACCGATGGAACGGCCGGTGGCGCTCCGGAGCGGCGCGGCGGCCCGGCCGGGCGAACGGCGGCTCCGGCTCTCCCAGCCGGAGGGACGCGAGCTCGCGATCGATCTTCCGATCCTGGCCCCCGAGATCGCCGGGGGTCCGGGGTCCTTCTCCCGGCCGGCCACGGGAGTGGTCGCGCTCCACTGGCCGATCCCCCCGGAGTCGTGGGCCGAGATCCAGTCGACGCCCACCGACCTGGTCCTCCTCGGCAACGGGCGGACGCTCTGGGCGGAGGGCGCCCCGTTCGTCCGCGCCGTCGCCGACGTCCGCCGGGAGCTCGGGGCCTCGCCGCTGCTCTGGTCGCCGCGGACCGCGCTCCCCCACCGCCTCCCGCTGCTCGCCTACCTCTCCGTCGACCTCGCCGACACCACCCTCGGCCTCTGGCGGGCGGCGGAAGGGGATTTCCTCGATGCGACCCTCGGGCTCCTCGACCCGTCCGACTCCCGGCGCGAGGGCCGATGCCGCTGCGCCGGCTGCGCGGAGGCGCCGGAGCCGTCGCTCGCCCGCCACGCGCTCGCGGCCTACGGCGACGAGATGCGCCTCCTCCGGGCCGCCCTGCGGGCCGGCCGGCTCCGGGAGCTGGTGGAGATCCGCCAGGGCGCCGAGCCGGCCGTCGCCGAGATGCTCCGCCACGCCGACCGGCTTCTCGCCGACCGGCTCGAGGAGGGCACCTCCCTCCTCGGCCAGGGGATCCGCTCCTACATCCTGCGCGAAAGCTTCCGGCGGCCCGAGGCGGCCCGCTTCCGGCGCCGCTTCCTCGAACGGTACCGGCCACCGCCCTCGAAGCAGGTGCTCCTCCTCGTCCCCTGCTCGAAGACGAAGCCGTACCGCAACTCCCGCAGCCACCGGCGGTTCGCCGACGCCGCGGCGGAGCTCCCCCGCGCCGAGCGGATCCACACGGTCTCCGTCACGAGCCCGCTGGGGGTGGTCCCCCGCGAGCTCGAGGACCTGCCGCCGGCGCGGCAGTACGACATCCCCGTGACCGGCGATTGGGACGAATCGGAACGGGAGGCAGTGGTGGCCGGGGTCGCCCACCTGATCCGGGAAGGGGCCTACCGCTCCGTCGTGGTCCACCTCGATCCCCAGGAGTACGGCTTCCTCGCCCCCGCGCTCGAGGGTCCGGGGCGCGCCGTCTGGACCCGGTCGGACGAACGCAGCACCAGCCCCGAGGCGCTGGGATCGCTCCGGGAGGCGCTGGCGACGGCGCTGGCGGGGCTCCCCGGGGGGGCGGCGGCCGGACCGCTTCAGGTCGTCCGGGAGGAACTCGCCGCCCTCGCCGCGGTCCAGTTCGGCCGGGAGGGGGCCTCCGCCCTCTTCGGTCCCGACATCCGCCTCCACGGGCGGCCCTGGTTCCAGCGGATCACCGACGGGGCGGGCCGCGACCTCGCGACCTGGCAGGAGACCCGGGGACTCTTCCAGCTGACCGTCGCCGGCGCGGACCGGATGGGGTCCGCGTTCCCGCTCCGGGTGGAAGTGGACCCGTCCGTCACCCTGCAGGGCGACCTGTTCACGGCCGGGGTCCGGTGGGCCGATCCGGCGATCCGCATCGGCGATGCGGTGGTCCTCACCCGCCAGGGGGAGATCCTCGCCGTCGGGGAAGCCTCCTTGCCGGGACCGTTCATGGTCGGCCTGCGCCGGGGCCGCGCCGTCGAGGTCCGCCACCGGCGCCACCCTTCCCGAGCCGCGGCACCGACACCGACTTGACCCACCCGGCCCGTGGCCAGAGAGCGGGCCGGTAGTCTAGGGGTTAGGATGCCGCGCTTACAACGCGGAGATCGGCGGTTCAAATCCGCCCCGGCCCACGCGGACCTTGGGGTAGTACCAGTAAACTCCCAGCCGCCCCCACTCCGCGTAGCATCAGCCCGCTCAATCTCCTCCGGGAGCTTCCCGGTCACCCGCTTCCAGTATTCCACGAAACGGAGCACCTGGTCCCTCTTCTCCCGTTTCGGCACGTCCGCCTCGGCGTAGACCAGCTCCTCGCTCCCCTCCTCCTGGGCGTAGGCCACCGCCACCGAGGGGACGGACTGGCTCCGCCGTGGGACGTAATTCTTCTCGAGACGGGTGGCCTCCGGGTCCCCGTAGTGACGGATCGTGGGGAAGTCCAGATGGAACGAGCCGGACGGGTAGGCCGCTACGCTCGCTCGGGCCCTCACCACCCCTTCGAGAAGACGGGGATGGGGGTCCCCGCCGACCCGGTAGGAATAGTCGTGCAGGAAGGTGGTCTTGGGGTATCTGTTCACGCAGTCGAGCGGTTTCTCATGGGTTGACGGGTCGGGGCTCGGGTGAGCGCCTCCATCACGACCCCCAGAAACTTCTCTCCTTTCCGCCGCGCCGTCTCATGTACGCTCTTCAGTCGGGCGTACGTCCGAGCCCCCAGCGCACTCCGCATCCCCCCGCTCATCTTCCGCATCACGCAAATCGACCGGATGGCTCGCTCGCCGGCGTTGTTGTGCCAGGGGATCTTGGCGTCCCTCACGAACTCGAAGAGGTAGGGCATCCGCTTCAGCAGGTTCCGTGAGATCCGCCCCACATCCTCGTCGGTCGAGCCGGGGTCGCATAGCGCCCGGACCCGCGCCTCGTAGACCGCCGCCGGCCGCGCTCGTGCGCCGGTTTCCGACATCGGGGTCTTCCCCGACCAGTCGACCGCCTCGCGCAACAGCGCCCGCAGCTCGCCAGCGAACTCGAGGAACGTCGGCGGCGGATGCCCGGCCCGCAGATACTTCGGCGGCGCCAGACTGCGCGGTCCCCTCGGCTCGATCCCGTGGGCGACCTCCACGGCCGGAAGGTGCCGGTTGATGTGGATCCAGCAGACCCCCCGCTTCCCCTTCAGCACGTTGTAGCCACACCAGTCGTCCGAGACCACCGTCCCGGGGAAGTCCGCCCCGAGCACCCGTTCGACCACGTCCTGACCCCGACTCGGGTCGAGCTCGTAGTAGGCGGCCAGCTCAGTCGCGAACGACCACGCCCACCAGTTGGCCCCGCCGACCCGCATCGATGTCTCGTCCGGCTGGACGAGGTGCGCCCGAAGCACCTCCCGGTGGATCGCCTCGTAGTCGGGGCCAAGGCTCTCGGCGCTTGACTCCAGGAGCCCCTGGATTGCCCCGACGCTCACTTCGAGGCCGACCATCGCGGCCACCGTCTCCTGGATGCGTCGCACGGGC
>JAJZDH010000048.1 GCA_021828665.1 Thermoplasmata archaeon
TGCCGATCTTGGCGAGGGCCGCCGCGGTGCCGACGAGGTGCCGGGGCAGCCCCATCTCCTCGGGGGAAGCCCCCAGGGCGAGCCCGATGAGCTGGGGGAGATGGAAGACCGGCATGTCGAGCGGATGGCCGACCTCCCGGGCCGCCTGGTTCTGGTAGCCGTCGAGGGAGATGTGGCAGAGCGGGCAGGGGGTGGCCATGGCGTCGGCCCCGTGCGCCCGGGCATCCTCGATCTGGCGGCCGGCCAGATGGTTCGCCGTGTGGGGCTGGACGAAGAGGATCGGGAAGCCGCAGCACATCACCCGTCCCCGGTACATCACGGGGGTCGCCCCCAGCGCCCGGATCAGGTCCTCGAAGCTGTGGGGATCCTCGGCCGACTCGGAGCCGAGTTCGTCGGCCGGCCGGAGGAGGTGGCATCCGTAGAACGCGCCGACCTTGAGGCCGGTGAGCGGGCGGACCACGAGGGGCCGGAGCTTCTCCGCGGGGAACGACTCGGTGACCACCTGGAGGAGGTGCTTCACGCGGGTCCGGCCGCCGTACCGGATCCCGAGCGGGGCGAGCGCCCCCTCGACCCGGGCCCGGATCGCCGGCTCCGCGTACTTCACGTTCGCGAAGGAGAGCATCCCCTGGCAGGTCGAGCAGATGGTGAGGAGGTCGAGCCCGGCCGCCTCGGCGAGCGCCAGGTTCCGGGCGTTGAGGGCGACGTTGAGGACCAGGTTCGCCTCGTCGACGAAGCCGCTGCCGCAGCAGGAGAACTTCGGGAACTCCACGAGCTCGATCCCGAGCTTCGCGCAGACCCAGCGGGTCGACCGGTCGAGCTCGCGGCCGGAGGTCTGGGCGACGCATCCCGGATAGTAGGCGAGCTTCATGCGGAGCCCTTCTCCTCCGGATCCTTCAGGGCGGCGTAGATCCGCCGCACCTCCTCCAGCCCCTCGATCCGGGGCGGGGCGTGGAGGAGCTCCGGCTTCTTCCGGACCATCCGCAGCCCCTGGGGGATCTGGCCGACGAGGCCGACCAGCCCGTCGGTCTGCCGGACGAGCTTCATCTCGTTCAGCAGGCCGCGCTCGACGATGTTCGTCTGGAACGCCACCGCGTGGCGGGAGCCGCTCTCGGTCGCCCCCTGGAGCCCGATGGCCATCTCCTTGAGGTCCCGGATCCGCTCGGAGGGGCGGACATCCTTGGGACAGGAGGAGGTGCAGAGGTGGCAGCGCAGGCAGGTCCACAGCCCGCCGGGCTGGATCCGGAGGAGCCGCTCGCGCCGGGCCCCGTCCCGGGGGTCGACGACGAACCGGTAGAGCTTGGCGAGCGCCATCGGCCCGGGGAAGCTCGGGTCGGCCTCCACGGCGGGGCACGCCGAGTAGCAGGCACCGCAGGCGATGCAGCGGGGGGTCTCCCGGAACCGGTCGACCTGCTCCGGGGTCATCGGGTTCGTCCGTCCCTCGGGCATCGGGTGCTCCGGGTCGGGGATGAGGTGCGGGACGATCCGTTCGTACTCCGACCAGAACGGGCGCTGGTCGACGATGAGGTCCCGCACCACCGGCTGGTTCCGCATCGGATCGACCACGATCCGGCCGTACTGGGCCACCTCCGGCCCGACGGGGGTCTGGCAGGCGAGCCGGCTCTTGGAGTTGATGAGCATGGCGCAGGAGCCGCAGATGGCGCTCCGGCAGGAGTACCGCAGCGCAAGCGTGGAGTCGAGCTCCTCCCGGATCCGGAGGAGGGCCGAGAGGACGGGCGTGTGGGGCGCGAGCTCCAGCGAGAATCGCTGGTAGTGCGGCGGCGCCCCGCTCGCCGGGTCGTACCGGTAGACCTCGAAGGGGACGGGGATCCGCGCCGCGACGGTCGCCATGGGCTCAGTACACCCGCTCCTTCGGTTCCCACCGCGTGTAGGCGACGGGCGCGTAGCTCAGCTGGGGGCCCTCCGGGCGGTACGACGCGATGGTGTGCTGCATCCAGTGGACATCGTCCCGCTTCGGGAAGTCGATCCGGGCGTGGGCCCCCCGGCTCTCCTTCCGGGCGAGGGCGCCCGCGACCACCACCTCGGCGAGGTCGAGGAGGTGCTCCGTCTCCATCGCATCGCTCACGCCGAGGTTGAAGGCGCGCGAGCCGTCCGGGATCCTCAGGGTCCCGATCCGGGCCCGCAGCCGGCCCAGGGCCTCGGCGGCCCGGCCGAGGTCCCCGGGGTTCCGGTAGATCCCGACCCAGGTGTCCATGACGTTCTGGATCTCCGTCCGGAACGCGAGCGGCAGCGGCCCGTCCTTCCGGGCCATCCGGTCCCGGATCCCCGTCTCGACCCGGGCCACCGCCTCGGCCGGGACCTCCGCCGCCCCCGCCGACGCGGCGTGCGCGGCCGCCGCGATCCCCGCCTGCTTTCCGAACACGAGCGTCTCGAGGAGGGAGTTGCCGCCGAGCCGGTTCGCCCCGTGGATGGAGACGCAGGCCGCCTCCCCGGCGGCGAAGAGGCCGGCGAGGTTCGTCGCGCCCTGCGCGTTCGTCCCGATCCCGCCCATCATGTAGTGCTGGGCCGGGAGGACCGGGATCGGCTGGGTGACCGGGTCGATCCCGGCGAAGTTCCGGCAGAAGTCGCAGATCTCCTGGAGCCGCGTCTCCACCCGCTCGCGGCCGAGGTGCATGAGCTCGAGATGGACGTACCCCCCGGGGAATCCGCGCCCCTCCGCGATCTCGGTGACGATGGCCCGGGAGACGACGTCGCGGCTCGCGAGATCCTGCACGTGGGGGGCGTAGCGGGCCATGAACCGCTCCCCGGAGGCGTTCTTCAGGATCCCCCCTTCGCCCCGGGCCCCCTCGGTGATGAGGATGCCGCTCTCCAGGAGCGCCGTGGGGTGGAACTGGACGAACTCCATATCCTTGAGCCAGGCGCCCGCCCGGTAGGCGACCGCCACGCCGTCCCCCGTGCAGCTGTGGGCGTTGGTGGTCCGTCCGTACATCCGCCCGGCCGGTCCCGTGGCGAAGACCACCGAGCGGGCCGCGAAGCCGGCGACCTCGCCGGTCGCGCGGTGGTAGGCGACCACCCCCTGGACCCGGGCCTCCCGGACGACGAGCTCGACCACGTCCCACTCCTCGTAGACGGTGACGTTCGCCGACCCGAGATGCTCGTAGATCGCCTGGAGGAGCGCGAGCCCGGTGCGGTCGGCCGCGTAGATGGTCCGGGGGAAGCCGGCGCCGCCGAACGGGCGGCGCGCGAGCTCCCCGTCGGCCGACCGGCTGAAGATCGTGCCGAAATGCTCCATCTCGACGACCACCTTGGGGGCCTCGGTGCAGAAGAATTCGATGGCATCCTGGTCCCCGAGGTAGTCGGAGCCCTTCACCGTGTCGTAGATGTGGGTATCGACGGAGTCCTCGGCGCCGACGGCGGCGTTGATGCCCCCCTGCGCCGCCCCCGAGTGGCTCCGGAGCGGGTGGAGCTTCGTCAGGATCGCCACGTCGCGGCCGGCCTGGGCGGCGGCGAGCGCCGCCCGCTGGCCGGCGAGCCCGGCGCCGACCACCAGGACCTCGTGGCGATACACCGGAACGCTCCTCCGGGGGGCGCCGAGGCCGGCAAGGATAAAATCGTACCCCTCCCGGCCGCGCGCCGCGGATCGGCCGGGCCCGGCCGGAGGGCCCCGGCCCGTTCCCGGCCCCGCCGTCCCGGTCGATCGGGGCGCCAGCGCTTATATAGGACGGCTCAGTCCCCAGGCAGATTTCACGACGGAGGGGCTGATCCATGCAGGCGCAACCGATGGTGCTCGACGAGAACCGATTGCTCAAGGGGACGACGACCATCGGCCTCGTCTGCAAGGACGGCACCGTCCTCGCCACCGAACGGCGGGCCACGGCCGGTTCGTTCATCGCGAACAAGACGACCCAGAAGCTGTTCCGGATCGACCAGAACATCGGGATCACCGTCGCCGGACTCGTCGGCGACGCCCAGATGCTCGCGCGGTACCTCAAGGCCGAGGTGACGCTCTACCGGCTGCGCCGGAACGCCCCGTTGAGCGTCGAGGGGGCGGCGACGCTGCTCGCGAACATCCTGAACGGCAACCGCATGTTCCCCTACTACGCCTGGCTCATCCTGGGCGGCGTCGATGCCAAGGGAGGTCACGTCTTCTCCGTCGACCCGGCCGGCGGCAGCATCGAGGACCGGTTCGTCTCGACCGGCTCCGGCTCCACCTTCGTCTACGGCCTCCTCGAGGAGAACTACTCCCGGGACATGACGGTCTCCGACGCGGTCGACCTCGCGCTCCGGGGGCTCACGACGGCCATGAAGCGCGACTCGGCGAGCGGCGACGGGTACCTCGTGCACGTGATCACGGCCAAGGAGTACCGGGAGCTCGGCGAGGACGAGCTCAACAAGCGGTTGAAGGCGCTCAAGATCCCGCTGCCCCCGGCGCTTCCGTAGGTCCCCCCGGGGGCCCCCCCGCGCGGGGCTCCCCCTTCCCCTTCCCCCCGAACCCGTTCCGAGTATCCCCCCTTCGAACCCCACCATGAGTTACGAGAGCTTGCTCGAGCAGACGCGGGAGACCCTCCGCGAGGTGCTCCCCGAGACGATCGAGATCACCGAGATCGAGCTCGAGGGGCCCCACGTCGTCCTCTACACCCGCCAGCTCGACCTCTTCCTCGCCGGCACCGACTACCTCCGCCAGATCGCCCAGCGGATCCACCGGAGGGTGCTCGTCCGGAGCGATCCGGCCTCGCTCATCGACGCCCGGGAGGCCGAGAAGGCGATCCGGGAGGTGATCCCGGCCGAGGCGGAGATCAGCGGGATCTTCTTCGAGCCGGACACCGGCGAGGTGGCCATCGAGGCGGCGAACCCCGCCGCCGCCATCGGACGGCAGGGCGCCACGCTCAACGAGCTCAAGCGGAAGATCGGGTGGGTCCCCACGGTGGTCCGGACCCCCCCGATCCCGTCGAAGACCGTCGAGGAGGTGCGGATCCACCTCCGGAACGTCTTCGAGGAGCGGCGGAGCTTCCTCAAGAAGGTGGGGATCCGGATCACCCGCGACCGGCTCCCCGAAAAGATCTGGGGCCGCAGCACGGCGCTCGGCGGGTACCGCGAGGTCGGCCGCAGCTCCCACCTCCTGTCCACGCAGAACTCCAAGGTCATGATCGACTGCGGGATCGACCCGGGGTCGGACCGGACCCCGTTCTTCAGCGCGCCGGAGCTCCTGCCCCTCGATTCCCTGGACGCCGTCGTGATCACCCACGCCCACCTCGACCATTGCGGCCTCGTGCCGACGCTCCTCAAGTACGGCTACAAGGGGCCGATCTACTGCACCGCCCCCACCCGGGACCTGATGGCGCTCATGCTCCTCGACGCCATCAAGGTCACGAGCCAGGAGGCGCGCCGCTCGCTCTACGACTCCTCCCACGTCCGGGACCTCATCGCCCGGACGATCCCGCTCCGGTGGGGGGAGACCACCGACGTGGCGCCCGACCTGAGGCTCACGCTCCACAACGCCGGCCACATCCTCGGCTCGTCGATCGGCCACTTCCACATCGGCGACGGGGACTACAACCTCGCCTACTCCGGGGACATCAAGTTCGAACGGAGCTGGCTGTTCAACCCGGCGGTGAACCGGTTCCCCCGGCTGGAGACGCTCATCCTCGAGTCCACCTACGGCGGCTTCCGCGACGTGCAGCCGAGCCGCCAGCAGGCGACCTCGGAGTTCGGCCGGCTCGTCGGCAAGGTGCTGAGCCGCGGCGGGCGGCTCATCGTGCCGGTCTTCGCCGTGGGCCGCTCCCAGGAGGTCATGCTCGTCCTCGAAGAGGAGATGCGGCTCGGCCGGATCCCCCGGGTCCCGGTCTACCTCGACGGGATGATCTTCGAGGCGACGGCGATCCACACCGCCTACCCCGAGTACCTGAACAGCCAGCTCCGGACCCAGATCTTCCAGCAGGGCGACAACCCGTTCCTCTCCGACATCTTCCACCGCGTCGATTCGAGCCAGATGCGGTACGGGCTCCTCGACCAGAAGGAGCCGTGCGTGGTCCTCGCGACGAGCGGCATGATGAGCGGCGGGCCGGTGATGGAGTACTTCCGGGCGTGGGCGCCGGACGAGAAGAACGGGATCCTGTTCGTGGGCTACCAGGCCGACGGCACCTTCGGCCGGCGCCTCCAGCGGGGGCTCGGGGAAGCCACCTTCCTCGACGGCGGACGGACCCTCTCCGTCGCCGTCCGGCTCGAGGTCGCCACCATCGAGGGGTTCTCGGGGCACTCCGACCGGGTCCAGCTCATGAACTACGTGGCGACGCTGGATCCCCGGCCCCGGCAGGTGATCCTGAACCACGGCGAGGAGTCGAAGTCGGTGGATCTCGCCTCCTCGCTGCGCCGCCGTTTCAACCTGGATAGCCGTGTCCCCTACAACCTCGAGGCGATCCGGTTCACCTGAGCCCAACGGCCGGAGGGGTGCCGGTTCGAAGCCTTATACGCAGGGAGGATTCCCGCGCTCGGGCCCCGGGGGGAAACGGGCCCGAGCATGACTCCGGACCGGCGCCGATTCCTGGTCATGGGCCTCGACGGGGGCACCTTCGACCTCCTGGACCCGCTCTTCGCCGCCGGCAAGCTGCCGTTCCTCGCCGCCCAGGTGCGCGACGGCTTCTCGGCGCCGCTCACCTCGGTCTTCCCGCCGAAGACGATCCCCGCGTGGTACTCCTTCGCCACCGGCCTCGACCCGGGCACCCTCGGGATCTTCGGGTTCACCGAGCCGGACGGCGGCCCGGGGAAGAGCCGGCTCATCCACACCTACCGGCCGGCCGACGCGCTCTGGGACCACCTCTCCCGGAGGGGGCGGACGGTGGGGGTGCTCAACTTCCCGCTCCGCACCCCCGGCCCCGTCAACGGCTTCTTCGTGCCCGGCATGTTCTCCGACGACCTCCAGGCGTACCCCGCCGACCTCGCGCCGAGGATCCGGGCCGAGCTCGGCGCGGAGCCGTACCTCCCCGAGCTCCCGCCGTTCCGGGCCTCCGATCGGGCCGCCTGGATGGAGCTCGCCAACCGGTCCGTCGACCAGCGGCGGCGGGTCGCCCGGAGCCTCATCGAGCGGTACCGACCGGAGTTCCTCTTCGTCCTCTTCCGGGAGACGGACCGGGTCGAGCACCAGCACTGGGCGGAGCTCTCCCGGCCCGTCGGCGAGTTCGCCCCCGACCTCCTCTCGTTCTGGGAAGGGGTCGACCGGGCGCTCGCCGACATCGACGCCGCCTTCCGGGCGGCGGGGGGCCCGGCGGTGACCCTCGTCATCTCCGACCACGGCCACGGCGCCGCGATGACCGACTTCTTCACGAACCGCTGGTTGCTCGAGAGGGGGTACCTCTCCTTCACCAACGGGGGCGATCCGTGGCGGCGCCGGGTCGTCTCCCGGCTGCTCCTCGGGATCGACCGGGTCCCCGGCCTCACCGCGCTCCTCGCCCCGATCGCCGACCGGCTCCAGGGGGGCCGGCGGCGCGAACGGTTCGCCCAGGCGATGACCGGCGATGCGAGCTTCGAGACGATGGCCGCCCGGATCGACTGGAAGCGGACCGTGGCCTTCTCCTACCCGGTCCCGGAGGGCATCTACCTCAACCCCTACGGCCCCCCCCTGACGCCGGAACGGCGCGCCGAGATCGTCGCCCGCCTCCGGAAGGAGCTCGAGGAGTACCCGGAGGCGCGGATCGAGGTCTTCGAGCCACGGGAGATCTACCGCGGCGTCCGGAACGAGCAGGCGCCGGCGGTGCTCCTGCGGATCAACTGCCTCGAGACGGAGAGTCGGATGGATTTCGCCTACCCGCACCCGATGCTGCACCACCGGCCGGGATACTTCTACGGCAGCGGGGTCCACCGGATGGACGGGATCCTGATCGCCTCCGGGGCCGGCGTCCAGGCCCGGGGCCGGAGCCCGGAGGCGTTTTCGCTCCTCGACATCGCGCCCACCGTCCTCGAGGGGATGGCGGTCCCGGTGCCGGCCGCCATGAGCGGCCGCTCGCTCGCCGGCCGCCTCGCCGGGACGGCGGTCTGACGGGGCCGGCATGGAAAGCTGGGCGATCGATCTCCTCGCCACGGCCCCGCCGGGGGAGAACCGCTCGGGGCTCAGCCGGGTCGTCTGGGAGCTCGCGACGGCGCTCGCGGCCCGCGGCCACCGTCCCCGGGTGCTCTACCCGTCGGCCGGCCCCCCGCCGTCGCCGGAGGTGGCGGGGGTCCACGCCGTGCCGATCCCCGTCCCCGGGAGCCTGCGGGGCCCGTACGGACGGGAGCGGGCGATCGCCCGGGCCGCCTCCGCGCTCCTCGACCCGGCCGCCGACCTCCTCCTCGCGAACGACGAGAAGGGCGGCGCGATCTCCCTGCCCGGCCCGCGGGGTCCGCGGTTCCTCATGTTCGCCCACGACATCCAGCAGCACCACCTCCTCACGATGCGCGCCCTGGGGCCGAACCCCCCCTCCCTGAGGCAGCGGCTCGGCACCTTCCGCGATCGCCGGGCGATCCGCCGGCTCGAGGGGACGGCGTTCGACCGGGCCCGGGCGATCCTGGTCGCCTCCGAGGCGAACCGGAACCTGATCCGGGAGTTCTACCCGTGGGTGCCCGCCGACCGGATCCACCTCCTGCCGCCCTCGGTCCCGACGCTGCCCGACGTCGGGGACCGGGACGCCGCCCGCGGGGGGCTCCTCCTCCCCCGGGACGTGCCGGTGGTCTCCTTCATCGGCCACACGCCCGACCGCCAGGGATTGCCGCTCGCCCTCGAGGCGTTCCGCCGGGTCCGGGCGTTCTTCCCGGGGGCGCGGTTCCTGGTGGTCGGCTCCTCCGGCCCCTCCGCGGCCGGGGTGAGCTATCTCGGGGTCGTCGACGAGGCGACGAAGGCCCGGGTCCTCCGCGCCTCCGACCTCTTCCTCTGCCCGGCCCGGTACGAAGGGTTCGGCCTCGCGCCCCGGGAGGCGATGCGGGCGGGGATCGCGACCATCGTCAGCCGTCACGTGCCGATCGACGGCGCCGGGCGGTCGTCGGTGGTCCGGGTCGTCCCCGAGGACGACGCCGGGGCGTACGCGAGCGAGCTCGCGGAGCTCCTCGCCGATCCGGCGCTCCGCCGGCAGCTGGGGGAGCGCGGCCGGGCGTACGCCGAGCAGTTCCGCCCGGAGCGGATGGCCGAGCGGTTCGAGGAGATCGTCCGCCCGGTGCTCGGACGCGGATGACCGGAGCTCCGACCGGCGGTCCGATCCCCCCCGCGCCCGGCCCCGGCGCCGCCTCCCCGGTCCCCGCCGGCCCGGGCCCGGCCGTCCCCCCGACGGACGGCGGCGCGGTGGGCAGCGCCCGGGACCACCTCGCCAACGAGCGGACCTTCCTCGCCTGGGTCCGCACCGGGGTGACCATCATGGCGTTCGGGTTCGTGGTGGCCCGGTTCGGCCTCCTCCTCCACGAGCTCGCGGGCGGCCCGGGGGGCGGCGGCGCCGCCCCGGCCCCGCTCTCGGAGGCGACGGGGATCGTCCTCGTCCTGGCCGGTGCGGCGCTGCTCGCCGTCGCCTTCCTCCGCTTCCTCGGGGTGCGGTCGGACCTCGCCGCCGGTCGCTTCCGCCTCCGGGCCGGGCTCGAATGGGTCCTCACGATCCTCCTCGTGGCCATCGGGATCGGCCTCGCGGCCTACCTGTTCGCCACGGGCTGAGCCGCCCGGCTCAGGGCCCCGTCGGCGGCCGGTCGAACTCCTCGAGACGCCATTCGGTGGTGGCCCGGGCGCCCCGGTGCCGGCCGCTCCGGGCGGGGAAGCCGGTCCACCGGGTCCCCTCCGGAACGCCGGAGCGGGTCGCCTCGAGGAGCGCCTCCAGGCTCGCCCGGTGACCGGGGAACCGCGCCCGGGTCGACTCCGGCCACCGGACGGGGGGCCGGAGCTCCTCGACCGCGTCCCCGTCGACCAGGAGGACCCCGATGCCGCCGGCGGGGGGGGCCCGGGTCCGGGCCGCGAACCGTTCGGCCGCCCCGCGGTGCGGGAGCGCCACGGCGATCCAGTCGCCGTAGCCCCGGCGCGCCACCGCCTGGCGGACGAGCGTCCGCCAGTCCCGGAGCTTGAGCTCGACGAGCCCGATCTCGTGGTCCCGCTCGGCCACGATGTCGAAGTACCCCGTGCCGTCCGGGTCCACCCACACCGCGTAGCCGCTCCGGGCGAGGTGGGCGGCCACCGGACCGGCGAGCGCCGCCTCGGAGGGAGGGGGCGCGACCGCCGGCGCCGGGGTCATCCCGGGCTCCGACCGAACCAGCCGTCGAGCCGGCCCCGGGGCAGGCGGACCAGGATCGGGCGTCCGTGCGGGCAGGCGAGCGCGGGGCCGGTGAGCCCGTAGAGCCCCTCGAGGATCGCGCCCATCCGCTCGACGGGGATCCGGTCGCCCGCCCGGACGGCGGCGTGGCAGGCGAGGGAGGCGGTCACCCGCTCCACGAGGCCGTCGGGGACGCTCGGCCGGCCCCCGTCGGCGAGCTCCTCGAGGAGACGGGGCAGCTCCTCGGCGCTCGCGAGGTGGCCGCGGTAGGCGGGGACGGCGAGCACCCGGAAGGCGCCGGTGCCGAACGGGGCGACCACGAACCCGCTGGCCCGGATCCGCTCCGACGACTGCCGGAGCGTCGCGGCCTGCCGGGCGGTGAGCTCGATCCGGAGCGGGCTCACGAGCTCCTGCCGGGCGAGGTGCCCGGTCCGCCGGAGCTCGTCGTACAGCAGCCGTTCGCTCGCCGCGTGCTGGTCGACGAGGACCAGGTCCGCGCCGTCCGCGGCGACCCAGTAGAGGTCCCCGACGCAGCCGAGGAGCGCGAGGGAGGGGTGGCGGGGCCCGGAGGGCACCGACGTGGCGGGGCCGGCCGGATCGAGCCGGCGCTGCCGCCCCCCCTCCGGGCGGCCGGGGGAGGCCGGGGGGCGCCCGTCC
>JAJZDH010000049.1 GCA_021828665.1 Thermoplasmata archaeon
TGCGCCATTAGCTGCTAAAGCCCCTCGTCCTCGTGGTCGTGGTGCTGGGATCGTCCTCGGTTCCATCACGGTCGGATCGACGGAGCCGTTCCGGCGGCGGGGTGGTGGTTCCAGGACGGCCGGTCGGGAGGTGGCCCCGCCGCTCCGGCCGGATCTTCCCGGGACGCCGGACCCGGGACGGGCGAAGGAGGGGACCGGTCCGCCCCGATCCCTCGGGCGGGTGGGCGGGCACGGTGGGATTTGAACCCACGACCCCCGGATTAGGAATCCGGTGCACTGATCCAGGCTGTGCAACGTGCCCCGGCTCTCCTTCGCGCCCGCCCTTATCAGCATTCCCGGAGCCGATGGTGGTGGCGTCCCGGGCGCTCCCGGGGGAGGGCCCGAAGGGACGGAGGTCGGGAAGCCGCCTCCCCATCCCCGGCACGGGGTGGCACGACGGAGGGCGGTGGTGGGGGCCTCCGCGGGATGCCCGCCGCCGGCCCGGCTTCCGCCTCGGCCTCGCGGCGTCCGTGCCGACCGGCGAGCGCTCCCGGATCGGCCGGGGGCCTTCCCAAGCCGGCCCCGGTTCCGGAGTTTCGCGACGGCGCACCGGTGAAACCGCGGCGCCGCCCTCCGGCCGCGGACGGTTACTGCGCCGTCCGGGATTCCCGGGTGCGACGCTGCCGGAACGCCGCCCGGGCGAGCTGCGGGGATAGGAGGGCCGCGATCCCCCAGGCCGGAATGTCCGGCCGCACCGTGAACGGGGCGGCCTTCGGGTAGCCGACCAGGCGGCGGAGGTCGCCCACCAGGGCCGCCCGACCCCCCGCGCCCGAAAGGACCCGGTAGAGGATGCGGGAGCCGAAGTAGGTGCTGCCCGCCAGCTGACGGGCGGCGTCGGGTCCCGTCCGGTCGACCTCGTGGAGGATCTGGCCGAAGGAGGCGAGGAACCGTTCCAGGTACGCCTGCCGGTCGGCGAGCGCCGACCCCGTCGTCCCGGCCCAGAGGGAGACGTTGGTCCCGTGGACCCGGTAGCGGGTGAGCGGCTCCGGGTCGATCCAGAGCGCGACGCGGCGGGACAGGGCGGCGTAGAAGACGCTGCTGTCGATGGCCGCCTCCCGTCCCCGGAGGGAGGGCCGGAGGCCCACGAGGACCTCCCGGCGGACGACCATCGAGCTCAGGTTGAAATCCGGGTCGGTCCGTCGCAGCCACGGGAGCGCCCTCGGGAGCTCCGCGGCCGCGATCCGGCGCGGCCCCGCCGACTGAAGGTGGTGGTGGGCGGCCCCGTAGGCCGCGGCCGGCAGGTCCCGGCCCTCGGCGTCGATGCGCCGCTGGCCGTTCCGGTAATACCCGAGGTCCGGATCCCGTTCGAAGAGATCCACGACCCTACGGAGCCGGCCGGGGACGAATTCGTCGTCGTCCTCGAGGAAGGCGACGAGCGGGGCCCGGGTCCGGGCCACGCCGAGAGCGATCTTCGAGCCCAGCGGCCCCTCCTCCGTCTCCAGGTGGCCGACCCCTTCCCGATCGAGCGCGTCGTCGATCCCGCGATCGGCGAAGTCCTTGACGACGAGGATCTCCACCGCCCCGGCGGGCAGGCCACCTTGCGACCGCACCGATCGGACGGCGCCGAGGAGGAACGCCTTCCGGCCGTGGGCGACGACGACGACGGAGACGACCGGTCCGGCGACGGGGGATCGATCCGGTCCGTCCGGATCGTCGCCCACTAACGCGCCTCCATGTTCCCCGGGCCGGTGCCGGGGGGATGTCGGTCCCCACCTTTAAGCCGGGGTGGTCGCCGGCCGGACGGCGGGAGGCGCCCTGGTCGGGAGTTCCGGGGCGGCCGGGGGTTCCGGCCGACGGTTCGAACCCGAGTTCCAGGCTCGACAGGCCTAGATCCTAGACCACTAGACTACCAGGGCACCAGCGTCGGCTACCAGCCCCGCCCTAAGAATCTTGCCCCCCCGCGGCAGGGCCCGGTCCGGCGGCGGCCGACCGGCGGTTCCACTCGAACGACCCGGTTTATGTAGCCCCGGCCCCGGAAGGAGGCCGGAGGTCGGCCCCGGTGACCGGAGGGGAGAAGTGGGCGCTCGTCATCCTCGCCATCGTCGGGGGGTTCGTGCTCCTCGGCCACCTCGGGGTCGACGTTTCCGGCCCCCTCGTCGGCTCCCTGCACGGGCTCGAGCGGCTCATGGCGCGGCCGCTCTGAGGGGCGGAGCGTCCGGCTCCCTCCGTTCCACCACGGCCCGGTAGACCTCGAGGAAGCGGTCGACCATCGCCGCGCCCGAGTAGAAGCCGACCTCGGCCCGGCCCCGCGCCCCCATCGCCTCGCGGGCGGAGCGGTCGGAGAGCCGGTCGAGGGCGGCCGCCATCCCGGCGGGGCTCGCGACGATCTCGCCCCCGCCGCGGCGGGCGATCTCGGCGAGCGACCCGCTCTCGAACGCCACGAACGGGCGGCCGGCGGCGTTCGCCTCGATGGGCAGGAGGCCGAACCCCTCGTAGGAGCTCCCGAGGACCACGGCGTCGGCCGCGAAGAGCGCCCGGAGGAGGTCCGGCCGCGAGAGCGGCCCGGGGGTGCGGAACTCCACGCCCTTCGCCGCGGCCCGTCGCCGGCAGGCCGACGCCCCGAACGGCGACTCCGGCCGGTCGCCGCCGATGGCGACGAGCGCCCACCGGTCCCGGACCGCGGCGACGGCATCGATGAGCCGGTCGACCCGCTTGTTCTCGAAGAAGCCGCCCGCGTACACCGCCGCGAGGGGCCGGGAGAGCCCCCAGCCGGCCCGGAGCGCCTCCACGCCGGGCGGCGGCCGGTCGAACTCGTCGAGCGGCACGCCGAGCGGGACCGGCACGAGACGGTCGGCGGGCACCTTCCAGCCGAGGAGCTGCCGCCGCTCCCGCTCCGAGGAGGTCGTGTAGGCGTCGAACCGGCGGACCGCCCGCGGAAGGTATCGTTGGAAGTACCACCGGTCGAAGGGGCCGGGGTGCATCTCGTACTGGTAGAAGCCGAGCCCGGTGAGGATCTGGGGCCACCGGAAGAGGCGGGCCCAGGGGAAGTAGAAGTCGGCGCACCAGATCCGGTTGCCCCAGAGATGGAACAGGTCGGCGTCGGACCGATGGAGCGTCCGCAGGTACCCCGACGGCAGGCGGACCCCGCCGATCCGGCGCGTCGGCAGCCGGAGCACCTCGACCCCGCCGATCCACTCCGAGGCGGAGGTCCCGGGCTCGGCGCGGGTCAGCACCGTCGCCGCGTGGCCCTTCCGGACGAGCCCCTCGGCCAGGGTCTGGACGACCTTCTCCGTCCCGCCGGGGACGGGGAAGTACCGATGGCTCGCGAGGAGCACCTTCACCGGCGGCGGCGACGGGGGCCGTCTAAATAGGCGTTGGGCCCGCGCGCCGCCGGTGCCTCCGGAGCGCCCCGGCGATCCGGCCGGGCGGGACGACCCCGTCCGGGGTGACGAAGGCGGTGACGAGCCGCGCCGGCGTGACGTCGAAGGCGGGATTCCGGACGGCGCTCGCGTCGGGCACCAGCCGGCGGCCGCCCAGCCGGCGGAGTTCCGCCCCGTCCCGCTCCTCGATGACGATCCCCGACCCGTCCGACCGGTCCGGGTCGAAGGTGCTCCACGGAGCGGCGACGTAGAACGGCCGGCGGTGGGCCCGCGCGAGGACGGCCTTCTCATAGGTGCCGATCTTGTTCGCCACGTCCCCGTTGCGGGCGATCCGGTCGGCGCCCACGAGGACGCAATCGACCTCGCCGCGCTGGAGGAAATGCCCGGCGGCGTTGTCGGCGATGACGGCGTGCGGGATCCCTTCCCGGGCGAGCTCCCAGGCGGTGAGCCGGCCGCCCTGCAGGAGCGGGCGGGTCTCATCGACCCAGACGAAGACGGGGGTCCCGGCCTCCCGCGCCGCCCGGATCGGGGCGAGGGCGGTGCCCCATTCCACCGTCGCGAGGGCGCCCGCGTTGCAATGCGTGAGCACCCGGGGGGCGCGGGCGAGGAGCCCGGCCCCCGCGACCCCGATCGCCCGGCATTCCGCCACCACCTCCGCCCGGTACGCCTCGGCGGCGGCGAGCGGGTCGGCGCCCGCGGCCCACGCCGCGCGCACCCGCTCGATCCCGACGAAGAGGTCCCGCGCCGTGGGCCGGGTCGCGGCGAGGAAGCGGGCGGCCCGCGCGGGGGTGTACCCTCCCTCCGCCGCCGCGAGCACCATCCCGTAGGCGCCCGCCACCCCGAGCGCCGGGGCGCCCCGGACCGCCAGCGACCGGATCGCCGCCGCGACCGGTTGGACCCGGCGGAGGCGGAGGATCCGGATCCGGCCCGGGAGCGCCCGCTGGTCGACGAGGTGGAGCGCCCCCCCGCGCCACCAGAGCGCGCGGACCGCCGTCGCCATGGCTCACGCGTCGAAGGTGTGGAGGAGGTCGAGCCACTCGGCCGGCACCCGCTTCGGCGCGCCTAGCGCCTCGTCGAAATCGACGCCGCGGACCGACTCGCCGCGCAGCACGGCGACGGTGCCCCACCGGCCCTCCAGGGCGAGGTCCACGGCGTGGGCCCCGAGCCGGGTCGCGAGGAGCCGGTCGAAGAGGGTCGGCGGTCCGCCGCGCTGGATATGGCCGATCTGCGCCGACCGGGTCTCGAGGCCGAGCCCCGCGGCGATCCGGCCCGCGACGAACGCCCCCACGCCGCGCTCCCCGAGAAGCTCGTGGCCGAAGTCGTCGTGCTCCCCCACGCGGCCCGGGGCGGCCACCTCGATCCCTTCGGAGACGACGACGAGGGCGTAGCCGCGCCGCTGGACGGCGTTCCGGACGTGGCGGAAGAGCTCCTCCTCGCGGTACGGCTCCTCGGGGAGCAGCGTCGCGTCGGCCCCGCCGCCGAGCCCCGTCGCGAGGGCGACCCAGCCGGCGTTCCGCCCCATCACCTCGAGCACCAGCGCCCGGTGGTGGCTGCGGGCGGTGTCGCGGAGCCGCTCGAGCGCCTCCACGGCCACCGAGGCGGCGGAGTCGAACCCGAAGGTCCAGTCGGTGCCGGCGACGTCGTTGTCCATCGTCTTCGGCACCCCGACGACGTGCCGGCCGCGCCGGTGGAGCTCCCGGGCCGCCGCGAGGGTGTCGTCGCCGCCGATGGCCACGAGCCCGTCGAGGCCGGCGCCGTCGAAGGTGGCGAGGAGCCGTTCCGCCTCCTCCGGCCGGGCGAACGGATTGGTCCGGGAGCTCCCGAGGATCGTGCCGCCCCGGCCGATGGCGTCGGCGAGGTCGACCCCTTCGAGCGGGATCCAGAGGCCGTCGCGGAGCCCCTTCCACCCGTCGGCGACGCCGACCACGGAGTGCCCCCGGGACCGGGCCCGGTAGGCCACGGCGCGCACCGCCGCGGTGAGCCCCGGGCAGTCGCCCCCCCCGGTCAGCACCGCGAACTTCACGCCGGGACCTCGAGGTAGCTGCGCCGGGCGGTGGTGAGGTGCTCGAGGCCCCCGTCGGTCACCAGCACATCGTCCTCGATCCGGACCCCGCCGTGCCCGGGCAGGTAGATGCCGGGTTCGACCGTGATCGCCATGCCGGTCACGAGCGGTTCCTCGGTCCGGGCGCTCATCCCGTACCCGTCGTGGACGGAGAGCCCGATGGAGTGCCCGACGCCGTGGATGAAGCGGCCCTTCCACGGGGAGGCGTCGACGACCCGCTGGGCGGCGAGATGGACCTCCTTGCCGGGGACCCCCGCGCGCACCGCGTCGAAGCCGGCCTGCTGGGCCGCCTCGACGCATTCGTGGACCCGCTTCAGTTCCGGATCGGTGGGGCCGAAGTGGAAGGAGCGGGTGATGTCGCTCGCGTACCGCCGGTAGTACGCGCCGAAGTCGCAGACGAGGCTCACGCCGGGCTCGAGCGGCACCTCCTGGGGCGCGTAGTGCGGTTCGGCCCCGTTCCGTCCGAAACCGACGATGGTGGCGAAGCTGCGCCCGGAGGCGCCGGCGCGCATCATCCGGTACTCGATCTCGCTCGCGAGCTCGGTCTCGGTCATCCCGCGGTGCAAGAGCGACGGGATCTCCTCGGCGACCCGGGAGCCCACCGCGGCGGCCCGGCGGAGCCGCTCGATCTCCCGGGAGTCCTTGACCATCCGGGCCCGCCGGACCGCCGCCGAGGCGTCGACGAAGGAGCCGCCCGGCACCGCCGCCTCCACCGCCCGGTAGTCCTCGTGGGTGAGCTCCCGGTAGTTGAGCGCGATCCGGCCGCCGGGAGGCAGGAGCCGGGCGAGCCAGCCGCGCCGGTCGTCGGGGGCGCTCATGGTGTCCACCGAGACCGAGGGGTCCTCCCGGGCCGCCTGCCGGGCGCTCTCCTCCTCGAGCAGCGAGCTCAGCACGTGGAGGCGGCCGTCGGGGAAGGCGACGGCGGCCGACCCCTCGAAGAGGCCGCTCGGCGCATCGAAGAGGTAGAAGAAGCTGTGGTCGAGGTGCGGGTCGGCGGAGTTCACGAGGACGAGCGCGTCGGCCGATCCCTCGAGGCCCTCGAAGATGCGCCGCACCCGCTCCTTCATGGGCGGCGCCTAGCGCCCGGGGGGTTTCAAGTTTTCCCGGGGGTCGCGCCCTCCGGCGTCGGCCCGGCCATCCCGAGGACCGCGCCCCGTTCCCGAAGGTCCTTCCAGGAGAGGAGGAGGTGGCGCGCCGCCGCCACCTCGTCGATCCGTCCGACGGCGAGCGACTGCGGGGCGGCCCGGAGCGCCTCGGGGGTGTCGCCGAGCGCCCGTTCGAACGCCGCGACCAGGAGGTCGAGCTCCCGGCGGCTCTCCGTCTCGGGCATCTCGATCATGAGCGCCTCCTCCACCAGGGACGGGAAGTAGACCGTGGGCGCGTGGATCCCCTCGTCGAGGAGCCGCTTCGCGAGGTCGAGGGTGCGGAGCCCCCGGGCCTTGAGCGGCGCCCCGGAGAGCAGGAACTCGTGCTTGACGAGCGGACGGAACGGCCGCGGCAGGCGCGTTCCGAGCCGCTGGCCGAGGTAGTTCGAGTTGAGGACCGCGCGGCGGGAGATGCGGCGGATCCCGGACTCGCCGTGGGAGAGGAGGAAGACGAGCGCCCTCAGATCGAGGCCGAAGTTGCCGAGGCCGCTCTTGATCTTCCCGATGGAGCGCGGCCGGTCGTAGTCGAGCCGGAAGTTCCGGCCGCGGCGGACGATCCGGGGGACCGGCAGGAAGGGGGCGAGGGTGGGGCCGGCGGCGAGGACGCCGGCGCCGGGGCCGCCGCCGCCGTGGGGGGTGGCGAAGGTCTTGTGGAGGTTGAGGTGCGCCACGTCGAACCCCATCCGGCCCGGGCTCGTGACGCCGAGGATGGCGTTCAGGTTCGCGCCGTCGTAGTACAGGAGCCCGCCGGCGCCGTGCACCGTCCGGGCGATCTCGACGATCTCCGGCTCGAAGAGCCCGGCGGTGTTGGGGTTCGTCAGCATGAACGCCGCCGTGCGGTCGGAGACCGCCGCGGCGAGGGCGGCCGGGTCCACGCAGCCGTCCTTGGAGCGGATCTCCCGGGCGGTGAACCCCGCCATGGCGGCGGAGGCGGGGTTGGTGCCGTGGGCGGTGTCGGGCAGGAGGACCTCGGTCCGCCGTTCGAGCTCCCCGCGCTCGGCGAGGTAGGCCCGGATCATGAGGAGGGCGGCGAACTCGCCGTGGGCGCCGGCGGCCGGCTGCAGCGAGACCTCCTCGAAGCCGGTGATCTTCCCGAGCGCCTGCTCGAGCCTCCAGAGGATCTCGAGGGATCCCTGGACGGTCGCCTCCGGCTGGCCGGGGTGCGCCTCGGCGGCCCCGGGCCGCCGGGCGAGGAGTTCCGAGACCTTCGGGTTGTACTTCATGGTGCAGGAGCCGAGCGGGTAGGCGTTCGTGTCGATGCCGAAGTTCATCTGGCTGAGCCGGGTGAAGTGCCGGATCACCTCGAGCTCGGAGAGCTCCGGCCAGCGGACGCCGTGGCGCCGCCGCAGCCGCTCGGGGACCCCCGGGATCGGCTCGGGGGCCGCGGGCGCCTCCGGAGGGGGCTCGATCTCCCAGAGGAGCGGCTCGTCGTATCGCGCCTGGTGGTAGCTCACGGGCCGCCTCCCCGGGAGGCTTCCGGGGCGACATCCCCGGGCGGCTCCCCGCCGACCGCCCGGGCGTACCGCCGGATCGCCCGCCGGTCGGTGAACTCGGTCGCGGCGGTCAGGAAGAGGGCCTCCTCCGCCCCCGCCCGGCCGGGCCGTGGATCCCCGATCGGGGTCCCCCCGAGCACCCTCGCCGCGGCGAGGCGGTCGAGGAACTCCCGGGCGCTCCCCGCCCGGACCGACACCGCGAACTCCCACAGGAAGGGGGCCGAGAAGGCGGGGGCCCGCAGGGCGGGGCTCCGGCCCAGCGCCTGGGCGAGGAGCCGGGCCCGGTCGCTCAGACGGTGGGCGAGCCGTTCGAGGCCGCGGGGCCCCACCAGGCTCGCATACGCCACGAACGCGAGGGCGAGCAGCGACTGGTTGGTGCAGATGTTCGAGGTGGCCCGCGACCGCCGGATGTGCTGCTCCCGGGTCTGGAGGGTGAGCGTGAACGCCCGCCGGCCGGCGGCGTCCCGGGTGGCGCCCACGATCCGCCCCGGGGTGAGCCGAAGGTGCTCGGCCCGGCAGGCGAAGAGGCCGAGGAGCGGCCCGCCGAACGACGGCGGGGTGCCGAACCCCTGGCCCTCCCCGACGACGATGTCGGCGCCGTACGCCCCCGGGGGCTCGAGGACGGCGAGCGCGAGCGGATCGGCCGCGACGACGAGCGGGACCCCGCCGAGGATCCCCTTGAGCTCGGGCAGCCCCTCGTCGAGCCCCCCGAAGCCGTTCGGCAGGTCGGCGAGGAGGCCGAAGACCTCCCCGCGGCCGACCGCCTCCCGGATCCACGCGAGGTCGAGGAGGCCGGAGGCCGGGTCGTACGGGATCTCCTCGATCCGGATCCCGAGTCCCGCGGCGTAGTTCGCGAGCACGCTCTTCTCCTCCCACGGCAGGCTCGCCGGGATCAGGAACCGGTGCCCCTCCTTCAGCCGGCGGCAGAGGAGGAGCGCCTCGCCGGCGGCGGTGGCCCCGTCGTACAGGGAGGCGTTCGCGGCGTCGAGCCCCGTGAGCTCCACCCAGAGGCTCTGGAACTCGAAGAGCGACTGGAGCATCCCCTGGCTCGCCTCGGGTTGGTACGGGGTGTACGAGGTGTAGAACTCGCTCCGCAAGAGGAGCGCATCCACCGCCGCCGGAACGTACCGGAGGCCGACCCGGCCACCGAGGAAGGCCGGGTACCGGGAATGGGTGCGGTTCCGGGAGAGGATCCGGTCGATCCGGCGGACGACGTCGATCTCCTCGAGCGGGGCGCCGAGGCCCATCCGGCCCATCCGCACCTGCTCCGGCACGTCCCGGAACAGCTCCTCCACGTCGTTTAGACCGAGCGCGGCGAGGAGCGGCTCCTCCTCCCCGGGCTCCGACGGAATCCAGCGCGGCACGCGGGCACCCACCGGGGCCGGTGGGGAGCCGGAGAGCAGATAGCCGTTGCCCGCGGGGGCGGGACTCCCGCGCGCGGGGCCCCCGCCCCGCGCCGCCGCCCCGCCGGGACCGTCGACGCCGTCCCGCCATCCCTATAACGGCGCCCTCCCCTTCGGACCGCCGGGGGACCGTTCCCGCTTCATGAGAGCTCCAACGCCGCCCCCGGGCGGGCGCGGCCCGTGAGGCCCTCCCACCGCCATCGACGGCCGTCGGCCGCCGTCCGGAGGCACCGCGGCGGTCCCCGGAAGGGCCGGGAGGACCGCGGGGCGGCGCTGGGATCCGGCCGGGGCCAGAAACCCTCCTCCGTCATCCTGGACATCGCCTTCCGGCGGGCGTACCGGGCCACCCCGCACGGGGCCGAGCGGTTCGACCGGGGCCGCCGCCGGGCCCTCCTCAAGATGGTCCGCAGCACCGCCGTGGCGCTCCGCCAGCTCGGCCTTCGGACCGCCCGGTTCCACCCGGACCGGATCGGGGAGTTCGACCGGCGGCTGATCGAGGGCCGGTTCGGCGCCGCGGCGCTGCCGCGCGCCCTCGAGCGGGTCCACCGGGCCGAGGAACGGATCCGCTCCCTCTCCCGGGACGGCCAGGCGGAGCTGCGGCGGGGGAGCACCGAGGAGGCGTTCGGGACGGCGGTGCGGCACCTGTACGGTCGGCTGGCGAGCTTCCTGAGGGAGGTCGACCCGGATCTCCTCGCGCTCGGCGACATCGACCGCTTCCTCAAGGAGCGGCCGCAGCTCGACGCCGGCCTTCCCACGGTGGTGGTCGCCGGCTTCCCCAACGTCGGCAAATCCTCGCTGGTCGCCCGGTTGTCCACCGCCCGGCCCGAGATCGCGGGCTACGCGTTCACGACGAAGTCCATCGCCGTCGGCCACGCCGATTTCGGGTTCGAACGGATGCAGATCGTCGATACCCCGGGGGTCCTCGGACGGTCGCGCCGGACCAACCCGGCCGAGGCGGAGGCGCTCGAGGCGGTCGGCCACGCGGGCCAGGTCATCCTGTTCGTGCTGGACCCCTCGGAGGCGTGCGGCTACCCGAGGGCCGACCAGGAGCGGCTCCTGGCCCGGTGGCGGGAGGAGTACGCGGCGCTCCCGATCCTCGAGGTGGAGACGAAGGCGGACCTGCCCCATCCCCCCTCCGGCCGTCTCGAGGTCTCGGCCGCCACGGGCGCCGGCATCGAGACGTTGCGCTCCCGCCTCGCCGAGGTCCTCCGCCGGGTCGCCCCCGCGGCCGCCTTGCCGCCCCTCGAG
>JAJZDH010000050.1 GCA_021828665.1 Thermoplasmata archaeon
GGGGTCGGCTGGAGGACCTCGGGCACGTTCGGGTCGGCCGAGGAATCGTGCTCGTGCGGGCCGAGGACGGTCCGCCGGTCGTCCGGCGGCTACGGTATTGGGCGAAGGGCGTGGACTGGTGGCCCGTCCCGCTGCGCGCGATGGATCGGAGGCGCATCGCCGCAACCTCGAAGGGATCCCGTAACTGAGCGGGACCCGTGAGGTATTTTCTCAAGGCCACCGGGGCGACAAAGGATATCTGCCGGTCGTCCTGCCCCCCGCGGGGGAGCATAGGCTAACTTGGCAGACCAGCGGGCTCCAGTCAGGGTCCCGGAACCGGGCCCCTGAGGAGAACGGCTTTCGCGGAGGGGCCCGACCGCCCCGATGACGAGTGACTGGAGCGCGCGGAGAGACCCGCATATGGGGGTTCAAATCCCTCTGCTCCCACCCCCCCGTTCCGGTCCGATGGCGCCGCCGGCCGGCGCGGCGGGGCGGAGGGCCGCCCCTCCCCGCCCCCGGGGGCGCCCGACGGTGGGACCGACCCGGCGTTCGTCACGGACAGTACCCACAAATACTACTTGCCGGGTCCTACCGACACGATGCCGGAACCGTTCGATGCCTCCCCGGAACGCCGCCTGGAGAATCTCTCCCGTCTCCTCGACCACGCGCTCGCCGACCCCTCGGTGCTCCTCGCCCAGCAGTTCTACGGGGAGGCCCGCGGATCCCTCTCCTCGGGAGACTTCCCCTCGGCCCGGCGCGCGCTGGCGCTCGCCGAGATGGCGCTGCGGTTCGGCGGGCATCCGGCACCGGACGCACCGACGGCGGCCCGAGGCCCGCCGACCTCCGGGGGTGAGGGAGGTCCCGAACCACCGCCGCCCCCGGTCGGGCGTCTGTCCGGTCGGCCGTGAGCGGTCCCACCGGGAGGGCGGGACCGGGTCCGCTGCCGCGCGCGGGCCCGGGGCGGCGCCCCGGCGGCCCCTCCCCCCCGGTCGCCCGGGAACCGCCCTGAGGCGCCGGTCCGGAAGGGATCGCCTCCGGGCCGGAGGTCGTGGCCGTGGCTGAGGCCGGGCCGGAGGCCCCGACGGCCGCGTCGGTCCCCCGGCTGAGCCACGAGCGTCCCCTCGGGCTCAGCTCGAGCATGGTGTTCCTGATCAGCGTCGCCATCCAGGCGATCGGCTTCCTCGGCAACTACTTCGTCTCGCACCACATCGGCATCTACCACACCGGCCTCACGGCGGTGGGGGTCGCCGGGTTCTACCTTACCCTTGCCTCGACGATCAACGGGCTCGCGGACCTCCGCCTGGGGTCGGCGTACACGTATTTCATCGCGAGGGGCCGGGCCGCGTCGGAGCTCACCGGGACGTACGCGGCGGTGCGCCTGGGCATGATGGCCCTGGTCTCGGGCGGTCTTTTCCTCCTCGCCCCCCACCTCTACTTCGCCGAGGGGGCTTCGACCTGCCTCGCCGGGGGCTGCTCCGTCACGATCCCGGCCTCGACCGAGATCGCGGTCTTCGGCCTCTTCCTGATCACCCCCCTCCTCTGGACCCCCGGCAGCGTCTACAGCCAGTTGTGGATCGCCCGGGGCGACTCGATCCGGAGCCAGCATCCGCTCCTCATCCAGAGCGTCGTCCAGGCGGGGGGCCTGATCACCGTCGCCCTGATCTCGCCGGCCCCGGTCGGGGCGCTCTGGGGGTTCGCCCTCGCCTACGTCCTCGGGGGCGTCGCCTCGGCGCTGTACACTTCGGGCACGGTCCTTCGTCTCGCCCGGAGCGTCCGCTTCTCCGAGGTGAGCGGGATGGTCCGGTACGCCTGGCCGCTCATGGGGGGGCTCGGTCTCGCCTACGTCTGGACGAATGCCCCCATCTTCTTCGTGGCGGCCCTCTCGAGCAGCGCCGTGGCGATCTTCCTCGCCGCGAACGGGTTCCGGATCCTCCTCCTCGGGCTCCCCAACGCCGTCTCGGTCCCGCTCTTTCCCCACCTGACCAACCTGCACGTGCGGCGGGAGTACGAGCTCCTCCGGCGCCGCACCTGGGCCGCCCTGCGGTACACGGCGATGCTCGTCGTCCCCGCGGCCATCGCGATGGTGGTCTACCGGGCGCCGCTCCTGAACACCCTCTTCGTGGGCACCTACGGGTCGGGCGCGCTGCCCCTCGCCCTCCTTGCGGCCTCCGCCATCCCGGCGGCCCTCTCCCAGATCATCCTCACGGCGCTCTCCTCCATCGGCCGCCAGCGGCTCGACCTGTACCTCATGGGACTGCAGGTGGCCGTCCTCCTCGGCATCTCCTTCCTCGTCCTGCCCCCGTTCGCGCCGCTCGGGAACCTGGGCCTCCTGGGGGCCGCCCTTGCCATCCTCGGCTCGAGCCTCGCCGGCCTCGCCCTGAACACCTACTTCCTCGAGAAGCTGCTCGCCATCCGGATCCAGCCCCGGGTGATCGGGGCGATCCTCGCGAGCGCGGTGGCGAGCTTCCTCGCGGTCTCGCGGCTCAACAGCCTGATCAACCCGAACCGCTGGTTCATCCTGGTCCCGGCGATCATCCTCGGATTCGCCGTGTACTACCTCGTCCTCTCGCTGGTCACCGCCGAGCTCAGCAAGCAGGATGTCCGGGCGCTCGTCGGGTACCTCGGCCTGCCGACCGCCCTCGGCTCGGTCCTCGCCGTCGCCTGCCGCCGTTCCGAGGCCCGGGACTCCGGCGAGCTCCTCCAGGGGGACCGGGGGGCGGCCTCCGACCGCGGGCTCGATGAGACCCGGCTCGTCGGTCCGGGCGCTTCCCCCCCGCGCCGGCCACCGCCCGGCCCGAAGGAGCCGCCGACCCCGCCCGGCGTTAAATAGCGCCGGCGGGCTCGAAGCGGCCGTGGGCGTCGATGCGCTCGTCGCCCGGGAAGTTCGGAAGAGCTACCGGATCCGGGGCGGCGCGCCGGTGCTCGCCCTCAACGGCGTCTCCCTCTCCGTCCGCCCCGGGGAGCGGTACGCCCTCCTCGGCCGGAACGGGGCCGGCAAGACCACCTTCCTCCGGATCGCCTCGACGCTCCTCGTGCCGAGCGGGGGCACCGTCGAGATCTTCGGCAAGGACGCCATCGGCTCCCCCGAATCGGTCCGGGGCCTCCTGGCGGTGGTCCCCCAGGAGGGGCGGCCGTTCTTCCACCTGACGCCCCGCGAGCAGGTGTACACGTACCTGCGGGCCCGGGGGCTCCCCCGCGGCACCGCCAAGGACCGGACGGAGGAGTCGCTCGCCCAGATGGGGCTCGGGGAGGTGGCCGACCGGCTCTCCACGACCCTTTCGGGGGGCCAGCGGCAGCGGACGATGGTGGCGACGGTGATCGCGACCGAGGCCCCGCTGCTCTTCCTGGACGAACCGACCATCGGAATGGACCCGTTCGCCCGCCGGGCGGTCTGGGAGTCGTTCCGCGGCCTCAGCCGGAAGGGGTCGACGATCCTCCTGACCACCCATTATCTCGACGAGGCGGAGGCGCTCTCCCAGCGGCTCGCGATCATCGACCGGGGTCGGGTCCTCGTGGAGGGGACCGCCGCCGCCCTCAAGGAGCAGGTCGGGGGCGCCTTCCGGGTGTCGATCTCCCCGGGTCCCCCGCTCCGGGAGGAGCTGGCGGGCCTCGGCACCATCGTCGAGGATGCCGAGGGGGTCTCGGTCATCACCGGGCCGGAGCGGGTGCCGGAGATCCTCGGGATCGCGCTCCGGGCCCGCCGGACCGCCACCGTCGGCCCGGTGACGCTCGAGGAGGCGTTCCTCCGGGCGGTGGGCCATTCGATCCACGAGGACGCGGAGGGCGCCGCCGCCCTCCGATCGCCACCGATGGCGCCGTGAGGGGTCGCGGGTCGGATTCCGCTCCCGGAACCCGCCCCCGGGGGCCGCCCGGCTCCCCTCGGCACCGGCCGGGGCGAGCGTGCCCTTTTAACCCCCTCCGGGAGGAACGGGGAGGCCGCGGGGGAAGGTCCGGATGCGCATCCAGTGGCGGGGCACGGTGGCGTTCACCGCCACGGAGCTCCGGGTCCAGCTCCACGAGACGCTCGCGCTTGCCACCTCCATGGTGGTCCAGGTGGTCCTCCTCCTCTTCGTCTGGATCCTGAACCGTCCGCTGCTGCCGTACGCGCTCATCGGCGCCGTGGTGTACTCCGTCTTCATGCTGGGCCAGAGGGTCCAGAACGAGGCCGCCTACATCCGGATCGAGAGCAAGCTCAACGAGCTCTACCACGCCTCCCCCCTCAGCCCCGAGGCGTACTTCGTCGGCATGTCGGCGGGCATCCTGCTCGCCTACCTTCCGCCGATCCTCGTCCTGATCGTGGTCCTCCTCGTGGTCGTGCCGGTCGTCCCGCTGGCCGGCGCCGTGCTGGTCGTGGCCGCCGCGGCCGTCTGGGTGTTCACCTCCTCGATGGGGTACGTCGTATCGACCTTCTTCAAGGAGAATCGGGCGATCTGGCCGTACGCGAGCATCCTCACGAACCTCTTCGGGGTGCTGCCCCCGGTCCTCTACCCGATCCGGTTCCTTCCGGCCGCGGCCCGGCCGTGGGCGCTCCTCCTCCCGACCAGCTCCGCGGTGGCGCTCGTCGAGGCCGCCCAGGGGGGGCTCGTGGCGCTCTCCCATCCCGAGATCCTCCTCGCCGCGACCTCCCTCGGCCTCGAGGCGGGGATCCTGTTCGCGGGGGCGCTCGTGTGGGCCCGCCGCTCCTCCCGGGGGGCCTGAATGGGGGCCGACGGCCCCTCCCGGGGAGCCGCCGGGCCCCAGCCCGCCTCGGGCGGGGCCGCCTTTCCGGCGTTCGCCATCATCGGGTGGCGCTGGATCAGCCGGAACCCGGCGTCCACGATCGCCCCCATCCTCCTCCCGTTCATCTTCCTGTATTTCCTCAAGCTCATCTCGCCCCCGGCGTACGTCCCGCTCGAGATCGTGGGCGCGATCCTGTTCACCACCCAGAACATCGGCAGCTGGGTGCTCGGCGACAGCGCGAGCTGGCGGCTCGAGAACCGGATGCAGGACGTCTTCATCGCCTCGCCCCTCTCGAAGGTCCGCTACCTGTTCGGGATCGCCTTCTCGAACCTGATCCCCGCGGTGCCCGCGCTGCTCGTCCTGGGGGGGCTCCTCGCCCTCACCGTCGCCGTCCCCCCGCTCGGCTGGTTGGTCCTGGGGGGGGTCGTCGTCGTCCTCTGGATCCTCTTCAGCGCGATCGGTCTCGCCCTCTCGAGCCGGGTGCGCAGCCAGCGGGAGATCTGGCCCGTGGGGAACCTCACCTTCACCGTGATCGGCATGCTCTCGCCGCTGTACTACCCGCTCTCCATCCTGCCGCCCTGGTGGCAGGCGGCCGCGCGCTTCCTGCCCACCACCTACGCGGCGCTCCTGGTGCAGGGGGAGCTCGCCCTGCCCGGAGCCGTCCCGTCGAACCTCCTCCTCGACGCGGCGCTCCTCGTGGGGCTCGCGATCCTCGGGACCGGGATCGCGCTCCGGCTCTACCGGTGGGGCGAGGAGGAGTAGCCCGCCCCCCCCCGCCCCGCCATCGGCGAGCCTAAATGCGCCCGAGGCCATGGCCCCCCGAACCGTTGCGGCCCCGCAGACGTCCCGGATCGTTCGCCCCGCCGGCCGGGGGGCCGTTCGGAAGTTCCCCTTCCGGACCGGCCGCCGTTCTCCTCGCATTCCATCCTTCCCACCGGGAGGATCGGTAGGAACCGCAGGCACCAATGGGGAACGACGAGTTCGATGAGATCCTGTCCGCGCTGGACCGAGAGACCGCCCGCATCCGGGTCCGGGCCGAACCGCGCCGGTACAACAAGCCGGCCACGGTCATCTCCGGCTTTCCCGCCGGCGTGGACCTCGCCGACATCGCCCGCCAGCTCAAGAACCGCCTGGCCACCGGCGGATCGGTCGTGGAGGGCGAGGTGTACCTGCAGGGGGACCACCGGGCCCGCATCCGCGAGGAGCTCGGCCGCCTCGGGTTCGAGGGGGATTCGGTGGAGATCTCGAACGCGCAGCTGCCGAAGCGGGGCCGGCGAGGATAGGGGCGGGGGGTCGCCGCCGTCGGGGCCGCCCCGGCGGGTCGCGCGCCGATCCGGCATCCATCGTCCGTTCCGGCCCGGTTCGTCGAGCCTTTAACCCGGCGGGGCTCCGGCGGGGCGAGAGGGATTCTATGAACGCGGCACGCTACGCCCATCCCGAGGTCCTCGTCGAGAACGACTGGCTCCAGGCGCACCTCGCCGACCCCCGGGTCCGGGTCGTGGAAGTCGACTACGACCCGGCGGCGAACTACCACATGGGCCACCTGCCGGGCGCCGTCCTCGTCGACTGGAGGGCGGACATCAACGATCCGGTCCGGCGCGACCTCCTCTCCGCCGAGTCGTTCGGCGCGCTCTTCCGGCGCCTGGGGATCGAGGCGACCACCACCGTGGTGCTGTACGGGGACTTCAACAACTGGTTCGCCGCCTTCGCCTTCTGGGTCTTCCAGTACTACCGCTTCCCGGACGTCCGTCTCCTCAACGGCGGCCGGAAGAAGTGGATCGCCGAGGACCGACCGCTCACCCGGGAGGTGCCCACGCCCGCTCCCACCGCCTTCGTCGCCGGAGCGCCCGACGAGAGGCTCCGGGCGTACTACGACGAGGTCCGGGCCGGCCTCGACCGGGTCCGGGCGGGCCACCTCCAGCTCGTGGACGTGCGCGGCCCCAAGGAGTTCACCGGAGAGGTGACGGCCCCCCCCGAGTACCCCACCGAGCACGCCCAGCGGGGGGGTCACATCCCCGGCGCGGTGAACATCCCGTGGGCCCAGGCGGTGCGGGAGGATGGCAGCTTCAAGAGCGCCGACGAGCTCGCGGCGCTGTACGGGGGCCGCGGGATCTCCGGGGCGACCCCGGTGATCACCTACTGCCGCATCGGGGAGCGTTCGAGCCACACCTGGTTCGTCCTCCGCTACCTCCTCGGGTATCCGGACGTGCGGAACTACGACGGCTCCTGGACGGAGTGGGGCAACCAGATCCGGAGCCCCATCGAGAAGCCGTAGCCGGGCGTCCTCAGGCGGCCGGCCCCACGCGACCGGTCCCGGGGGCGCGCCGCCGTGGCACGGGGTGGGCCTCCTTCCGGATCAGGAACCGGTGGAACCCCCCGTCCGGCCGGTGGTCGAGGAGGGTGTGGCCGGATCGGTCGGCCCAACGGACCAACTCGATCGGGCTCGTGGGATCGTCGGTGACCAGGAGGACCACCTCCCCCGCCGGATGGGCGGCGAGCTCCGCGTCGAGGCGGGAGAGGGTCGCGGCGCACTCGCTGCCGACCTCGACGATCTCCCAATCCGGCGAGGCCGGAGCGCAGTGGATCCGGGCCGCCACGATCCGGTCCCGGAGCCGGTCCGCGATGGCGGCCGCCGTCTCGAGCCGGGAGGAGGCGTCCGCCCCGGGATCGGGACGGAACCGCACGAGCCATCCCCGGTCGTAGGGGGAATCGTTGAGGAGCTTCGGTCGGCGGATCACCTCCGGATTGCGTGCCACGATGGTCCCGTCGACCGGCAGCCGGACCGGACCCGTGTACCGCACGCTCTCCACCGTCGCCACGCTGCGGCCGGCGGCGACCCGGTCCGGGATCGGCCGGAACGCGACCGCCGTGAACGCTCCCGCGAGCGCCCCGAGGGAAGCGATCAGCCCGAGGGTGGCGATCCGGGTCGCCGGATCCTCCTGAACCCAGAGCGACTCCTCGAGGTCGTAGGTGCGGTCCTCCGGCACCGGGCACCCCGCGACCTCCATGGCCGGCGCCGCCCAACGCGAGGCCCGTTTTACGGTTGCGCCGCGCAAGAGTTCTTTAGCTTCGGTGGGGTCGGCCGGCCCGATGGGAGGGAAGAGCGGGGGGGCGCCGTCGGCCGTGCCGAACCGGTGCCGGTGCGGGCACTTCCCCGGCGATCACCTGGTGATCCGGCCGGAGCGGGAGGGTCGTGCCGGCTCCTTCTACCTCGTCCCGGCCGGCCCGTGCGCCCGCTGCGCCGGAAGCTGCCCGATGTACACCCCGTCCTTCTGAGGCCGGGGGCCGGACCGCCCGGCCGCGCCCGTCCCGGTGCCCCGGGGGGCGCCGTCAGCCGTACGCTTCCCGGAGCAGGAACTCCTTGAGGCGATGGAGCCGGTCGTCCCACAGTTCGAAGTGCCAGGACCGCGCCTCCTCCCAAGCGGCCCCGGAGCCCCACCCCGAATGCTCGAGCGTCACGTCGATCCCCTCGGGCGACTCCTGGAGCCTCACGTAGACCTGGGTCGCGGGCGCGGGGCGGTTCATGAGCTCCGCGAACGCGGGCGGAGCGAACCAACTGAAGCCGATATCGAGCTCCGGGGTGATCCGCAGGACGGTCCCCGCGCTCGTGAACGGCGTCTCGCCGTCCCAGCGCAGTTCGTAGGCACCCCCCACCCGGGGCTCGATCCGGGCCCCGTCGCTCATCCACCGCGCCACGGAGGCCGGGTCGGTGAACGCGGCGTGGATCATGGCGAGCGGCAACGGGATGGTCACCTGGATGAGGATGGCGTCGAGCGGCTCGTCCATGGCGTCGGCTCTCCTTCCGAACCCAAAAAGGTTGTCGGACGGGCCCCGACCGGTCGGCCGTCCGCCGCCGGGCACCGGCGGCGGATCGCGGCCGGTCCGCCCTCCCGGCCCCCGGGGGACCGGTCGTCCGGGCGCCAGCAAAGCTTACCCACCCCCGGTCTCCCGCGCCCGGTGTGCTGCGCCGCCGCCACGCCTACCTCGTGGACATCCTGCGGCGGATCTGGCGGTTCCTCCTCGTCTACACCTCGATCTACGTCCTCTCCGCCCTGGGATTCTACTGGCTCGAGGGGTCCCGCGTCTCGCTCTTCGACTCCTTCTACTGGTCCATCGTCACGTTGGGGACGGTGGGGTACGGGGACATCGTGCCCACCAACGTTCCGGCCAAGATCCTGGCCTCGGTGGTCATCGCCACCCAGATATTCCTGCTCGGGTACCTCATCTCGGTGATCACCACGGCCGTCAACGAGGAGACCTCCCAGCGCGCCCTCGGCACCTACGGCACCGATCTCGAGGGCCACATCGTGGTGCTGGGGTACTCCTCCGTCGGGCGGGCGGCGGTCCGGGAGCTTCTGATCCAGGAGCAGAAGGTCGCGGTGGTGACCGAACGGTCCGAGGAGGTCGCCAACCTCCGCGCCCTCGCGCCGGAGGCGCGCCTCTTCGCCACCTTCGGGTCGCTCTCCGAGGCGGCGATCCTCGAACGCGTGAACCTCGCCCGGGCGCACAGCGTCGTCGTCTGCACCGACGACGACGCGACGAACATGATCGCGGCGCTCAACGTCAAGGCCGCCGTCCCGGGGATGCGGGTCGTCGTCGCCGTCGGCCGGGCCCGGCTCAAGGCCACGCTCCGGGCCGCCGGCGTCACCTACGTGGCGAGCCCCTCGGAGATGGGCGGCCGGCTCTGCGCCGCCGCCGCGTTCGAGCCGGACGTCGCGCATGCCATCGAGGACCTCACGGCGGCCGACCTCAAGTCGGACATCCAGGAGTACCTGGTCGGTCCCACCTCCCCGCTCCGGTCGAAGAGCTTCGAGGAGGCGGACGCGATGGTCCGATCGGCGACCGGCTGCCTCCTCATCGGCCGGGCGCACCCCGGCTCCTCGGGGGAGTACGTCACCGAGGTCAATCCCCCGTTCGCGACCCGTTTCGAGGAGAACGACGCCGTGATCCTCGTCGGCACGATCGAGAACGTGCGCCGGTTCCGGAGATGGTATGACCGCGACCAGGGCCGGTAACCGCGCCGCCTCCCCGGCCTCCCGGGACGGCCGGGGCGTCTCGGCCGCCGTCCGCGCCGGATGGGCCCGCACCTACGCGGCGACCCCCTACCGGGAGCTGCCGTGGTTCCGCGCCGGTCCGAAGCCGTTCGTGCGCGCCGCCGTGGAGGAGGGTCGGGTCCGCCCCCCGGGGTCGTGGCTCGAGATCGGTTGCGGCGCCGGAAGCGACGCCCTCTGGCTCGCCCGGCATGGCTTCCGCGTGACGGGGATCGACATCGCCCCCGGCGCGGTCGCGGCGGGCCGGGAGCGGGCCCGGGCGCGGGGCGTCGCGGTCCGTTTCGTGGAGGCGGACATCCTCCGCCCGCCCTTTCCGCCGGAGGCGTTCCGGTACGCCTCGGACAACGGCTGCTTCCATACCCTCCCGTTCCGGGACCGGCCGGCGTATGCGGCGGGGGTGGCGCGCCTTCTCCGGCCGGGCGGTCGGTTCCTCCTCTCCTGGGTCGCCCGGGAGGAGACCGCGCGGATCGGTCCCCCGCACCGGCTCTCCGTGGAGGAGGTGGCCCGGCCGATGGAGCCCCACTTCCTCCTCCGGCGCGTGGAGTTCGTCCGCCGGGCCGGCCGCCGGCTCCACTACGAGGCGCTCCTCGAACGGCGGCGGGAGCCGCAGCCTCCCCGCCGGTGAGCGACCGGGGCAGGGCCCCGAACCGTCCCCCGTCGGCCCGTCGGCCCGTCGACCGGGTCCCGCCGAGCCCCCCTCGGGGAATGGCTTACAAAGTGGCCCATCGATTCATCCCACCTCTAAAGAGGTGGGATGAATCGATGGCATTATACCCTTCGAGTGTGTAGATGGGTCATGGGCTATCGGCACGACCGCACCTCCGTCTCCCTCGTGA
>JAJZDH010000051.1 GCA_021828665.1 Thermoplasmata archaeon
TTCGGCGGAGACGGAAAACGCCTGTGGAGGAAGGAGGTTCATGTCCGCTAGGACAGATGCCTTCCGAGGATTCAGGAACCCAGCATCAACCGTGCTTGCCACGGTTGTCTAGGTATGGGAGAACGGGACGAACTCCCTTCCGGAACCGGACGGACCGGCTCCCGCGGAGTCCGGGCGCCCGGCACCGGTCGGCCCGCTCGCGGCCCCGTGAACCCGGCCGACCCGATGCCGGCCGGACCGCGGCGCCCCGCCGTGGGATCCCGGGCCAACGCCTTCCGATCCCGGTCGCTCCCGGCCCCGGACCCCCCGGACCCCCCTTCCGCCCCGGCCACCTCCAACCGGTCGGGTCGGGACCCCTCCGGAGGGCGCGCGCAGCATGAAATAGCCACTCCGGTCTCGCCCCCACCGTGCGACGAGCGCCGCCGGTTTCCGTCACCCGGGCCGAGGCGCTCGAGCTGGAGCGGCTGAAGCGGCACGGAGCCTCGCCCGGGCTTCGGCTCCGGGCATCGGTCGTGCTCGAAGCCGCCCGGGGCGCCTCGAACCGCGCCATCGCGGCGGAGCTCCGCATCGACCCGGAAACGGCGGCCCGGTGGCGGCGCCGCTTCCTCGCCGTCGGGGTCGAGGGGATCCTCCGGCAGGCCCCGCGCCCCGGCCGGGCCGCCCGGGCGGGAGAGTCCCGGATCGAGCGGGTCCTCCGCGCCCTCCGCCCGGAGCCGGGCCGGAGCGCCGTCGGGATCGGTTCCCGGAAGGTGGCGCAAAGCCTCGGGGTCAGCCACATGACCGTGGTCCGGGCCCGGAAGATCGTGGGCGCCAGCCCCCCGCCGCCCCCCCGCGCCCGCTCGGAAGCGGTCCCGGTCCGGACCGCGGAGGCCGTGGGATTCTCCCTCGGCCCGGCGGCCCGGACGGTGGCGTTCCACATCGGAATGGGGTCGGCCGCGGGGCCCTCCCTGACCCCCCTTCGGGAGGCCGCCTTCCACCGATCCGGAGGGTACCGGCGGCCCGACCCGAGGCTGCCCGCCGCCCTCCGGTCGCTCCTCCTCGCGCCGGAGAATGCCGGACCGGCCGCGCCGAAGGGGTCCCCGTGGATGGGCCCCCGGGAGTTCCTCATCTTCCTCCGGGCGGCGGTCGAACGGTGCCCGCGGGGCGCCGACCTCGTCGTCGTCACCGAATCCCGGTCCGTCGCCGACGAGCCGCGCGTCCGGTCGTGGCTCGGCCGGCATCCGACGGTCCGGCTCCTCACCGTGCCCCCGGGCGCGCGGTTCGTGGAATCGGTCGAGGGCGCCCTTGCGGAGCGGCTCCCGTGGGCCGCTCCCCTGCTTTCCGCCGGCCTCGCGGCGGCGGCCGGCCCGAACGGGTGGGCGGGATCCGGGATGGGGGACGGGCCCTGGGCCGCCTCCCGGGCGGTGTTCCCACCGGCGCCGCAGGGGCCGCCGCGCCGGCCCGTGGGCCTCCCGGACCGTGGCTCCGCCTAACGGATCGACTCCGGGTCCCCGCGCGGGACGAGGTACGTGTACTGGATCGTCCCGTCGAGGACGTAGAAGAAGTAGCGGGTGGGATCGCCGTCGCCCGGGTGCTCGTAGCTCAGGATCGGCTTCCCGAGCATGTCGGCGACCCGGACGAGCCCCTCCCACGTGCCGAGCCCCACCACGTTCCGGGTCGAGGGCGGGGTGCCGGTCATGGCGATGGCGTCCTGGTACGGGGCGGTCAGGCGGCGCAACCTCCGGGCCACGTCGGTGGCGCGCCGCTCCCGGCCCAGCGCCCGGAGGGCGACCGTCCCGGCCACGGCGGCCCCGACGAGGAGCCCCGCGGCGAGCCCGAGGGCGACCTGCTGCTCGAGCGGCACGTCGGCGGCCCGCTCGAGGACGGTGGTGGCGTTCGAGCCGGAGTCGGAGGCGTTCGTCGGCCCCGGCACGATGAGCCCGTTCTCGAGGGTGAGGTTGAACGGCGTCGCGTAGACCACCCGGTCGACGGCGCCGCCCGCGGGGGCCATCGCGAGGTAGAGGGAGGGGACGAACTCGAGGATGTAGCGGGCCGGCGTGTAGCCGGTGGCGTTCTGGATCTCGGAGAGGAGCGCCTCGGTCCGGGTCATGTTGAGGGTGGTGGACTCCTGGACGGTGAGCCCCGAGGTCGGGGTCACGGCCCGGGGCGGAAGGTCGGTGGTCGAGGCGTTGAGGGTGAGGTTCCAGAGGGTGCCGTCGACCAGGAGCTCGTAGGAGGCGGCGACGGTCACCGTCGCCGCGACATTGATGTCGAGGGTGTAGGTGGAGTTCACCTCCAGGCTCCGGACGAGCGGCAGGAAGAGGATACCGCCGCCCGGCCCGAGGGAGCCGTTCGGATAGAGCGGGCTCGGGGCGAGCTCGGCGAGGTACGAGAAGTTCGTGGATCCGTGGTAGTCGATCCCCCCCTGCCGGACCGGCACCTCGGAGGCCATCCCCTGGGTCACGGCGACGGCATACAGGGCGGGGACGCTCAGCAGGAGCAGGACCACCGCAAGGAGGACGACCGGCTTCACGGGGTCGGATCCCCCTCGCCCCGGGGCAGGACCGGACGGCGGAGACGGGCCACGATCCCCGGCGGGGAGGAGCGGTAGAGCGCCACCAGGAAGGCGAGGGCGAGGAGCCCGACCAGGAGCGGCGGGCTCAGGAGGAGGTACCCGAGGAGCGGCAGGGCCACGGCGACCCGACCCACCACCTGACTAAAGAGTACCGGGCGCGGGTCCGGGCTCGGGTTCGCGTCCCCCCGGGTGGTGAAGACGTACTCCGAGCCGTTCCGGGAGATGTCCACGATCCGGTGGACCACGGGCCCGTTCGGGCTGAGGTAGGGGGCGGTGTAGGCGATGATCTCCCCCGTACGGAGGTCGGAGGGGGCGGCGACCGGGACCACCGCCACGAGGGTCCCCCGGTAGAAGGTCGGCTCCATGCTGCCGGAGGCGATGGCGTACAGCCGGATCGGGGACGGTCCGGCGAGGTTCCCGATCGGGGCCGCCGCCGCGACCAGCAGGACCACCGCCCCGAGCGCGAGGAGGGCGTTCCGGGTCTGCCGACGGCTCCGGGCCCGGGCGAGGAGGGTGCGCCGGAGCGGCTGGGCCGCGAGCTCGAGGTACCGCCGCTGGCGGAAGCGGGGCTCCACGAGGCCGACCTGGAGCACCACGATCATGGCGGAGAGGGCGATCAGGGAGAAGACGAACAGGATCTCCCACGGCGCGTTCCCCGGGCCGACGGGGAGCAGCGTGCCGATCCACAGGAGGGCGGTCCGGACCAGCCACGGCCCGAGGAGGCTCCAGCCGCCCTTGTAGAAGAAGAGCCCGAGGAGGATGCCGAGGACGAACTCCGGCACCACCTGGAGGAAGAGGATCTGGGCGGCGCCCGCCGCCCCGGCCGCGAGGAGCTCCCGGGGCGCGAGGAAGCTCAGGGCGAAGAGCGCGGAGGAGGCGAAGAGGGCGATCCGGAACGGCTGGGTGTCGGCGAGGCGGCCCAGCGCGTATCCCCGGTAGAGCGCCTCCTGCCCCAGCGCGAGGAGCGGCGCCCCGAGGAAGAGGACGGCGAAGCTCCCGATATCCGGCGCGGGGAGGGCGAGGAAGCCGTACAGGACCCCCGGCTCGAGCGAGAAGAGGAGGAAGACGGCGGCGAGCGCGGCGGCGAGGCCGATGGTGGGGAGCGCCGTCCCGGGGGGGATCCGGAACCCGCCGGAGGCCCAGGTGGCCCCCTCGGCCCCCCGCAGGAAGAGGAGCGCGACGGCGAGCGGGATCAGCCCGGGGAGAAGGTAGGTGAACGGCCCCGCGGCGGCCGGGATCGAGGGGACGGCGAGATCGAAGCCGATCGCGCCGAGGACGCCGAGGAGCCCCGCCACCCAGGGGTAGGAGGGCCGGCCGAGGAGGGCCGCCGCGATCCCGAGCAGCACCGCCTCGCCCGCGACGGCCCACAGCCAGACCGGGGCGATCACGGCCCCCCCCGTCCGCGCCCAAGCCCTCCGCCGGCGCCGCCGGGGGGCCGGGATGCGCTAACCCGGGGCCCGGCGGCGGGAGGAGGGTTCATCGGTCCCGCCCGGAACGGTGGAAAAAAGGGAAAGGAAGGGGTTGGCTCCCGATCGCTGGCGCGCGCCGTCCGCTCAGAGGCCCGAGGGCTCGCCGACGTCCGAGGTGTGGGCCACCGCGCTGATGGTGGTGGTCACGGTCCCCGTGGCGCTCTGGCAGCCGTTCCCGGCCCGGTTGTTGAGCTCGATGGCGGCCTCCCAGGCGTACGTCCCGCTGGGGGCGATCGAGGTGTGGGAGCTGCTGATCTGGTCCCAGGTGAAGCAGCTGCTGAACAGGTTCGAGACCGTGTCGGAGACCGAGACCGTGGCCCCGACATTGCCGGTGTTGGTCAGGTTGCCGAAGACCACGCACCAGTCGCCCGGGGCGAGGGCGGAGACGTTCGCCCAGAGCTCGCTGCCCACGGTCGCCGACGCGCATCCGACGTAGGTCGTGCTCGCCATCGTGTTCGAGTTCGTCCACTCCAGTCCCAGGGACCCGCCGGTCGCGCTCGTCGTCGCCGTGCCGGTCGCGGTGAACGCCGCGAAGCCGAGTCCGGAGACGGACAGGACGCCGATCGCCAACATGGTCACCCAAATCGCCTTTGCCACCATTTTTGTTTCCTCGTACCTTTCCCGGTATCACGGGTAGAGGTGCCGGGCCATCCGCGGTTCCCATTATAACGGCTCGGAAGATGGAACGTACAAACGTCGGATTATCGATCCCGGCCCGGCGCCCCCGGACCGGCGGCCGTGCCGGCCGCCGGGGAGTCCACGCTCTAGGTTAAGAGGCCGGCCGCCCTCCGGGCCCGGCCCGTTCCGGGGGGCGCCCCCGCCCCGGCGGCGGACCCGGAAGCGATGAAGCGGCAGATGGTGGACATGCTCGCGGACCTCGTCAAGGTCCCGAGCGACTCCTTCTCGGACAAGCAGGAGATCCTGGACTACGTCCAGACGTTCACCGACCAGATCCACATGCGCAACACCCTCTTCGGGGATGCGACCGCCCCGGCGCTCCTCGCCGAGTACGGCCAGGCCGGCATCGTCCTCTCCGGCCACCTGGACACCCCCCCCATCGGGGACTACTGGAGCTTCTCGCAGAGCCAGCTCGCCTCCGGGCGGATGTACGGCCGCGGTGCCGCCGACATGAAGGGGACGGTGGTGGCGATGCTGCAGGCGGCCCAGGACCTGATCCAGCGGAAGATCCCGGTCGCGCTCGCGCTCACCACCGACGAGGAGACCACCATGCAGGGGGCGATCGCGCTCTCGAAGACGCTGCCGCTCCGGCGCGCCAAGGCCATCGTCGTCGGCGAGCCGACCGGCCTCCGGGTCGCCTACGCGGAGAAGGGGGTCCTCGATCTCGCCATCGAGACCCGGGGCAAGGCCGCCCACGGCGCCATGCCGCACCTCGGGGAGAACGCCATCTCGAAGATGATGCGGATCCTCCGCGGTCTCGAGGGGTTCAAGGGCCGGATCGCGCATCCGGAGCTCGGCAGCGTCACCCTGAACATCGGGACCTTCAACGGCGGCAACCGGCTGAACGTCGTCCCCAACAAGTGCACGGCGGAGGTGGACATCCGGTTCCCCCCGCCCTACGCCCCCGACCAGCTCTACAAGGAGATCGAGGACCACCTCCGCCGGATCAAGACCCCGTTCACGCTCCGCCGGATCCTCACGATGCCCTCGGTCCAGATCGATCCGGAGATGGAGCACATCCGGATCCTCCGCGAGATCGCCGCGGCCGAGACCGCCGTCCTCGTGCACGCCTCCGAGGCGGTCCACTACAGCCAGGTCAACCCCCGGGTCGTCATCTTCGGCGCCGGCGAGGAGGAGCTCTCGCACCAGGCGAACGAGTACGTGAAGGTGGAGGCGGTCGCCCGGGCGAGCGAGATCCTGAAGAAGTACGCCCAGCGGCTCACCGCCCCCCGGGCCGGATAGCGGGGCGCCGCCCCTCCGACCGTGCGGATCACCGAGGTCGCGACGCGGTACCCGCCCGGACCGGGCGGGGTCGAACGGCATGTCGACACCGTCGCCCGCCGGCTCGCCGACCGGGGCCACGAGGTCCACGTCCTCACGAGCGACCTCTACCGGGAGTTCCCGTGGCAGGAGCTCGCCTACGGGGTCCCCCGATCGGAGCTCCGGGGCGGGGTCCGGATCCGCCGCCTGCCGGTCTGGAGCCTGCCGGGCGAGCTGCATTACCCGTTCTTCCGCGGCCTCTCCCGCGCCCTCCGGGAGGAGCGCCCCGAACTCGTCCACGTCCACACCTACGGCACCCACCAGGTCACCGTCGCCTCCCGGTGGCGCCGCCGCGGCGGGCCCCCCGTCGTCCTCACGGCGCACTTCCATCCGATCTGGTCGATCGAGGGCGGCTGGTTCCGCCACCGGCTCCGCGGCTTCTACGACCGCCGGATCTCGGGCCGGGTGCTCCGGGGGGTCGACCGGGTCATCGTCCAGACGCGGGAGGAGGAGCGGCTCCTGCGGCGGCTCGCCGTCCCGCTGCCGGAGGTGGTCGTCGTGCCGCCCGGCCGGACGGCGCTGCCGCCGCCCCCGGCGGACCCCGCGGCGTTCCGCCGGTCGCTCGGCCTCCCCGGCCCGTTCGTCCTCTTCGTGGGCCGGCTCGCCTCGAACAAGGGGTTGCTCGAGCTCCTGGAGGCGTTCCGCCCCCTCGCCGCCCACGACCGGTCGGTGACGCTCGTCCTCATCGGCGAGGACGGCGGGATGCGGCCGGCGCTCGAGGACCGGCTCCGCCGCCGCTCCCTCGAGGGCCGGGTCCGCTTCACCGGGTTCCTTGCCGACGAGGCGATGCTGGCGGCCGCCTTCCGGGAGGCCCGGCTCGTCCTCCTGCCGAGCCAGTACGAGGCGTTCGGGCTCGTCCTCCTGGAGGCGCTCGCCCAGGGCACCGCCGTGATCGCGAGCCGGGTGGGCGGCATCCCGGAGGTGCTCGACGGCGGGGCGGCGGGCCGGCTGGTCCCCCCCGGGGAGGTGGGACCGCTCGCCGAGGCGATGCGCGAGCTCTACGACGATCCGGCGGCGTGCCGGCGGATGGGGGAGCACGGGCGGACGACGGTCCTGCCGCGGTACGACTGGGACCAGGTGGTCGGCCGGCTCGAAGCGCTCTTCCGGGAGGTGGCCCGGAGGTGAAGATCGCGATGGTGGTCCTCCGGTTCGACGCGCCGGGAGGGGTCGAGACGACCGCGCGGCAGCTGGTCCACGGCTACCGGGCCCGGGGCCACGAAGTGGCGATCTTCGCGAGCGACCTCTACGACGAGGGGCGGTGGGAGCGCCGCTCCGATTTCGCCCCCACCTTCGAGGGGATGGAGGTCCACCGCTTCCCCGTGTACCGGCGGCTGCTGCCGCACGTCACCTTCGTGACGATGCCCGGGCTCCTCTCCGCCCTCGAGCGGTACCGGCCGGACGTCATCGAGGCGCACTCGCACCGGTACGGCCACGTGCTGCAGGCGGCGGCGGTGAGCCTCGCGACCGGCATCCCGCTCGTCATCGGGACCCACTTCCACCCGGCGGACGTCCGCGCCTCCTGGTACGACAAGGGGCTGCTCCGGGCGCAGGACCACGCCTTCGGCATGACCGCGTACCGGGTCGCCGGGGCGATCGTCGTGGAGACCCGGACGGAGGCCGCGCAGATCGCGGCCGTCGCCCCCCAGTCCAAGATCCGGATCGTCCTCCCCGGCCTCGAGCTCGACGAGTGGCTGGCGGCGGAGGAGGAGCCGCCCGGGGAGTTCCTCGCCCACCTGCCGCCCCGGTTCTGGCTGTACGCGGGCCGGATCGCCGAGAACAAGGGGCTCGAATTCCTCCTCGACGCCTACGCCCGGGTCGCCCCGGCCGACCGCCGGCCGCTCGTCCTCATGGGCAAGGACTGGGGGCAGGGCCCCCGCCTCGTCGCGCAGGCGCGCCGGCTCGGGATCGAGGGGGCGATCACCTGGCTCGGCTACGTGCCGTCGCGCCGGGAGTACCGGGCGGTCTTCCGGCGGTCGGAGGCGGTCCTCCTCCCCAGCGAGTACGAGGCGTTCGGCTTCGTCCTCATGGAGGCGATGGCCGTGGAGAAGCCGATCGTCGCGACCCGGGTCGGCGCCGTCCCCGAGGTGCTCGAGGAGGGCCGGATCGGCGAGCTGGTGCCGTTCGGGGACGTGCCGGCGCTCGCGATGGCGCTCGCCCGGCTCTCCCGGGAACCCGACCGGTGGACCGGGCGGATCCGGCGGGGCCGCGAGCGGGTCCGGGACTTCGACGTCGAGAGGATGGTCGACGGCCACCTCGCCGTCTACCGCGAGCTCGTCGGGGGAGCGCGGCGGAGCCGCTCCAGGTAGAGGAGCTCCGCCGCCATCGCGCGGAGCTCGGTCCGTTCCGGCTCCCGCTGGAACGGGGCCGCGGCCCGCAGGAGGACCGAATACGCCCACAGGATCATCGAGAAGCCATCTCCGCGCCGTAGGCGGCGAGGATCGCGAGCCCCCGCTTGAGGTCCGGCCGGGAGGCCGCGAAGGAGAGGCGGAGGTGGCGGGCCCCGAGCGACCCGAACGCGTCCCCCGGCGTGCTGATGAGCCCCCGCCCGAGGAGCGCCAGGGCGACCTCGGAGGCGGTCGCCTCCCAGTCGAACCCGGGGAAGGCGTAGAACGCCCCCGCCGGCGGCACGCAGTGCATCCCCGGGATCGCGTTCAGCGCCTGGACGATGAGCCGGCGGCGCGCCCGGAACTCCCGCATCATCCGGGCCGGGGCGTCGGAGGCCTCCGCGAGCCCCACCAGGACCGCCGCCTGGGCCGGCGTGGACGGGCAGGCCATCATGTGGTAGTGGATCTTGTTGAGGTCGGCGGCGAGCGCCCGGGGCGCCACGAGGAACCCCAACCGCCAGCCGGTCATGGCGAACATCTTGCTGAAGGAGTGGACCACCACCACCCGGTCGCCGCCCCGCCAGAAGGAGGCGAACTTCCCCTCGTAGACCATCTCCTCGTAGACCTCGTCGGAGATGACCGTCAGGTTCCGGGACTCGGCGAACTCGAGGAGCCGGTCGACGAGCGGGCGGGGGATGAGGCCGCCGGTGGGGTTCGACGGGCTGTTCACCACCAGCGCCCGGGTGCGCTCGGTGACGAGCGTCTCGAGCTGGGCGAGGTCCGGCAGGAACCCCCGCCGCTCCGAGAGCGCGTACGGCACCGGGGTCGCCCCGCAGAGCCGGGCGTGGGGCCCGTAGAGGACGAACCCCGGGTTCGGCACCAGCACCTCGTCGCCCGGGTCGTACAGCGTGAGGGCGGCGGTCATGAGCCCCTCGCTGCCGCCGGAGGTGATGATGACGTTCTCGCGGGTCGTCGCGGGGGCGCGGTCGGCGTACCGCTCGGCCACCCGGTCCCGGAGCGCCGGGAGCCCCGCCGACGGGCCGTAGTGGTTCATCCCGTGGAGGACCGCCTGGCCGAGGGCGCGCAGGACCTCCGCCGGGGGCTCGAAGTCGGGCTCGCCGAGGCCGAGGTTCACGGCGCCCGGCGGCGCCGCCTCGAACATCTTGCGGATGCCGGAGATCTCCACTTCGTGGACCCGCTGGGCGACCACTGGAGGAAGGACGGGCATTTCCGTGATAATGGTTGTGGACCTCCTCGGCCGGAGGGCGCGGCGCCCCGCGCGCGCCGGGGCGCGCCGGTCGGTATGCTATTCTACCCGGGCCGCTCCCGGGGCCGGAGGCGACGCGCGGTGACCGTCACGGTGATCGTCGGGGCCCAGTTCGGGGACGAGGCCAAGGGGAAGATCACCGACTACCTCGCCGCCCGGGCCCAGTTCGTGGTCCGGACCGGCGGCGGCCCGAACGCCGGCCACTCGATCCGGATCGGCGAGGAGTCGGTCGTCCTCCACCAGCTGCCCTGCGGGGTCCTGCGGCACGGGGTGACCGCCATCGGGGGCCCCGGGATGGTCGTCGACCCGTCGGGGCTCGAGGAGGAGATCCGCGCCCTCGATCAGCGGGGCCTCCTCAAGGGCGGCCTCCTCTTCAGCGACCGGGCCCACGTCATCCTGCCGCTCCACCGCCTCGAGGACGCCTGGGAGGAGAAGGTCCGCAGCGCGGGGACGGCCGGGCGTTCCGTCGGGACCACCCTGCGGGGGATCGGACCGGCCTACTCCGACCGCGCGGGCCGGTGGGGGCTCCGGCTCGCCGACCTGACCCGGCCCGCCAGCCTCGCCGAACGGCTCGCGCTCCTGTACGCGACCAAGGAGCACCTCGCCGACCTCCCGCCCGAGGAGGAGATGCGCGCCGAGCTCGTCGCGGTCGGCCAGCGGCTCGCCCCGCTCATCCAGCCCACCGAGCCGGTGCTGTGGGAGGCGCTCCGGCGCCGCGACACCATCCTCCTCGAAGGAGCCCAGAGCGCGCTGCTCGACGTGGACTTC
>JAJZDH010000052.1 GCA_021828665.1 Thermoplasmata archaeon
CCGCCCGCCTCGAGCGCGCGCTCGCGGGCCTGAAGGCGGCGGCGGCCGACGAGACGGTGAACACGATGCCGGCGGTCCTCGAGGCGCTCCGGGCCGGGGCCACCCTCGGGGAGATCGTCCGCGCGTTCCAGGAGATCTTCGGATCGTACCGGGAACGGGCGATGTACTGAGGCGGGGCCGTCGGCCGAGGGGAGCGGTTCGTGGTCCGGTCCCGTGGCGCGCCTCCGGCCGTGGCGGCCCCGGAGCCGGAGGGGTACGCCCGGGCCCTCGCGGCGCTCGCCCGCCGGCGCCGGTTCGGCATGCGCCCGGGGCTGGAGGGGATCCGGGGGCTCCTCGCCGAGCTCGGCCATCCGGAGCGGTCGCTCACGGCGGTCCACGTGGCCGGCAGCAAGGGCAAGGGATCGGTGGCCACGCTGGTCGCCGCGATCCTGACGGCGGCCGGGGGCCCGACCGGCCTCTACACGAGCCCCCACCTCGTCAGCTACCGGGAACGGATCCGGGTCGACGGCGCCCCCATCGGGCCGGAGGCGGTGGTCCGCGGTCTCGAGGAGGTCGAGGCGGCGACGGTCCGGGCCCGCCGGCGGGACCGCTCCCTCGCCGAGCCCACCTTCTTCGAGGCGACGACCGCGCTCGGGTTCGCCCACTTCGCCCGGAGCCGGGTCCGGTCGGCGGCCGTCGAGGTCGGCCTGGGCGGGGAGTTCGATGCCACGAACGTCCTCTCCGGCGCGGTGGGGGTCATCGGCACCATCGAGCTCGAGCACACCGACGTCCTCGGGCCGACCCTCGGCCACATCGCCCGGGCCAAGGCCGGCATCCTGCATCCGGGGATGCGCGCCGTCACCGGGGAGACGAAGCCGGAGCCGCTCGCGGAGCTCGAGCGGGCCGCCGGCCGGATCGGGGTGCCGCTCTGGCGGCTCGGCCGGGAGGTCCGGGTCCTGGGCCGGACGGTCACCGAGCGGGGCCAGGAGCTCGACCTCGCGACGCCGCACCGGGAGCATCGCGGCCTCCGCCTCCCCGCCCACGGGACCTTCCAGGCCCGGAACGCGGCGCTCGCGGTGGCCGCCGTCGACCTGTTCGAGGCGATGACCGGCCGGAGCGTGCCGGAGGCGGCGGTGCGGCGGGGATTTTCCGACTTCCGGATCCGGGGGCGGCTCGAGCGGGCGGCCCGCCGCCCCGACCTCTACCTCGACGTGGCCCACACCCCGGAGAGCGCCGCCGCCCTCGCCGAGAGCCTGGTCGAGATCGCCCCGTTCTCGGTCCCCTCCGACAACGTGCTCCTCTTCGGGTGCCTCGCGGGGAAGCGCGCCGAGGAGATCCTCGAGGCGCTGGCGCCGCTCGCCGCGACGGTGGTCGTGGCGCCGGTGCATTCCGATCGGGCCCTGCCGGTGGAGGCGCTCCGCCGCGCCGCCCAGGGACGGTTCCCCCGCATCGTTCTCGCCCCGTCGGTCCCGGCCGGACTCGGGCTCGCCCGCGCGGCCACCGCCGCCGACGGCTTCACCCTCGCGACCGGCAGCGACTACCTGGTCGGCGAGATCCTCCGGTCCCTCGGCGAGGGCCCGGCCGACGAACCGGACCTCTCCGACCCGACGCTCCTCGGTAAGGCGGCCCCCGCCGCCTCCGGAGGGGAGCGGCCGTGAGGCCGACCGGGCCGCCCCCCATCGACTGGGAGGGGATCCTCGAGCGGCTGGCCCGGTGCTACGGCACCGGGGATTGGCGCGTCCCGTACCTCCGGGACCATGCCGTCGACCCGTTCCAGGTCCTGATCGGCACCATCCTCTCCCAGCGGACCCGGGATGCGAACACCGATCGCGCCGCCCGGGCGCTCTTCGAGCGGTATCCGGACGCCGCCGCCCTCGCCGCCGCGCCGCTCGGGGAGATCGAGCGCCGGATCCGGCCGGTCGGGTTCTACCGGACCAAGGCCCGGAACGTCCGGGAGTGCGCCCGCCGGCTGCTCGCCGCGTCCGGCGGCCGGGTCCCCGAGACGCTGGAGGCGCTCGCGGCGCTCCCCGGCGTCGGCCCGAAGACCGCGAACTGCGTCCTGGTCTTCGGGTTCGGCCTCCCCGGGGTCCCCGTCGACACCCATGTCCACCGGATTGCGAACCGTCTCGGCGCCGTCCGGACCCCCACGCCCGAGGCGACCGAGGCGGAGCTGCGCCGGACGCTGCCCCGGGTCTACTGGAATCCGTTGAACCCGCTCCTGGTCCAGCACGGACAGAACCTCTGCCGCCCCCGGGACCCGCTCTGCGACCGGTGTCCGATCGCCGCGCTCTGCGCCACCGGCCGGGCCCGGGCCGACGGCCGCCCGACCCCCCGGCCGGAGGACCGGCGGCCGGCGGTCCCCCCGCCCCGGCGCCGGCGGGCGAAGCGCTAAAGCGCGGGCGACCTTCGGAAGGGGCCTATGGATCCGGGGGAGTACGATCTCGACTTCTTCCATCGGAACGGCTTCGCCCGGCGCGCCTGCCCGGCGTGCGGCGCGGCCTTCTGGACGCTGGGGTCCCACACCCGGTGCCAGGAGAGCCCGTGCTCGCCGTACGGCTTCCTCGGCCGTCCCGGCTTCGGCCGCCCCCACCGCCTCTCGGAGATGCGGGAGCGGTACCTCGCCTTCTTCGAGCGGCACGGCCACGAGCGGGTGCGCCGGTATCCGGTCATCGCCCGGTGGCGCGCGGACGTCTTCTTCGTCCAGGCGAGCATCTACGACTTCCAGCCGTGGGTGACCTCCGGCGAGGTGCCGCCGCCCGCCAATCCGCTCACGATCAGCCAGCCGTGCGTCCGGTTCGTCGATCTCGAGGAGGTGGGGCGGAGCGGCCGCCACTTCACGGAGTTCGAGATGCTCGCCCACCACGCCTTCAACCGGCCGGACCGCCCCGTCTACTTCAAGGACCGGACGGTGGAACTCTGCCACGAGCTCCTCACCTCCGAGCTGGGGGCGGATCCCCGGGCGATCACGTACAAGGAGGAGGTGTGGGAGGGCGGCGGGAACCTCGGCCCCTCGCTGAGCGTCGGCCTCCTCGGCGTCGAGCTCGCCACCCTCGTCTTCATGGAGTACCGCCGGGACGGGGAGGCGCTCGCGCCGATGCCGCTCACCGTGGTGGACACCGGCTACGGCCTCGAACGGTTCACCTGGATGAGCCAGGGGACGGAAACCGCCTACGAGGCGGTCTTCGGTCCGCTCCTCACGGAGCTCCCCCTCGGCCCCCCGGCGACCGCGGCGATGCTCCTCGACCACGCCCGCACCGTGAATTTCCTCCTGACGGACGGGATCGTGCCCTCCAACAGCCAGGAGGGGTACTACGCGCGGCTCCTCCTGCGCCGGATGCTCCGGACCCTGGGATCGCGGCCCGACCGCCCCTCGCTGCCGGCGCTCCTCGACCGGGTGGCCCGGGAGCAGGCGAAGGACCATCCGGAGCTCGGGGAGCACCGGGACGACCAGCGCCGGGTCGTCGCCGCGGAGACGGAACGGTTCGAGGAGGCGATCGCCCGGGCCCGGGGGACGATCCGGAGGGAGTCGGCGCGTCGCGCGGCGGGCGGCCCCCCGTTCGGGCCGGAGGATCTCGTGGGGTGGTACGACTCCCTCGGGGTGACGCCGGACGTGGCCGTCGAGGAGCTCGGGGGGCGTCTCACCGTCCCGGAGGATTTCTACGCCCGGGTCGCCCGCCGGCACGAGGCGGAGATCGCCCGGGCCACCGCCACCCCCGAGGCGGAGGCCGCGCGGCCGCCCGAGCCGCCCGCCGATCTTGCGCCGACGGAGGTCCTCTACTACGCCGACCCCTACACGCACGCCTTCCGCGGCCGGGTCGCCTTCGCGGCGGGGCCGTGGGTCGTCCTCGACCGGACGTACTTCTACCCGACCGGCGGCGGCCAGATCACCGACACCGGGACCCTCGAGGGGATCCCCGTCGTCGAGGTCTCCCGCCACGGGCCGTGGGTCTTCCACCGGCTCGACCGGCCCGCCCCGTTCGCCCCGGGCGCCACCGTCGCCGGGGCGATCGACCTGCCGCGCCGCCGGCAGCTCATGCAGCACCACACGGCGACCCACCTGCTCCACGGGGCGCTCCGGGAGCTCCTCGGCCCCCACGTCTGGCAGGCCGGCGCCTTCAAGGGCACCGAGCTCGCCCGGATCGACATCACCCATTACCGGGCGCTCACCCGGGAGGAGCTCCACGACGTCGACCGGCGGGTGAACCAGGTCGTCCGGGAGAACCGCCCGGTCCGCAGCTACTTCGAAGGGAGGGCCGAGGCCGAACGGCGGTTCGGGTTCACCCTCTACCAGGGGGGGGCGGTCCCCGGCCGCGAGCTCCGGATCGTCGAGATCGAGGGGTTCGACGTCGAGGCCTGCGGCGGGACCCACTGCACCCGGACCGGCGAGGTGGGATTCGTGAGCCTGCTCGGGACCGAGCGGATCCAGGACGGGGTGGTCCGGCTCGTCTACGCGGCGGGGGACCGGGCGCTCGACCTCAAGGAGCTCCACGACCGGGCGCTCGCCGAGGCGGCCCGGAAGCTCGGCGTCCCCCCGGAGAAGGTCCCCGAGGGGGTCGACCGGCTGCTCGGCGAGGTCGCGACGGCCCGCCTCGCCCTCCGCGAGGGGCGGACCCACGATCTGAAGGCGCTCGCCCGGGAGGCGCTCGCCGACCCGGCGCGGACCGCGACGGCCGGCACGGTCCGGATCGTCGCGCTCCGGGCGGCGGTGCCGGCCGACGCGCTCCAGGAGCTTTCCCGGGAGCTCACCGCGAGCTCCGGGGTCGTCGCCGTCCTCGCCACCGAGGCGGAGGGGCGCGGCCGGCTCCTCGTCGGGTCGAGCGCGGCGGAGGTGCCGGCCCGGGAGGTCCTCGCGGCGATGCTGCCGGCGATCGAGGGCCGGGGCGGCGGGAACCGCGGCGTCGCCACCGGCTCCGGCACCGCGGGGGCGGCGCTGGACCGGGCCGTGGCGCTCGGAAAGGAGAAGGCCACCGCGATCGCCGTCGGGCGGACCGCCCCGTGAGCCCGCCGTCCCTCCGCCCGCCGGCCCGGTCGCCGCGGGCGACCGGAGCGCCGAGGCGGCCGCGAACCGACGAAAGCTTTACCAACCCCCATCCTCCTCTTTCACCGGGTCGGTCGCGGATGACGGGAACGGAATTCACCGAGCGGGCGCGCGGAGCGGGAGCCTGATGCCGGCCGAGGACATCGGCCGGATGGGCGGGGTCCCGCCCGAGGTCATCGAGTTCCTCTCCGGCAAGGGCGGCCGCAGCATGATCGTCAAGGGCGGCGCCGGCACCGGCAAGACCACCTTCGGCCTCGAGCTCCTGGAGCGGGCCGGCAAGCCCGGCCAGTCCTACTACCTGTCGACCCGGGTCGGCGACGAGGCGCTCTACCGGCAGTTCCCCTGGCTCAAGGCGACGGAGATGCGGGCCCGGGTCCTCGATGCCGGCAAGCTGTTCCTGGACACCGTCCGGGCGGCCGGGCCCCCCGCGGCCTCCGACCTGCCCGAGAGCGAGCAGAAGAAGATCGCCGCCGCCCGGGAGGTCATGCGCTCCTTCAGCGACGAGCGGGGCGCGCCGACCCGGGTGGACCGCACCCACCTCGCCGCGCTCCTCCGGCGCAACCCGATGCCGGAGGTGGAGAACATCTACTCCCGGATCGAACGGACGCTGCCGGAGAAGTCGCTCCTCGTCATCGACTCGCTCGAAGGGGTGACCCACAAGTACGGTCTCGAGATGGAAGAGTTCGTGATGACGCTCCAGAAGGACCTCGTGGAGGGGTCCAACACGAACGTGGTCATGGTCCTCGAGAAGCCGGAGGCGGGCGGGATCGAGTACCTGGTCGACGGTCTCCTCTCCTTCCTCCGGGAGGAGCTCGACGAGCGGCGGGTCCGCCACCTCCGGCTGGAGAAGCTCCGCGCCACCGCCATCGGGCGGCCCCGCTACGCCGTCACGCTGGCGGGCGGCCGGTTCGAGGCGCTCGGGGTCCGTCCCACCACCCCGGCCTCCGCCGTCGGGTCGGCGGCCGCCTGGACGCCGCAGCCGGACCCGGAGCGGTTCTACTCGACCGGGATCCCCGACTTCGACCAGCTCCTCGGGGGCGGCTACCGGCGGGGCAGCTTCAACGCCTTCGAGATCGACGTGAACGTCGGCATCGACGACTACTACATGCTCTTCCAGCCGACCTTCCTCAACTTCCTCTCCCAGGGCCGGGGGATGATCGCCATCCTGGCGGCCGGGGAGTCCCACGACAAGCTCCGGGAGTCGATCACCCGCAGCTCCCCGCCGCACCTCTTCGACACGCGGGTCCGGATCGCCGACTACACCGCGAGCGAGACCGAGGAGAGCTACATCGTCCCCATGGCCCGGTTCGGACGCGACGAGGCGATGCGGGCCATGGTCAGCGCCGAGAAGGCCGCCCGGGGCCCGGAGCAGAAGCCGATCCTCGAGTACACCGCCTTCGACACGCTCGAGAGCCTCATGGGCGACCAGGCGGCGATCCGGATGTACTTCCACGGGGTGCAGCGGGCCAAGCTCGTCGGCAACCTGGGGATCGGTCTCCTCAAGCCCGGGCTCCTCATGTCGAGCGAGATCCTCAACATGATGGACACCTACTTCCGGATCATCAACATCGACAACGCCCCCTGCGTCTACGGGATCCGCCCCCGCACCCGGATCTACGCCATCTCCCTCGACCCGGAGCTCGGCGCCCCGCACGCCCGCCTCACCCCGATCGTCTGAGCGGGGCGGCCGGCGCTCCGGCCGCCCCGGGGGAGGCCGCCGGGCTCACCCGGGGCCGTAGGCGACGGCGAGCGCGAGGAAGACCGCCGGGGCGAGCGTCATGAGGAGGTCGTCGTCGAGGTACCGCATCTTCGGGAGCTCGGCGGCGATCGCCACGGCGGCCGCGGCGGCGGCGAGCGGGAGGATCTCGGCGAGCGGCCACGCCGTGAGGAGACGGAGGAGGCCCACGGCGAGGCCGGCGTAGACCGCCCACGGAAGGAGCCGCACCGGGCCGACGCCGGGCCGCCACTCCCGGAGTTCCCCGAGGAGCGGATCGACGAGCGCCGTGCCCGCGATCGCCACGGCGGCGATCGGACGGGGGAAGAGCAGGAGGGCGATCACGATGGCCACGGCGAAGTAGGCGTAGCTCGCGACCCGACCCTCCTCCCCCGCCCGGAGCGTCGGCACCTCGAGCCGGGCGAGGAGCCGGGCCGCCTCCAGGGCGAGGAGCCCCGCGAGGAGGGCGAGGAGGAGCTCCGCATTGGAGACCCCGCGGAGGAGCGGGGCGGGGAGGAGGTAGTAGACGAGCGCACCGGCCCCGGCCACGTGGAGCGTCCGCCGGAGGACGCGGTCCCCGAGCTCGAAGCCGCCCCCGAGGCGCGCCCCGATCCATCGGCGGAGGATCCCGCCCCGGTGCAGCCGGAGCGTCATGCCGCTCCGGGCGGAGCCACGCGGGTAAGACCGTTTCGGTCGCCATCGCGGCGTGTGGGTTCCAGGAATTGGTTCGCCCCCGGCCCTCGTGGAACCTGCCGGACCCCTTCGCTCCCGGGCCGGGAGGGGATCTCGGGGGAGGGGAGGTTTCGGTCCGAATCGGCCCATCCCCTCCGTGGGACGCAGCTCCCCGATCGGCGGATCGCGTGGCGGATCCGCCAATCTCCGGGCCGGGTCCGACCGCTTCCGAGACGGTCGGTCCGAGGTCCGTTCGCGGGGGCGTTCCTGCCCGCCGGAGGTGGAAGCTCCTTCCCCCGGGGCGTGCGTCGGGGCCCGGGCCTCGCCGCGACCCCCTTCGACGACCTTCGGCTCCTCCCCGGCCCGGGGAGAAGGAGCCGCTCCTCGAGGAGGGGCCTCCACGAGCTCCCCGAGGGGCGACCCAGGTCGGATGGGCCCTCGCGAAGCGTGGGATTCGCCTCGTTTACGGGAAGGGCGACGGCCACGCCTCGAGCCGCGGAGAAGCGGTCCCCGACCCGAGAACGGAGCGCCCCCGACGGGGCCGCCGCGGGCCGGGTCCTCCGTTCGGGAGGGGGCTCTCGCGGCCCGGTCCGTACCCCCGGGCGGCGGGCCGGTGCCGGCCGTTACCTTTTTGCGAGCGGGCCGGTCTCCCTCCCCATGAAGGTCGCGATCCTCGTCGGCAGCCGTTCCGATCTCGACGCCGCGGAGAAGGTCCGCGCCCGGCTCCAGGAGTTCGAGGTGCCGAGCGTGGTCCACGTGGCCTCCGCCCACCGGACCCCGGAGAAGGTGGACCGGCTGGTCGCCGATCCGGAGACGGAGCTCTTCGTCGCCCTCGCCGGCCTCTCGGCGGCGCTCCCCGGCGCGGTCGCCGCCCGGACGCTGCGGCCGGTCATCGGGGTGCCGCTCCTCGGCCGGGGGCTCGGCCTCGACAGCCTCCTGTCGGTGGTCCAGATGCCGCCGGGGGTGCCCGTCGCGGCGGTGGGGCTCGACAGCACCGACAACGCCGCGCTCCTCGCCGTCCATATCCTCGCCCTGAAGCACCCCGAGCTGCTCCCGCGGCTCGAGCGGTACCGGGCCCGGTGGCGGGAGGAGCCCGCCGCTCCGGCCCCCGCCCCCGGTTCCCCATGAAGGACCCCGCCGCGTTCCGCCGGGAGGCCGTCGCGGCGATCCGGGAACGGGCGCCCACGGGCGCCCTCGTCGCCGCAAGCGGCGGCATCGACAGCACCGTGGCCGGGCTGCTCGCCCAGGAGGCGCTCGGGGCCCGCTGCCACGCCGTCTTCGTCGACACCGGGCTGCTCCGGGAGGGCGAGGAGGCCCGGGTCCGGGCGCTCTTCGGCGCCGCCGGACTTGCCGTGACGGTCGCGCCGGCGGCGGAGCGGTTCCTCCGGGCGCTCGCCGGGGTCACCGACCCCGAGGAGAAGCGGCGGCGGATCGGGACCGAATTCGTCCGGCTGTTCGAGGAGGAGGCGGCCCGGTGGTCGGTCCCGGCGCTGGTCCAGGGCACCATCGCCCCGGATTGGATCGAGAGCGGCGGGCAGCACCGGGACACGATCAAGACCCACCACAACGTGGGCGGCCTGCCCCGGGACATGCGGCTCGCCGTCGTCGAGCCGCTGCGCGACCTGTACAAGGACGAGGTCCGCGAGCTCGCCCGGCACCTCGGGGTTCCCGATCCGGACCGGCAGCCGTTCCCGGGCCCGGGGCTCGCCGTCCGGGTCCACGGGGAGGTGACGGCGGCGGCGGTGGCGCTCTGCCGCCGGGCGAACCGCGCCGTCGAGGAGGAGGTGGAGGCGGCGGTGGCCCGGGGCGAGATCCCCCGCCCGTGGCAGTACTTCGCCGTCCTCCTGCCGGTCCGGACCGTCGGCGTCACCGGAGACAACCGGATCTACGGCCAGGCGGTCAGCCTTCGGATCGTCGATTCCGTCGACGCCATGACCGCGACCGCCGCCACCGTGCCCGCCGAGCTCCTCCGCACCATCGCCGAACGGATCACCCGGGAGTCCCCGGGGCAGATCACGCGCGTGCTGTTCGATGTCACGGACAAGCCGCCCGCCACCATCGAATGGGAATGACCTCCGATGACCTCATGAACCGGCCGCGGGTGCTCCGGGCGGGAGCGCCGTGACCGAAGGGGAGCGAACGGGACGCCGGATCGAGATCCCCACGGATCTCGCCGAGGCGCTCGAGCGCCGGATCGAGGGGACGGGGTTCCCCTCGGTGGAGGCGTTCGTCGCCTTCGTCCTGGCGCGGCTCTGCGAGGAGACCGCCGCGGAGCCGTTCAGCGAAGAGGAGGAGCGCCGGCTGCGCGAGCGGCTCCGTTCGCTGGGGTACATCGACTGAGGCGCCTTCCGAGGGTACCCGTGCTGCGCTGCCCGTTCTGCGGATCGGCCGAGAGCGACCGGTTCGAGGTCGAGGGCCGGCGGTTCGTCGTCTTCGGCTGCATGTTCTCCCCCGAGGTCGGGGCCGCCGCCACCGACGAGGAGCTCGCCGCCGCGATCCGGGCGGCGCATCCGCCGGAGGGGGGGGCGGCGCACTTCCGGGCCACCTGCGACCGGCTCCACCTCTTCGTGGCCAAGGGGGAAGGGGCCCGCGCCCTCCTCGGGGCGGCGCCCCGGCGGTCGGAGCCGGTCCTCCCCGGCCCCGCGTAGGCGGGGACCCGCGCCGCCCCCTCCGGGGGCCGCCCGCCGGGCCGGCGCCCGCCCGGTCAGGCCGGGACCCCGAAGGTGCCGATCTTGGCGGGGGCCGCCGCGGTGCCGACGAGGTGCCGGGGCAGCCCCATCTCCTCGGGGGAAGCCCCCAGGGCGAGCCCGATGAGCTGGGGGAGATGGAAGACCGGCATGTCGAGCGGATGGCCGACCTCCCGGG
>JAJZDH010000053.1 GCA_021828665.1 Thermoplasmata archaeon
GGAATCGCACCCATAGCTCACGGCCCTCCCTCGGCTTCCCCCCCCGGCTCTTGGACCAGGTCCAACGTGCCGAGGGGACCAAGGGGTCCGCGCCACCCCCCGCGGAGGGACCACCTCCGGGCCGATCCGGGGGGGCCCCGAAAGTTCATCCCTCCGTGCGCCGTGAAGGGGCGAGGTCGATCGGGATGGCGTCCGCTCCCTTCCGTCCGGCGTGCGCCTGCTGCGACTGCCCGCAGGGATGCTGCCGCTGCTGCTCCTGCTGCCGGACCGAGATCGCGTGCTGTCCCACTTGTCCGACCGAGGCGGCGGCTTCCCCGTCGGCGTGAGCCGGGGCCGGCACGCCCCCGGAGGGGGCTCCCGCCGGCTCGCGACCGGGGTCTCAAATAACCTCGCGGTCCTCGGCGGTCATGCAGGCGCTCGCGGATGTGGCGGTCGTGGTCTCGGACGCCCGGGCCTCGGCCGGATGGTGGAAGAAGGCCATGGGGTTCGCGTCCCATTCGATCTCCGGCAGCGGGCACGCCGTGCTCGTCGCCCCGCCCGGCGAGCGGTTCGTCCTCCACCTCTGCGCCGGATTCGCCCCGGTCGAGCCGGGCAACACCGGTATCGCGATCCTCACCGATCAGATCGAGGCCGATGTGGCCCGGATGACCCGCGCCGGCGTCCGGTTCCCCGAGCCACTCCGGAAGGAGGCGTGGGGGATGACCGCGAAGTTCGACGATCCGGACGGGAACACCTTCTGGCTGCTGGGGGTGCCGACGTCGATGGTACGCGCGACGCTCGCCTCCCGGGCCCCGGCGAGGGCCGGTCGTCGGCGCCCGACGGTGGCCCGCCGGGCCCCCCGGACCCCCGCCCGGCGGCGCCCCCGACGGCGGAGCCGGTCGGGGTAGGACCGACCCAGCCGGAGACCCCTTCGCCGGGTCTTCTCCGATAAGCCCGACCCGATGGCCCCGACCGTGGGGCATCTTCCCGCGAAGCACCCCGAGTGGGTACGGTCCCTACCCCGGGCAAGGCCCGCGGACCGGCGCGGGTTCCCGGAGGCTCGTCGGCCCTCCATGACCCGGGGCGATCTCACGGGCGGTCGCTCGTGCCGCCGCTTCCTCGCCTCGCTCCTGGCAAGACGCATGCCCCCCGCGAGTTTTGACGGCAGGGATTCGTTCCGCCAGATTCCCGAAGCGGCGATTGGAGGAGCCTCGTTGGCCCGCCCTAAGGCTCTGGGGTCCGCGGCCCAAGGGAAAGACCACCCTTCTGGAACCGGTGATCGTGGAGATGCTGGGTCCGGGCAATGTCGGGCCCTGTCGTATCTTCCGGGTGCAGTTCGACGATCTCCAGTCGCTTCGCGGTGGGGTGGATCCCAAACCTCGCCCTCCGTCGGTGGTTCGCGGCGGGGGTGCTCGGCACGCCCTTCCATCGCGCCGCCGCGGAGGGTCGCCCCGCGTGCCCGTTCTTCGATGAGGTGACGGAGCTTCGGGAGCGGGGAACCGAACTCAAGGCCATCGTGGATTCGGGCACCGTCCGGGTCGTAGTCACCGGGAGTTCGGCGCTGCGTTCTGCAAGTGGGCCGAGATCGCCTCGCCGGCCGACTGAGTTCCCTGAAGATGGGGTCGTTGTACTCGCGGGAGATCGCGGGGATCCGGCAACCGGGGGAGATCGATCCGGTTTGCCCTTCTACGGACCGGGCGAGACGAAGCCGCGCTCCTTCTGGGAGAACCTGCGGAAGCATGGGTAGAATCACCGGAGCCTTCGAGATCGGTCGTTCCGCGGATTCGATGACCTGGGGGCGTGCCCCCTTGCCCATGATCATCCGAACGCCCCCTGGGACGCGATCGCGACGCGGCTGCGGGAGTCCGTCATCGAACGGGCCATCCCGCCGCAGGATCGGGGGGTAGGGGATCGGGGGCGGAAACGGGATGAGCGGCTCCTCGGCGAGGTCTTCCGGTGGGCCTGCCGGGACGCCAGCCAATCCCCCAGCCCGTCGACATGGGCCGAGGAGATCCGGGCCACCCTTCCCGGGGATGTCGGGAATCATCGGGTCCGCCCGCCCGAAGTAGAAAAATCGAATCGGATCGATTCGCGGGAGGATCCGAAGCGCCTCCGGGCGTTCGTGGGCCGCGCCGTCGATCCATCTCCGTTCGGGATCCTGCCGACCATGACGGAGGCGGCACCGGAGGGGCTGCCGGAGGGGGTTCTCATCCTCCCCATGGTCCTCGCTGCGGCTCCTGCGGTAGGCCGGGAACCCCCCGTCCGGCCCCGGAGAGGGGACCCCCGGCGCGCGGCGATGGCACCGGGGGATCCCTTCCGGTACCCGCGCGCCCGTCGGGGCCAGGAGCACCGAATCTATATTCCCGCGGGCCGTGACGCGACGCCGTGAAGGCGCTCGTCCTCGTGGGGGGATTCGGGACGCGGCTCCGCCCGATCACCTTGGAGGTCCCGAAGCAGCTCATCCCGCTCGCGGGCCAGCCGCTGCTCTACCACGTCCTCGACCTCCTGCCCGCCGATACGGAGGAGGTGGTCCTTGCGAGCGGCTACAAGGCCCCCGTGCTGGAGGCGTACCTCCGGGCGCACCCGCTCCGCTGGCCGACCCGGTGCGTGGCGGAGGCCGAGCCGCTGGGGACCGGGGGTGGCATGCGGAACGCCGCGGCAGGGCTCTCCGACCCGTTCCTGGTCCTGAACAGCGATGTCGTCGCCGACCTCCGGATCCCGGAGGTCGTCGCGTTCCACGCCCGCCACGGAGGCGTCGGGACGATGACCCTCTGCGAGGTGGACGACCCGAGCCCCTACGGGGTCGCGGCGCTCGGGCCCGGGGACCGGATCGAACGGTTCGTGGAGAAACCACCGCGGGAGACCGCGCCCTCCCGCTGGATCAATGCGGGCCTTTCCATCTGGCGGCGGGAACTCCTCGACCGGATCCCCGCCGGCCGCCCCTCGAGCTGGGAGCAGGAGATCGTCCCCGGCCTCCTCTCGGAGGGGGTCTTCGGATACCGGATGCACGGGTACTGGGAGGACGCCGGAACCCCCGCGCGGATCCTCCATGCGCAGCGGCTCCTCTTCGACGCGGGTCGGGGGGGGCCCGGGACCCGGCCGCCCGGGGCGACCGGCACCGGGCCGGTCTTCGCCGGCCGGGACGTCCGGGCCGACGAAGCGATCCTCGGCCCGTACGTCCACCTGGCGGACGGGGTCGTCGTGGAACGGGGCGCCCGGGTGGCCGATTCCATCCTGATGGACGGGGCGGTCGTCGGCGCGGGAGCCCGGGTCGCCGGCTCGATCCTGGGGCCGGGTACCCGGGTGCCCCCCGGGGCCGAGATGGAGCGCGCCGTCGTCGGTCGGCCGGCTCCGGCGTGATCCGGGCCGGCGGCCCGCGGCCCCGAAGGCTCCTCTTCCCACCGACGGGAGCTCAACCGCGGCCCGGGCCGGCCGGGTCCGGAGTTGGGCCCGTCCCGGCCTCCGGGTAGGCGGGCCCGGTGACCAGGACCTTGAGCGCCGCCTCCGGCCGCCGGGCGGTCGCGAACGCCGTCCCGATCTCGGCGAGCGGGTACCGGTGGGTCACGAGGTCGGCGAGCGGCAGCCGGCCGGCGGCGAGGAGCGCGTGGAGGTCGGCGAGGTCCGCCTCGGTGGTCGCGTACGTCGGGACGATCCGGATCCCGCGCAGATAGAGCGCCTGGAGGTCCTGGCGGAGCGGGGTGCCGGCCTCGGGGAGGCCGAAGAGGTTCACCGTCCCACCCCGGCGGACGAACTCGAACGACGCCTCCACGGCGGCGGGGGCCCCGGTCGCCACCACCGCGAGATCGATCCCGTCGGCACCGACCTCGGCCCGGATCGCCCGTCGCATCGCCTCGGGATCGGAGGGATCGAAGACGGCGTCGATCCCGCCCCTCCGGGCCGCCTCCCGGCGGAGCGGGGCGAGCTCGGTACCCCCGATCCACGAGGCGCCCCACGCCCGGGCGAGCCGGGCGTACAGGAGCCCGACCGGCCCGAGCCCGAAGAGGAGGAGGCGGCCGCCCGGAGGGAAGCGGACGGCGCGGAGCGCCGTCCAGGCACAGCCGGCCGGTTCGAGGAGCGCCCCCTCCGCCCAGCCCACGGAGTCGGCGAGCGGGAGTACCGCCCCCCGGGCCACGTGGACCGCCGAGACCCGGAAGCTCTCGGCGAAACCGCCCGGGTCGAGGTTCGTCGCCGCGTACTCCGGGCAGAAGGTGAGGTCGCCCCGGCGGCAGACCGCGCACCGGTAGCAGGGGACGTGGTGGTGCACGAAGACCCGGTCGCCGACGGCCAGCCCCGGGACGCCGTCGCCGATCTCGGCGACGGTCCCGACCGGCTCGTGGCCGAGGATCCCGCCGGAGGAGCGGTAGTTCCCCCGGAGCTTTTCGAGATCGGTCCCGCAGATCCCGCACGCCGCGAGCGCCACCCGGATCTCGCCGGGCCCGATCCGGGGGGTCGGGAGGTCGACGAGCTCCACCGACGCGCCGGCCCGGCGCCCGACCTTCATTCCGCGGCGAGCGCGGCGGCGAGGGCCGCCTCGAGGATCTCCACCGCCTCGTCGATCTCCTCGCCGCGGATGATGAGCGGCGGGATGTACCGGATCGCGCTCCGTCCGCAGGGCAGGAGGAGGAGCCCCCGGCGGTACGCCTCCTCGATGATCCGGTCCCGGAGGGCGACGTGGGGCGACCGGTCCGTGCCGGAGCGGACGAACTCGGTGCCCACCATGAGGCCGATGCCGCGCACGTCGCCGAGGACGGGGTACTTGCCCTGGAGCTCCCGCAGCCGCTCCAGGAGGTAGCTTCCCTGCCGGGCGGCGTTCTCGAGGACCCGCTCCCGCTCGATGACCTCCACCGTCGCGAGCGCGGCGGCGCCGCTCACCAGGTTGCCGCCGAAGGTGTTGGAGTGGGCGCCCTGGTACGGGTAGTCGAGGTCGGCGCGGAAGACGATGGCGCCCATCGGCAGGCCGCCGCCGAGCGCCTTCGCGGTGGTCACGATGTCCGGCACGATCCCGTGGTGCTCGATGCCCCACCAGCGGCCGGTCCGCCCGATGCCGGCCTGGACCTCGTCGGAGATGAAGAGGATCCCGTGCTCGTCGAGGATGGAGCGGATGGCCCGGTGCCAGCCCGGCGGGGGGACGATGTAGCCGCCCTCGCCGAGGACCGGCTCGGCGATGAAGGCGGCGACGTCGTCGGGGGGGATCGAGGTGTCGAAGTAGAGCTCCTTCAGGATCTTCGCGCAGTACAGGTCGCAGCTCGGGTAGGTGAGCTTGTACGGGCAGCGGAAGCAGTACGGGGCCGGGATGTGCTGGCCGCCGCCCGCGAACGCGTCGAACCGGGCCCGCTGGGTCGATTTCGACGCCGTCATCGTGAGCGCGCCCATGGAGCGGCCGTGGAAGCCGCCGAGGAGGCCGATGGTGAGCGGACGGCGCTTCTGGAAGCGGGCGAGCTTGAGCGCCGCCTCCACGCTCTCCGTGCCGCTGTTGGTGAAAAAGACCTTCTTCGGGAACGTCCCCGGCGTGATCTCGGTGAGCTTCCGGGCGAGCCGGTTCTGGACCTCGTAGTAGTAGTCGGTCCCGGCGAAGTGCATCAGGCGGCCCGCCTGCTCCTGGACGGCCCGGACGACGGCGGGATGGGAGTGGCCCACGTTGAGGACCCCGACGCCGCTCGTGAAGTCCAGGATGCGGTTCCCGTCGACGTCGTCGATGAAGACCCCCTGGGCCGCGGCGGCGGCGATGGGGGCGCTCTTGGTGCTCGTCATGAGCAACCGCGTGTCCTCCGCGATGAGCGCCTGCGCGCGGGGCCCCGGGATCGGGGTCACGATCCGGACCCCCCGGGCGGCGGGTCCGGCGGAGGCGGCCGGCCGGAGCGGCGGGGCGCTCCCGGTCATGGGGCCGCCACCGGCGGGCATTCGGGCAGGGAAGTCCCCCGGGGGGCGGGCGTCGCGGTCGCTGGCTGAGCCGTCATGGTCCCTCTCCTCGACTGGAGCCGGTCCCTTTAAAGTGGGGTCGCGGGTCGAACAGGTGCATGGGCGTTCCGTTCCCTTCCCGACCGGAAGGCGCCGCGGTCGGTGCCGGACCCCCCCGGGGGGTCCTCACGGAGCTGGCCCGCGGATTCCTCCGTGGCCTCAGCGCGGAGGACCCGGGGGCGGCGCAGCGGTTCGCGGCCCAGTTCCTCACCGAGCAGTCCGGTCCGCGGCCCCCGCCGTTCCCGGCCCGCCGGGGCCCGCTGCTGCGGGCGGTGTCGTCGACGGGGCGGCTCCCGCGCGACGATTAGGGGTCCCGGGGAGAGTCCGGCGTCGCCGGCCCTCCGCGGCTTCGAGCGGATCGGGGATTCGTCCGTCGAACCGTGGCGGGCCCCCCAACGGGAGTTCCCGGGTTTCGCGCGATCCCCCCGCGTCGCGCGGGGCTCCCGACGGGAACCTCCGAGGGTCGAACCCCCGCCGGCCGCCCGACTCCGCCGGCAGGCCCGTGGTCTCGGGGTTCCGCGGGTCGGGGGCCCGGATCGGCGACGGTTCGAAGACCCAAACGAACGCCGCGCCGAAGGCCGCGGCCACGAGCGCCGCGGAGAAGTAGACCCAGATCCCGAGGTAATCCCCGGACAGGACGGCGGGGGCGAACGTTCGGGCGGGGTTGAGGGAACTCCCCGTCCAGGGCCCGATGAGATACGTCGAGACCCCCACCACGATCGCGGGGAGGAACCATTCCCACGCCTTGACGACCTTCTGGGGCCACGATAGGTAGACCACCGAGAGCAGCAGCGCGACCGTGAATCCGAGCTCGTCGACGAACGTCCGGGGGAGGTTGTCCCCTCGCGGCAGGGTCGCGCCCACGTGCGCCGCCCCCCCGAGCGAGAGCAGGACGACCCCGGCTCCCACGAACGCCCCGGCGAACTGGGCGGCGATGTACGGAGGGGCCTCGCGGACCGGGAAGCGGCGGGACCCGACCAGCATGAGCGTGACGGCCGGGTTCAGGTGGGCCCCCGAGACGCGGGCGAAGGCGACCACCGGGAGCAGCACCGCCAGGAACCAGGAGACCGCAAGGACCCACTGGCCCACACCCCCCGCGTCCGCGCCGGCCACGATGGCCCCGCACCCGATCCCGACGAGCATCGCGGTCCCCACCAGCTCGGCCAACGAGCGCGTGGCGAGCGACGCCGTCATCGAGGAGGCCCCCGGCCGGGGGCCGGCGTCGTCTCGCCCGATCGGATCTCCCGAACGAGCCCCTCCACGAGACCGCGGAGTCGGTCGCGGACCTCGCGGAACCCGGCATCGTCGAGCTTCGCCGGGTCCGGGAGCCCCCAGTCGCGATACTCCCGTTCCTTCAGCCGGGCGGGGCAGGCGGCGTCGTCGAGACACCCCATCGTCACCCGGATCGCGGACTCCTCGATCATCTGGCGAGTGAGGAGCTGCGGAGGGTGGTGGGGCATCCCGAGGCCGATCTCTTCCAGCATGGCCGCCGTCCGGGGGTTGGGCCCGGCGGCGGGTCGGGTGCCCGCCGACACCGCCCGCCACCCGGCCGGCGCGTCCCGATGGAAGAGGGCTTCGGCCATCAGGGAGCGACCGGCGTTTTCGACGCAGACGAACAGGACGATCCGGTCGGCCATGTCCTTCACCCCCCCCGCGGCTCCGTCGCCCGGACGTCGGCGGAGACGATGCCATGGGAGTCCGGGTCGCCGAGGAATCCGAAAGCGGTCCCAGTCGATCGGAGGTCCACCCGGAAGTCGTGGAACCCCCCCCGCCCAAGGAGCGAGAGTGCCGCCGGAACCTCCCGGGCTCCCGATCCGCAGGAGGACCACCGGGTGGGGTCCGCCCATTCCCTCGGGGAGATCGGGCGCGTCGCGACCCCATCGGAGATCGCGGACCGGCCCCCGGGGCGCAGGAGGCGGAACGCCGCCCGGTCGACCCGACCTTTCTCGGGAGCGAGGTGGCGGACGGCGTGGGCGCCGACCCGATCGACGGAGGGGCCGGCGACCGGGAGAGGTTCGATCTCTCCGCGGCGGAACGTCGCGTTCCGGTACCCGCCCGTCGCGGCGTTCTTCCGGGCCTTCGCGAGCCTCGGGGCCGTCATGTCGACCCCGAGGACCGGACCTGGATTCCCCGCCTTCTCCGCCGCCAGGAAGCCGTCGGTGCCCGCTCCGCGTTCCGGGCCCCGGGGGGTCGGGGCCGTTGGAGGTCGAGAATGGCCGTCGGTCTCCCGCCGCCGAGGCCGAGAATCACCCCTTCCGGGAGGTCGGCGAGAGGCCCGGCCGTGGGAGCCAACGGTCCGGATACGGTCGCATCCTCGCCGCCGGACGCCCCGGAACCTTCCTCGCCACCGGAGGCGACCGAGGGGACGACGGCGAGGGGGCCGCTCGAGGCGGTGACTCCGTACCGGTCGCGAACCCGGCTCCTTCGGCGATCGACGGACACTTCGCTCCATGGGCCCCCGTTCATGGGATGCGGACCCCCGTCGTTTCGGCGAGTCGATAGTACATCCACTTCCCCTCGCGCCGGGCCGAGATGATCCCGGCATCGGCCAGGATCGACATGTGGTGGCTCACGGTCGCGTGGGTGAGACCGGTGGCGGCCTGGATCTCGCACGCGCAGAGCTCCGAGCGGCGCTTGAGAAGAGCGACCGCGAGGAGACGGTTCGCGTCCGCCAGGGCCTTGATCCGCTTGAGGGCGCCGGGAAAATCCGGCGTGCGGAGCACCTCCTCGGCCAGGTCCCGGTATTCGGGAACGCAGCCGGAAGAGTCCTCGCCGCCGAGGCGTTCCAACCGTTCGACGAGCGCCGGGTCGGGCTTCGCGGCCATTATCATGTTGATGCATATCGACATGAGATATGTAGCTGTCGGTCGGCCCGCTGGGGTCCGGCCGGCCGGGCGATCCGCCCGCCCCGCGGCCGCGGAGGTGCCGGGCACTCCCGAGTCCCGCGCGACGGTCCCGGTCGGGGACCGGGTCCCCGGCTCCGGTGCGGCTCGGACTGTGGCCCGGTCCGAGGATGGGGCCCGACCAAGGGCCGCGACCTCCCGCGGCTCGAGGATCCTCCGTCCCCGCCGCTCGATGGGGTTCGCGGGGGAGGCTCGCGGTGGGGAGAAACCCACGGGCGAGGCCCCGAGGACGATCTCCCGTCCGCCCTGGAGGACCTCTCGGTCCCGTCGGGACGCGCCCGGCCGGTCAATCGCGGCGGGTCACGCACCGGTAGGTGATCAGGAAGGGGACGACCAGCCACACGGCGGCAGCGAGCCCGGTGATGGCCGGAGAGATCCCCGCCGAAGCCCAGCTCCCCGAGGGAGCGCCGAGGTTCGAAAACCCGGTGAGCAGGCCGATCACGACGTTCGGGATCTGGGGGGGTGCGAAGAGCTGGGCCCGCACGAGTACGTCCCCGCTCGTGCCGGGGTTCAGCACCGCCCCGGTCCCCCCGCTCACGAAATAGAGCGCGAGGTCCAGCAGCTCCCCGAAGAACAGGGAGAGGGTCAGAAGCCATCCGATGCCCACGGCGAGGACCGGTCCGGTGGAGCGGAACGCATGGGCGCTGAGGAAGACGAGACCGGCGAACCCCACCCCGGCGACGGCGAGCCCGCCCACGAGGGGCCCGAGAAAGCTCGCCGGCAGCGGCTCTCGCAGGACGACGGTCACGCCGAGATCGAAACGAAGGACCTCGGCAAGGGCGGCCACGAGCAGGACGCACCCGACGACCCCGTATCGAACGAGGAAGATCCCGTTCCGGGTGACGGGGCGTACCAGCACCGGCTCGAGCGTTCCCGTCAGCCGCGGTCGCGCGTAGCTCCAGTACGTGACCAGGAGCGCCATCAGAGGAAGCAGAAGGCTCAGCTCGACCGCGAAGGAACTGATCACCGATGGCCCGGGACTCTCGCTTTCCGGAGAATACCCGCCGGCGAAACCGGAGGGAGCGAAACAGACGCTGCCGCCGCTGCCGCACGAGGATCCCACCGAAGTGCTGTACAGCACCGCCCCCGTGGAGTTCTCAATCTCGAGGAACTGGTCGACGATTTGAGTGCCGTTCGGCGAGACCGGAGGAGTCGGGGGAAGCGGGAGGGTGGTACGGTACTCCGACACGGTGCCCAGGATCACCGTCGAGACGCCGGCGTATCAGTTCACGCGGTTGAGCGGCTCGTCGAGAGCTGACCCTCGGGGGTTCGGGTGAGCGCCTCCATCACGATCTGCAGGAACTGCTGCCCACGCCGCCTCGCCGTCTCGTGGACGCTCTTCAGTCGAGCATAGGTCCG
>JAJZDH010000054.1 GCA_021828665.1 Thermoplasmata archaeon
GCTCGTTGCGGATCGGCTCGAGCGGACCGAGGTCACTCGACACGGAGAGCGAGGCGCCTGAGGGGGGGGGTGTTGAGGAACAGTAGCTGCTTTGGGAGGAAGGGGACCTCCAGGCCGAGGCCCTTGAGCTTCGCCCTCATGTCGATGGGGGAACGGGGCTCAGCGACCACGGCGGCCACCTTGCGGGCGAGGGGCGGGTCCAACGGGAAGTTGCGGACGTTGGGGTTGGTGCCGAGGTACTCGAGGACCCTCTCTCGGGGGCGACCCTTGTCGTCGCGGTAGGCTTCGCACTTGTACCAGTAGGATTGGACCGAGCCATCGGCGAGCTTCCGAGGTTTCCGTTTCAGGTAGGACACGTACGTCCCATAGTGGGACGTACCTAATGAATCCTTCGGTCGAGGTGAATTCCCGAGATCAGTGGGCCGTACGGGGGTCTACGCAAGGCTTACGGTCAGCAATAGGGTGCCGGGAGCCTCCGGACTCCCCGTCCACACTCGGACCGGTTCGCCGCGGCTCCCGCCGACCGGTCCGTCCGGCCGACCCGGGGGGCCCGGTGCAATCCCCGTGGCGAGCCATCCCCCCCAGGGCGGTGGCGGGCTCCCGGGACCCCGACGGGGCGGTGCGAGGGAGGGATCCGGGCGGCCTTGGCACCTACGAGGAGACATGGCGGAAGGGGGCCAGCTCGTGACCGCAGGGGGCGTGGCAGCCGGCGATCCAGCAGAGGAGGGGCCGAAGCCCGCGGAGCCTCCGGGGCAACGCCTTCGCGAGGAAGGCGGTCACGTCCGGATTCAGGGCCCCGAACTCCCGGAGCGCCACCAGCAGCACCCCGATGGCCGCACCGACGAAGAGGACCACGTGGGCGAGGTCGTATCCCGTCACGAGCAGCGGCACCGCCACGGTGAGGGCCATCGCGCCCGACGCGAGCCAGATGCGGAGGAGCGCGGAGAGGTCGAACTGGACGAGCCCGCTGCCCCGGAGCTCGAAGTACAGGACGGCGAACGCCGCCCAGGACATCGCGGAGTTCCCCAGGGCGGCGCCCAGCATGCCCCATCGTGGCACCAGGACCACCGATAGGACGATATTGATCACGAGCGCGGAGGCCGAGGCCTTGACGAGGGCGTCGGTGCGCCGGATGCCGGCCGCGAGGCTGCTCAGGACGGCGTAGGGAATGAACACCGCGGTGAGCATCAGCAGGACCGCCATGGGCAGGCTCGCGGAGACGAACCCCGGTCCGGCGAGGATCCGCAGGAGGATCGGGGCGAGCGCCGCCAATCCGAGGGCGAAGGGCACATAGACCAGGACCACGAGGGACCCGGCGGTGCGGCTGACGTACCGGATCCCGTGGAGATTCCCGGCCCCCAGAAGCTCCGAAATCTTCGGCACGAGAAGGGTGCCGAACGGGCTGACGACGAAGAGGCTGCCCGCGGCGACGAGGATGGCGTAGTTGTAGATGCCCACGCTCGAGAGATCGGCGATCGAGGCCAGGACGAGACGGTCCACGTACGTGGTCCCCGTGCCGATGAGCGCCGAGGCGAACAGCGGAAGGGAATACAGGAGGACGGAACGGTACAGTCCCGCGGCGCGCTCGGTCGGCGGGGACGTACCGGCCGCCGGCCCGGGGTACCGCCGGATCCCGATGAGGTAGAGGGCGCAGGCGAGGCCGGCGCCGATCGCCCATCCCTCCACCACCGAGTCGATGCCGGGCCGGATCGCGAGCAGCAGCACGGCCATGCCGTACGTGGCCACGTTCCCGGTGATGGCCACGGCCGAGTAGAGGATGAATCTCTGGAGCCCGAGGAGAACCGACTGGAGGACGGTGACGGCCGTGCTGAGACCGCTGAACAGACCCAGGAGCTCGAGCGGCCCGGTGTAGGCGGCGGAGTGGAAGAAGAGGCGGCTGAGCGCCCCGGCGAGGGCGATGGTCACTCCGGCGGCGGTGACCGAGAGGACCAGCGTCGCGACCAGGGAGCTCCGGACCAGCGCCCGGATCGAGGTGGGGTCGGACAGGCCGAGGTGGTAGGAGAGGAAATGCTGGAACCCCGATCCCAGTCCGAGAGAACAGGCGGCGCTCACGATCGCCGCCACCGCCGAGAGGACCACGATGGTCCCGACCTCTCCCGTCGGGATCGCCCGGGCCAGGTACAGGTAGAAAACGCCTCCGGCGAGGAAGAAGGAGATGGTGCTCAGATAGATCCACGGGATGCTGGCCCGTGCGGGTTCGTGGGGATCGTTCATTCCAAGTCGGCCGGGAGAACCCCGGTCTCCCGGGGGTCCGTACCGTTCAGGGAAGGCCGGGGCTCTTAAGGGTGCGGCTCGAACGGCGGCCGCCGCGCCTTCCGGGCCGTCGGCCCCGGCACCGGGAGGTCGTGCCCGTTCGGATTCCCGCGGGCCCCCGGGGACGGGCGCCGTTGCCCGATCGTACCGCGGATCCCCATCCTCCGCCCCGCGCCGCCCCGCCGTGGGGCGGGGGCGGTCATTCGTACTGAACTTTGGTGAGGGTCGTGTGCGAGACCGGCAGACGGGATCCCAGGGATCCGGTCAGCGCATCGACGGCGGCCCGCGTCCACGATCCGTGGAGATCGAGGGAAAGGGCGTGCCGACGCTGGCGATGGACCCGACGAACCACCGCCTCCACATGGTTGCCGCGTCGATCCGATACCCGGACGGAAAATCTCCGGGACCTGGCCCCCGCGGCCCAGGCCCCGCCATCGATGGCCGCCAGGAGATCCCCGACCGGGGCTTCGACCCCCCGGGTTCCCCCCGTCCCCGCCGGAGAGGGTAACCGGCCCCCCGGTTCGATCTCCCAATCCTCGATCCACCGGAACCGCCGGGCGGCCAACGCATGCAGTGTGGCCGCCGTGAGACGGAGAAGGTCGGCCGATTCGACGATCTCCCGTTCGGCGAGCAAGGTCTCCAGACGATCGAGGAAGGCGGAGGCGCCGATCCGGACGCCCGGTCCCGCCAGATCCATCTCGATCCGGACGTGGCTATAGGGTCGACTCCGGGCCCTCCGGTTCGATCGTGGGCCGGAGATGGGCTGATCCAGAATGGAGATCGGGCCCACGAGGTCGGGGGCGGAGAGGGCCGGTGGGGGCGGTCGGGGCGCCATGATGATCCCCCCGACCGTCCCGGAGGGGAAATGGGTTGCGCGCCGGTCTCGCCGGCGGGGGTCGTGGGCCCGCAGGGCCGCGCCGCCCTCCCGGCCGAACGGGCCGACCGGAAAACCGTCGGGCGATCGCCGTCATGTGGCCCTTGGGGGTCCCGCACGCCTTCCCCGTCGGTGGGGCACCGGACTCCCGACCCGTCGACCCCCGAACGCACGCACGGTCCCTTGCCTCCGGTCTCGGTGCCGAACGCTGGCACCACTCCGCCATCCGGAGGTGGGTCCGGGGCCGGCCGGTGGCCGGCGCGCCCCGGGACCGGGCGCGCGGTGGACCGTGCCGCCGCGGTCGGGCGCTACGCGTCCTCGTCGTCGAGGTCGTCGTCCGATTCCTCGGACTCTTCCATCTCCTTGACGAAGCAGGTTTGACAGGCGAAGACGATCTCCCCCTTGTCGGGCTCGTTCAGGGCCGACCAGCCCTTGTCCTTGAATTGCGCCCCCACGAACGGGCCGGACCCCGGAAATACCAGGAGCGTGGTGGCGCGGCAATCCTCGCCCACGCACCGGACCGGCGTTCCCTTCTTCGAGCTCTCCTCTGGGGAGGACGCCGAAACCGGCGCAGATCCCCGACCTTTCTTCGCCATGGCTACGGCGGGTCAGGCGTCCTCCCTTAAAGAACCGCGCACCTCCCGGCTCCGACCGCGTTCGTGGCCGGAGCGGGGGGACCCCCTTCCGGCGGCGCGGTCCGCGGGGGGGTCCGTCGTGGCGTTCGGGTCGTCCCCGCCTTTCCCGGGCGCGCCGTTCGATCGGGCCGGCGACTCCCTCCCGGGGGGTTTTCGAGCTCCGGGCGGGCGCCGGCCCCGGCCGGTACGGCCGGGCGATCCCGAGGCCGGGTCGGCACGACCCCGCGAACCGCCGGCGCCGGGCCCCTCGGCGGAGCGGCGGAAACGGGCGGGGCCCCCGACCGGTCCTTCCCTTCCTATCCTTCCGGGGCGGCGGCGGCGTCCACGAACCAGTAGCTCGGCGCCATGGCGCCGACCGTCGCGGCGGGCAGGAGGGCCGTGCCCGGGGAGGGCGCGCGGATCCGGTCCAGGATCGGCCTCTTCTCGGCCCCGCACACGAGGAAGATCCGTTGGGCCGCCGACCGGAGCGCCGGCAGGGTGAGGGAGATGCGGGGGACCCGCGGTTCCTGCGCGGGGTTCGGCTCCTCCACGGTCCACCGTCCCTCCGCCGAAAGGGAGGCGGCGCCCGGGAAGAGCGACGCGGTATGGCCGTCCGGCCCGATGCCGAGGAGGACCGCATCGAACCCGCGGCCCGGTCCGGCGGGCGGACCTCCGAAGAGATCGGAGAGGTCGCGCTCGTACCGGTTCCGTGCCACGGAGAGTAGGCGCTCCTCCCCGTGGATCCGGTGGATCTGCGCCGGCGGCACCGGGAGATCGGCGATCCCGTGGCGCCAGGCCGACCCGAAGTTGCTCCGTGGGTCCGAGGGGGGAACGGCCCGCTCGTCCACCCACGCCAGGTGGACCCGCCCCCAGTCGACCGGGTCCGGCCCGTGCCCCAACCGGGCGAAGACCGGCCCCGGCGTCGCGCCGCCGGAGAGCGCCAGGAGGAAGCGGCCGCGCGCGCGGAGGGCGGTGCGCGCCGCCGCCCGGAGGTGGGCGACCACCGCCTCCTGGGCCTCCCGGCAGGTGGCGAACGCCCGCGCCCGGGCCGGGATCACGGCGTCGACCATGAGTGCCCGTCCCGTCCGAGGAGCCGGGTGGCCGCGGCCGGCCCCCAGCTCCCCGCGGGATACAGGAGGCGGACCGAGCGCCGGGCGAGGAGCGGATCCACGACCCGCCAGGACTCTTCGACCTCGTCGGCCCGGACGAAGAGGCTGGGGTCCCCCGCGACCACATCCCGGAGGAGGGCGGGGTAGGCGTCCTCGAGGGGGCCGAACGCCTCGTCGTACCGGAAGTGGAGCCGCTGGGTGACGAGGCGGATCTCGGGGCCCGGCCGTTTGATCTCGATGGCGAGCTCGAACCCCTCGCCCGGCTGGATCAGGATGGTGAGGGTGTTGGCCCGGATCGCCGGCGACCCCGACCGCGGGAAGAACCAGACGGGCGGCTCCCGGAACCGGACGACGATCTCCGTGAGCTTCCCGCCGAGCCGCTTTCCGGTGCGCAGGAAGAACGGGACGCCGTGCCACCGCCAGGTGTCGATCGACAGGCGGAGGGCGACGTACGTCTCCGTCCGGGAGTTCCGGGGGATGCCCTCCTCCGCCCGGTAGGCGGGCCGTCGCCGGCCCCCGGTCCGTCCGGCGGCGTACTGCCCGAAGACGGCGTCCTCGGGCCGGATCGGCCGGATCGCCCGGAGGACCTTGACCTTCTCGTTGCGCACCTCGTCCGCATCGAGGGAGCCGGGCACCTCCATGGCGGTGAGCATGAGCAACTGCAGGAGGTGGCTCTGCACCATGTCGCGGAGCGCGCCGGTCTGGTCGTAGTAGCCGGCCCGGTGCTCCACTCCCAGGTCTTCGGCCACCGTGATCTCCACATGCTCCACCCGGTCCCGGTTCCAGACCGATTCGAACAGCATGTTCGCGAACCGGAAGACGAGCAGGTTCTGCACCGTCTCCTTGCCGAGGTAATGGTCGATCCGGAACACCTGGGACTCCCGGAAATGCCGGTGGATCGTCTCGTTGAGCGCCCGGGCGGAGGCGAGGTCGCGACCGAATGGTTTCTCGAGCACCAGCCGGCACCAGCCGGGGGCCCGGGCGAGGCCGGCGGCCCCGAGCCCGTCGAGGACGGGCCCGAACGCCGGGGCGGGCAGGGCGAGGTAGAAGAGCCGGTTGCCCGGGAGCCGGTGGCCGGCCTCGATGCCGCGGATCCGGTCCGCGAGACGCTGGAAATCGGCGGGGGTCTCCGACCCGATGTTCTCGTAGTGGAGGTGGTCCGCCGCCCATCGGCGCCACGGTGCCGGAGCGGCCCGGCCCCGGTCCCCGAAACGGCGGGCCGCCCAGCTCCGGTACCCGGCCTCCTCCATCTCCCGCCGTCCCAGCGCGAGGACGTGGACCGCCGCCGCGGGGTCGGGCCGGACCAGGTCCCACAGCGCGGGCAGGAGCTTCCGCGCCACGAGGTCGCCGGTGCCTCCGAAGACCACGACGAGGTGCGGTTCGAGCGGATGCGCCGATCTCCGATCCGGCCCGGCAGGCTCCCCGGCGCCCCGGGGCGGGCCGCGCCGCCCGCCGGGGCCCCGTCGTCGCCGGTCAGCCACGGGACTCCGCCTCGCGGGGGGGGTCGCGGCGGGGGGCCTCGGAGGCGACGGCGTGGCCCCCGAACCGCTGGCGCATGGCCGCCAGGAGCTTCTCGGCGAGCGGGTCCGTCTCCCGGGATCGGATCCGACGTTCGAGGGCGAGCGTGATGACGGGGGCGGAGATGCCGAGGTCCATCGCCTCGTCGACGGTCCACCGTCCTTCGCCGGAGTCGGCGACCCGCGGCGCGATCGCGTCGAGGGTCCCCCGGTCCTCGAGCGCCGCCCGGCAGAGGTCGAGCAGCCAGGAGCGGACGACGCTGCCCCGCTGCCAGATGCGGGCGATGTCCGCGAGGTCGAGGTCGAACTCCTTCTTCGCGTCCAGGACCGCGAACCCCTCGGCGTACGCCTCCATGAGGCCGTACTCGATTCCGTTGTGGACCATCTTGACGAAGTGCCCGGCGCCCGGGCCGCCGACGCGCCCCCAGCCCGAGTCGGGCGTGGGGGCGAGGGTCGCGAAGAGCGGCCGCAGCCGGTCGGTCTCCTCGATCCGTCCGCCCGCCATGAGGGAATATCCCTCCGTCCGGCCCCAGATCCCGCCGCTCACCCCCACATCGACGTAGCCGAGACCGGCCCGGGCGAACTCGGCCGCCCGCCGCTGGGAATCCCGGTAGTTGGAATTCCCGCCGTCCACGACGAGATCCCCCGGGGCCAACCGGCCGGAAAGCTCCCGGAGGGCGGCGTCGGTGGCCGCCCCGGCCGGAAGCATCAGCCAGACCGCCCGCGGGGCGGCGAGGGCCCGGACGAGCCCGTCGAAGGAGTCGGCCCCCACCGCCCCCTCCCGGACGAGCGCCGCGATCTGCTCGGCTCTCCGGGCGTACACCACCACCCGGTGGCCCCCGGCCGCCAGCCGGGCCGCCATCCCGCCGCCCATCCGACCCAGGCCGACCATCCCGATTTCCATCGTTTGCCTCCACTACTTCCGGGGACCGGTTCCGGCCCGGATCGCCTCCGTGAGCGCCTCCAGGCCGCGACCGCGGTCCTCGCCGACGTCGACCACCAGAAGGCGACGCCCCTTTTCACGGAGCGCCTCCGCATCGCCCGCCGCCTGCGCCGCGAGGATCCGGGCGAAGGTCAGCCCGAGCCCGGGGACCGTCAGGTCGGTCCGGGGCCGGTCCCGGATCTGCAGGTAGAGGCCGTTCGGCGGGCCGCCCTTGTGGAGTTGGCCGGTGGAATGGAGGAACCGCGGGCCGAGCCCGAGCGTGGTGGGCCGTCCGAAGCGCTCCCGGAGCGCCCGCCGGAGCTCGAGGAGCTGCGCCGCCGTCGCCGCATCCCCCGGCAGGTACGCCTGGATCGCCACGTAGTCCTCGGGCCGGAGGAGCTCCCGCCACCTCCGTACGGCGCGCTCGAGCGCCGTCCCGCTGCCGGCGTCGACGACCTCCTCCGCGGGGCCCGGCCGGGCCGTCGCCCCCGGTGGCCGGAGGGCGGCGCGGGCGAGCTCCTTCGCGATCTCCACGTCCGGCTGGTCGAACGGGTCGATCCCGAGGAGGCTGCCGGCCGCGGCCACGCCGAACTCCCATCGGAAGAACTCCCCGCCGAGCTCCTCGGGGGCGGCCAGCGAAACGCGGAGCGAGGGGATCCCGACCGACGCCGCCCGGGCCAGCCGCTCTTCCTGGGGACCGTCGATCCGGTCGGTGGATTCCAGGACGATCAGGAGCCGGTCGGAGGCGGCGCCGGTGGCGAACGGGTCGATCTCCCCGGCGATGGGGATGATCCCGCGACCCCGCTTGCCCGTGCTCTCCGCCACGAGCTGTTCCACCCATTCGGGGAAGCCCTCCCACGGGGGCGCCGCGACCACGGTGAGCTTGTCGCGGCCGGCCCGGGCGAGCGTTCCCAGCCAGGCTCCCAGGCGGAGGCCGGGATTCTCGGCGGCGGGGACCGCCGCGCCGCAGGAACGGGCCATGGCCCGGGCCGACGCCAGGATCCTCTCGAGGTCCGCTCCCGCGAGCGCCGCCGGCACGAGCCCGAAGGCGCTCAGCGCACTGTACCGTCCGCCGACCGAAGCGTGAGCCTCGAAGCACCGGCGGAAGTGGCGGTGCCGCGCGAGCTCCGCGAGCGGGGTGCCCGGATCGGTGATCGCCACGAACTGCCGGCCCGGCTGCGGGGAGGCGAGCGCCACCTGCGACCAGAAGTAGTGGAACATTGCGTTCGGCTCGAGGGTGGTGCCGGACTTGCTCGACACCAGGAAGAGGGTGCGGCCGAGCTCCCCCGCCGGCACGATGCCGCGGACCGCCTCCGGATGGACCAGGTCGAGGATGCGGAGCTCGAGCGGGCGGCCGGCCGACGCGAACGCCCGGGAGAAGAGCGAGGGAGCGAGGCTGGACCCGCCCATGCCGAGGACCACGGCGTACCGGAACCCCTCGTCCCGGATCACCTCCGCGAACAGCTCCCACTCGCCCACCCTCTCCGAGGAGTTTCCCGGCAGGTCGAGCCATCCGAGCCGCGACGCGACGGAGTCCGCGGCCGCCTCCGGCCAGAAGGTCGGGTCGCGCTCCCAGATCCGCGCGGCGGCGTGGCCCTCCTGCCAGGCCGCGAGGCAGGCGTCCACCGTGGGGGTCGGGGTCGTCATCCGGAGACCCCGCCCCCTAGCTCCGTGCCCCGGGGCGCACGGAACGGGCGATCCGCGCCACGTTCTCCGGAGTGTACCCGTACTCGCGGAGGACGACCTCGCCGGGAGCGGAGGCCCCGAACCGGTCGATCCCGAGGACGGCCCCCCCCGGACCGGTCCACCGTTCCCACCCGAACCCGCTCGCCGCCTCCACCGCCACCCGCGGCACGCCGGGCGGCAAGACCGAGCGCCGGTACTCCTCGGACTCGCGGGCGAAGATCTCGAGGCTGGGCAACGACACGACCCGGGTCGGGACCCCCTCCGCCTCGAGCCGCTCCCGCGCCGCGAGGCAGAGGTGGACCTCGGCGCCGGTGGCGAGGAGGAGGACCTGCGGCGAGGCTCCCGAGGCCTCGGCCAGGACGTATCCTCCGCGGGCGGGACCGGCGGTGGTGGGGAAGCGGTCCGGATCCAGCACCGGCAGCTTCTGGCGCGACAGGACGAGGGCCACGGGGCCGGGGGCCTTCATCGCCGCCCGCCATCCGGCCACCGTCTCGTTCGCATCGGCCGGACGGATCACCGTATACCCGGGGATGGCCCGGAGCGACGCGATCTGCTCGATCGGCTGGTGCGTCGGGCCGTCCTCCCCGAGGGCGATGCTGTCGTGGGTCAGCACGAGGACCGTCCGGCACCCCATGAGCGCCCCCAGCCGGATCGCCGGCCGGGCGTAGTCGGAGAAGATCAGGAAGGTGGCGCCGAACGGCCGGATCCCCCCGTGGAGGGCGAGGCCGTTCACGATGGCCGCCATCGCATGCTCCCGGACCCCGAAATGGAGGTTCCTTCCGGAAGGCCCCGCGCCGGAGAGGTCGCCGCCCCCCTCCAGATAGGTCTTCGTCGAAGGGTTGAGATCGGCCGAACCGCCGAGGAACTCGGGGACCGCCGCCGCGATCGCCTGCATCGCCCGCCCGGAGGCCTCCCGGGTCGCGAGCGCCGGCGACGCCGCCGCGAACTCCGGTAGCCCGGCGTCCCACCGTTCCGGGAGCTCCCCCTCCATCCGCCGGAGGAACTCCCGGGCCAGCTCCGGGGCCGCCGCCCGGTAGGCGCGGAACCGCTCCTGCCACGCGGCCTCCCGGCGGGCCCCCCGCGCCGCCGCCTCCTGAAAATAGGCCCGGACCCCGGGAGGGACCAGGAAGGTGGGCTCGA
>JAJZDH010000055.1 GCA_021828665.1 Thermoplasmata archaeon
CTTGAGCCGCTCTTGGGTTGGGAGGTCTTCGTCCTCGAGCGACGGCGCGGTACCTGCGCCCGGGATCTTAACGGGAAGCTCGACCCTGCGGCCGTGGTGGAGAAGCCATGAGCGCACCGCTTTGACGGAGGAGCGGATGTACTCCCCGCTCCGGCCCTTCTTCGCCTCGGCGTTCACGAACCGAACGAGGAGGTCTCGTACGTCGGTCTCCTTGAACTTCGGCGCGTAGAGCGAGGCACGATCGACACCCATCTGGGCGCAGAACGCACGGAGCCGACGGAGGTAAACGTCGGCGGTGATCTTCGATCCGTTCGCGGTGTTCTCGTACCACGAGCGAAGGTCCGGATCCCGGTCGAGCTCTGCGTGGGCCGGCTCCTGCCCCCGTATCCGCATGGCCGGGGGTAGGAAATGTGCGGTCTTATACCTTGGTGGTTATGGGCCCGGGCGGATTTGAACCGCCGACCGACCGGTTATGAGCCGGTCGCTCTGACCGCTAAGCTACGGGCCCACCCACGAGGAACGGGAGGCGCCGCCGAGCGGAGTTCCCGGCCCGGACCCACCCGAGGGACCGGACCCTTTGAACCGCTGACCTTTCGGTTAACAGCCGATCGCTCTGCCGCTGAGCTACGGCGGCACCGCCGGCGCTGACCCAGGGCGGGCCTAATAGCCTTTCCGGGCCGCGGACTTGGACTGGTGCTCACCGGCGCGCTCCTTGAGGTGCTGGATGAGCGCCGCCATCCGATCGAGCGAGGTATTGAGGGCTCCCCAGAACTCGACCGCGCTCTCCGTCACGACGGCCCCGTCGGCCGACGGCTGGATCACGCCCTCCCGTTCCAGGAGGTGGAGCGAATAGCGCACCTTGTGGATCGGCAGGTGGAGCGCTTCGCTCAGGCGGATGATGCCCATCGGCGGGCTGCCGGTGAGCTTCTCGAGGATGTCGACGTTGCGGGCGAGCAGTTCGAGCTCGCTCGCGATCCGATCGACCAGCTGCAGCGCCTCGGCATCCGACGGGGGAGTCTCCTCCCGCTTCGTGGTGGCTCGTTCCGGACTCACGGTGGGGCTACCTCGGTCCCGGGTATGAGGGTCGGGGTATTTATGCGAGGGTGCCGGCGTTCCCGAACCGACCGGAAAGAGCCCGGGCGGCCATGGCCCGGAGGCGCGGGGGGGAGCGGGTCCGGGGCCCCTCCCCGGATCCCCCTCTCCGGTCCGGGAGCCCGGACCGGCCGGGGAGCGGATCCGGGTCGGTGGGCCCCCGGGGCCGGCCCGCGGGAACGGGCCGCATCGTCGGCGACCGGAGGGGACGGATCCGGCTCCCGGGGGCCCGTGGCCCGGCATCCCGCCGGGGGGTCTTCCGTCGGTCCGGTCGGGGCCCCCGGGGGGAGGGGCCGGGTCGGCGCCGCGGCGGCGGGAGTCCCGGGCGGCGGCAAACTCATAGCCTTGCCCGCTTCGGGCGGCCGGTACGCACCATGTCGGTCGTCATCGCGGTACCGAAGGAGAGGACCCCGGGGGAGCGGAGGATCGCCATCGTGCCCGAGGTGGCCCAGAAGTGGGTGGCCGCCGGCCACGAGGTCCGGATCGAGGCCAGTGCCGGCACCGAGTCGTTCTACCCGGACGACGCCTTTGCCCGGGCCGGCGCGAAGCTTCTCCCGGACCGGCGGACGCTCCTCGACGGGGCCGAGATCGTCCTGACGGTGCAGCCTCCGGCGCCGGAGCTCCTCGAGACCCTCGCGGAGGGGGCGATGGTGGTGGGATTCATGAACCCCGCCCGGAACCTCGATTCGGTCCGGCGGTTGCGCGACCGGAAGCTCACGGCGTTCGCCCTCGAGCTCATCCCGCGGATCACCCGGGCGCAGAGCATGGACGCTCTCTCCTCCCAGGCCACCGTCGGGGGATACGCGGCGGTGCTGCTCGGGGCCGGCAGCTGCCCGAAGTTCTTCCCGATGCTGACCACCGCCGCGGGGACGATCCGGCCCGCCACCGTCCTCGTCCTCGGGGCCGGCGTCGCCGGCCTCATGGCGATCGCCACCGCCCGCCGCCTCGGAGCGCAGGTCGAGGCGTACGATGTCCGGCGCGCCGCCGGCGAGCAGGTGCGCAGCCTCGGGGCGAAGTTCCTCGAGCTCGAGATCAATGCGGAGGGCGCCGGAGGCTACGCCCGCGAGCTCACCGCCGAGGAGAAGGCGAAGGAGCAGGAGATGGTGAGCGCCGCGCTGACCCGGGCCGACGTGGTCGTCACCACCGCCAACGTGCCCGGGCGCCGGGCCCCCCGGCTGGTCGCCGCCGCCACCGTGGCCCGGATGCGCCCGGGGGCGGTCATCGTCGACCTGGCCGCCGAATCGGGGGGCAACTGCGAGCTGACCCAGCCCGGGGCGACCGTGCGGTCGGGCGACGTCATGGTCCTCGGGCCGACGAACCTGCCGGCCCAGGTCCCGTTCCACGCGAGCCAGATGTACGCGAAGAACCTCCAGGCGTTCCTCGGTCTCCTCATCGACCGGGACGGGCGCCGGGTGACGGACTTCTCCGACGAGATCCTTTCGGGCAGCCTCCTCGTGGCCGCCGGCGAGGTCCGGCACGAGCCCACCCGCACCGCCCTCGCCGGAGCGGCGGCATGACCGATCTGTCGACCGTCTGGCCGGCGGTCTACATCGCCATGCTGGCCGCCTTCACCGGGTACGTCGTCATCAGCCGGGTCCCCGTGATGCTGCACACCCCGCTCATGAGCGGTTCGAACTTCATCCACGGCATCGTGCTCGTCGGCGCCATGGTGGCGCTGGGGCTCGCCACCACGCCGCTCGAGCAGGCCATCGGCTTCCTCGCCGTCGTCCTCGGCGCCGCGAACGTGACGGGCGGGTACGTCGTCACCGAGCGCATCCTGGAGATGTTCCACCGGCCCCGCCGGCCCGGCCCGGGGGTCTGAGATGGTCGACCCCCAGCTCGTCATCGAGCCGGTCTACCTGGCCACGGTCTTCTTCTTCATCATCGGCCTGTACCGCATGAGCAACCCGCTGACGGCCCGGAGCGGGATCGTCTGGGCCGGCGCGGCGATGCTCCTCGCCACCGTCGTGACCTTCCTGACCCCCGGGCTCGGGAACATCGGCCTCATCGGGATCGGGATCGCCGTGGGCGGCGGCCTCGGCTACCTCGCGGCCAAGCGCGTGGCGATGACCGACATGCCCCAGATGGTCGCCATCTACAACGGGATGGGCGGCGGGGCGGCCGCCTCCATCAGCGCCGTCGAGCTCCTGGCGGGGACGGCGGCGAACACCGCGGTGCTGGCGGTGGCCGGGGGCCTCATCGGTTCGATCTCCTTCTCCGGGAGCCTCATCGCCTTCCTCAAGCTCCAGGGCTGGATGCGCCAGAAGCCGATCACCTACTCCGCCCAGCAGGTCGTGAACATCGTGGTCCTGCTCCTTGCGGGATTCTTCGGGGCGCTCGTGCTCACGAACTCCGGCGTCGTGCCGCTTCCGGTCCGGCTCTTCCTGCCGCTCTTCTTCCTCCTCGCCCTCCTCTTCGGCCTCCTCATGACGCTGCCGATCGGGGGCGCCGACATGCCCGTCGTCATCTCGCTCTTCAACGCCCTGACCGGCCTCGCGGTCGCCTTCGACGGGTTCGCCATCGGCAACTACGCGATGATCGTCGCCGGCGTGATCGTCGGGGCCGCCGGCTCGCTGCTGACCCTCGTCATGGCCCGGGCGATGAACCGTTCCATCCCGAGCGTGCTCTTCGGCGCCTTCGGGGCCACCGACGAGGTGGGCGGCGCGGTCACGGGCTCCCTCAAGTCCATCGAGGCGGACGATGTCGCCGTCATGCTGGCCTACGCCTCGAAGGTGATCATCGCCCCGGGGTACGGCATGGCGGTCGCCCAGGCCCAGCAGAAGGTCAAGGAGCTGAGCGACCTCCTGGAGTCCCGGGGGACCCCCGTCAAGTTCGCCATCCACCCCGTGGCCGGCCGGATGCCCGGCCACATGAACGTCCTCCTCGCCGAGGCGGGGGTCGGCTACGAGCACCTCTTCGACCGGGACGAGATCAACCCCGAATTCACCGGGACCGACGTCGTCCTCGTCATCGGCGCCAACGACGTGGTCAATCCGGCGGCGCACCGGCAGGGCAGTCCGCTCTTCGGGATGCCGATCCTCGATGTGGAGCTCGCGAAGAACGTCATCGTCCTCAAGCGGGGCCAGGGGCGCGGGTTCGCGGGGATCGAGAACGACCTCTTCTACCGGGACAACACCCGGCTGCTGTACGGGGACGCCCAGGAGTCCGTGGGGAAGATCGTCCAGGCGCTGAAGAAGCTCTGAGCGTGGGAGGGGGGGACTCCGGGACCCCCCGGGCGCCCTCGGAGACCCCCCTACGGTTGTCCCAAACGTTACTTATACACCTCCGGGGCTGAAACCGCCTCTGTCCACGCCGGTAGGGCCCCGCGCTCCGGGTCGGTCGCGCGAGCCCCCCAACGGCCGACGCCCCAGCATGCCGAACTCCGTGGTCCTGTTCTCCGAGCCGCTGCTCTCCACCGATTTCACGCAGTACACCGTCGTCGGTCCGCTCGCCCGCCGCCTGACCGCCGACTTCGAGGTCTCCGTCGTGGCCCCATCGTTCGGCCCGGAGGTCGCCGCCGCCCTGACCGACGCGGGCGTCCTCCCCATCGGGCTCGGCGCCCGGTTCCCGCCGATCCGCAGCTCCCGGGACGAGATCCCGTCGTTCATGGGTTCGTGGGGACGCGACGCCCTCCGTCAGGCGAACGCCCGGGCCACCGAGGCGTCCCTCCGCGGGACCGACCCCCTCCGGGTCAACTTCTCCATGACGAACTCGGCCCGCTCCGACATCTGGTACGTGCAGGGGCGGCCGCTCGCCCCCAGCCTCCGGTCCGTCCTTCCCAACCTGGGGGGAGCGGTCGGTCTCGCCGCCCGCGGGCTGGCCCCGGCGGTGGGGCTCGTCGACGGCCGGCACTTCCGCCGCATGGCCTCCCGGGCGGGCCGCCTGTACACGGCGTGCCGGTCCCTCGCGGCCTGGTACGGGCGCCGGGGCCTGACCATCGACGGCCAGGTGCCGACCTTCCTGCCGCATCCGTTCGAACCGACCACCGCCGCCCCGCGGCGGGACTACGTGCTGGTCTACCTCGGCAAGGAGACCGACATGGCCGCCGTCCGGGACCTCATCGCCACGGGGATCCCGCTCCGCCTGTTCGGGGGCAAGAGCGGCTCGTACGTCCGGCACCGGCTGGGCGGCACGCCGCCGCCCCATGTGGAATCGCTCGGATTCGTGAGCCACGACGCGCTCGCCGACCTGTACAGCCACGCCCTCTTCACCGCCTTTCCGTTCACCGAGGAGCCGTTCGGGCTCGTCCCGGTCGAATCGATGGCGTGCGGCACCCCCGTCCTCACGTACCGGGCCCAGGGGCCGGGCGAGACCGTCCTCGACGGCATCACCGGCTGGCTCGTCCCCGGCCGGAAGGAGTTCGTGCTCGCCGCCCGCCGGATCGCCGACCGCGGCTATCCGGCCGGCGTGGCGGCGGCTTGCCGGCGGCAGGCGGCCCGGTTCCAGCTCGAGACGGTCGCCCGCCGCTGGACGGAGATCTTCCGGGCGCACCTCGAGGACCGGGAACCGTCGGCCCCGGCTACTGCCCCGGCGCTCCCGCTCGGGGAGTTCGACCGCGGGGCGGTCGTGGCGCCGAACCGGCAGCTTTCGCGGTAGCCGACCCCCGCCCTCCGGCTACGGGGCCGGCGCGAAGACCACCTCGTCCAACTCCACCGGGGCCCCGCGGAGGAGCCCGTCGGCGTACGCCGAGACCGCGAGGAGCGGCCCGGTCGACGAGAAGCTCAGCGAGACCGCGACCCAGCCGCCGCCGGCGAGCGTCCCGGCGGCCACGGCCCGCTCCGACGACGGGACGCCGCCGAACCCGCTCACCCCGACCGCCACGACCCCCGCGTCGGCCGGGGGGGCGGGGCCGGCGAGGCGGAGGAGGAAGGTGACCGTGTACGGGCCGGCCGGGAGGTCGGTGGGGGTGGTGTTCGCGAACGGCCCGCCGGTCGCGTTCGAGCTCCCGACCGCCGTCGGGAACGGCGCGCCCGTCACCGTCTCGGAGGCGCCGAAGATGGTCCGCCCGAGCGCCCGTCCGCTCTCCACGACCGGGTACGGCGCCGGGAGCGCGAGGGCGCGCACCGGCCCGTCGTAGCCGAGCTGCCAGAGGAGGACCGGACCGGCGGGGGTCGTCCAGGCCGCGGCGGCGAGCCCGTAGAGGGATCCGTTCTCGAGACGATCGGCGAGCCAGCCGGGGACGGAGAAGAGGTAGGCGCTCGACGCGAGCACGTACGGCGGGAGGGCGGCGGGGCCGAACGGCAGCCGGGGGGGTGGCGCGGGGGTCCACAGGAGCGCGTAGGCGTTCCGATCGTTGGCGACGAGCGGGAAGAGGTCGGTGGTGGCGAGGACCTCCGCGCCGGGCGGCACGAGGCCGCTCACCGTCCGGGCGCGGTCGAAGCCGGGGGGGACGGCGTAGGCGACCCGGTAGCCCGGAACGGAATTCGAGAGGTTCTGGTTCGCGGGATCGAGCGGTCCCAGGAGGAAGTTCGCGGCGAGGAGCCCGGCGGTGACCGCGACCCAGGCCGCCGCCCGGCGCCGGCCGGCGCCGCCGGGTCGCCACCGCCGGGAGAGCGCGGGCCGGGGGGATCGGCGCGCGCGCGCCCCCCCGCGGGCCAGTCGGGGGAGGAGTTCCGTCTCCAGCGCCCGGAATCCGTAGATCGCGGCGAGGGAGATCCCCGCCATCGGGACGAACGCGTACTGGTAGCCGAGCGTCGTCCAGCTGATCTGGTTCGCCTGGATCGTGTACAGGAACCAGGGGACCGACAGGAGGAGCGTCCGCGGCGCGAGGGCGGGCAGGAACGCGAAGAGCCCGAAGAGCAGGACCCAGAACCGGAGCTTGTAGACGAGGGAGAACGAGAAGTCCCAGCCGACGGCGAGCAGGTTGGACCGGACGGTGCCCGATCCGGCCGGCGCCGGCACCACGGCCGGCACCCCGAGGAGGTTCGGGAGGAGGTCCCATTCGAACAGCCGCAGGAGCGGGTAGGCGGCGACGGCCCCGAGGAGGAGTCCGAACGCCCACCGCACCTCCCGCCGGGCGAGATAGGCCCGGAGCTCCCTCGCGCCGAGGCTTCGGCTCCGCCACCGGGCGAAGGTCCGGCGCAGGTCCGGCAGGAGGAAGAGGAGGGCCATCGCCGCCACCAGGAACGGGACCACCTCGAGCGTGAGGCAGGCCGCCGCCGCCACCGCGGCCCCCCACCGGTACCTTCCCGTCAGCCACAGGTAGTACAGCCCCGAGAGCTCGAGCGGCAGGAACGATTCCAGGTGGAAGTCGTAGAGGTTCGCGAGAAGCAGGGGGGCGCTCGAGAGGTAGAGCGCCGCGACGAACAGCGCCGGCGCCGGCCGGCCGATGACCCGGAGGCCGGTGAGGTAGATCGGGACCGCGGCGAGCGCCACGACCGCCGACTGGATCCCGAAGAGGGTGAGCGCGGTCGGCGCCACGGCGTACAGCGGAACGATCAGGTAGAGGAGGAGCGCGGGGTGGACCTGCAGGAAGGAGCTCGCGCCGTAGAACTCCCAGTCGCCGGCCTCGTAGAACGGGCGCCCGTGCGTCGTGCTCCAGAGCGCCTGCTGGAAGATGCCGAGGTCCCAGTTGGTCGTGGCGAGCTCCTCGAACCTCAGGTACGACAGCGCGAGGGAGACCGCGAAGTACGCCACCACCGCGAGGCCGAGGCAGAACCCCGGGGCCCGAAGGATCCGCCGGGCTCGGCCTTCCAAGATTCCCCTCCGGTGCGTCCGGCGCCGGTCGAGGGTCCCGGCCCGATATACGGGTTTGTCTCCAGCCGCAGCCGGCCGGGGAAGGATTATGGCGGGGGCGCCCCGTCCTCCGCGGGATGGCCGCGGGACCGACCCGGATCGCGCTCGTGCACGATGCCCGCCGGTTCGACGGCCACTACCGCATGTTCGAGATCCTCCGGCACGCGCTCCGTGCCGCCGGACGGCCCGTCGCCTCCTACTCGTGCATCGATCCGTCGCAGGCCGAGGAGTACCCCCACGACGGGACCGTCGTCTGGGGGCGGCGGATCCCGCCCGGCGGGGATCTGGAGCGCGGGGTCAACCGGTTCTTCCCGGTCTTCACCCGGCAGCTCCGGTCGATCCCGGCGGACGTCGTCCATGTGATGGACGTCCACCTGGCCTCCCTCGCGCAGTTCCGCCCCGACGTGGTGGTGTCGATCGCCGATCTCGCCAAGCGGACGACCCGGTGGTACCCCCGGGGCGCCTCCTTCGTCCACAACCACGGCCTCCGGTACCTGGCCCGGAGCCGCGCCGTGGTCTGCCATACGGAGTTCGTCCGGGGAGAGATCCTCCGGACCCTGCCCTGCCCGCCGGAGCGGGTGGTCGTCGCCCCCCTCTACTCGTTGCTGCCCGAGGGGCCGGTCCGGAGCGCGCCCCCGCCGCCGACCCCCGCGCATCCCTGGACCCTGCTCGCGGTCTCCACCGATCGGCCCCACAAGAACCTCGGGCTTTTCCTCGAGCTCCTCCGGAGCACCGACGACCGGTACCGCGGCCTCCTGGTCAGCCACCCCACCCCCGCCACCCGTCGCCGGATCGCGGAACTCGGCCTCACCGCCCGCCTGACCGTGGTCACCGGGGCGGAGGCGATCACCGACGTGTACCGGCAGTCCGAGGTCCTGATCTTCCCCTCCCGCCACGAGGGGTTCGGCCTGCCCCTCGTGGAGGCGATGGGCCAGGGGCTGCCGGTGGTCGCGTCGGACCGGACCAGCATCCCCGAGGTGGTGGGGGCGGCCGGACCGTTGCTAAATCCGGAGGACCCAGGCCCCTGGCTTCGCGCGCTGGACCGCCTCACGGCCCCGGGCGCCTGGGAGGCCGCCTCCCGACGGTCCCGGGAGCAGGCCCGCACCTTCGGTCCCGAACGGACCGTCCGGGGGCTCCTCACCGCCTACCGCGGCGGGAAACCTGCCCCGTAGCGAACCCCCGCCGCTCCGGGAGGGAACTCCCGACGGGGCGGAGGCCGGGACCTCCCTCCTAAAGGACCCCGGGCGCCGCCGATCCGCCGCGCCGGCGGGGTTCCGCCCGCCAATCCGGAGTCACGCCGGAAGGATCGAACCCGGGGTTGGATACCCTTCCTCGTCCTTCCGGTCCACTTCCGGGCCGCCCGCGCCGCGGCCCCACCGGGGAGGACGGGGTCGGTTCAGCAGCAGCCGCCGCCGGAGCCGCACCCGCAGCCGCCGCCCTCGCCTTCCTCGGAGGCGGGTTTCGCCGGGGCGAGCGGGGAGGTGATCTTGAAGCCGGATTCCTCCAGCGTCTGGACAAAGTCGATCCGGGCCCCGTCGACGAACTCGCGGCTCCCGGCGTCGACGAGCACGTTGAAACCGCCGACCGGCACGACCTCGTCACCGGTCCGGGGACGGTCGAAGGACATCCCGAACGCCGGCCCGGCCGATTCGGAGGAGCCGCAACCACCGCTGCCGCAGCCGCCGCCCCCGCTGCCGCAACCGCACCCGCCGCCGCCGCCGGTCTGAAGATAGACCCGCACGCCGGTCCCCGGCTTCTGGGCCTTGATGAGCTGCTCGACCTGGAGTTGGGCTTCCTTCGTGACCTCAACGTTGATCGCCATCTTCCGCACCCCTTCGGAACCGTAGAATGCGGCCGGGGTATATAACCCATGACGGGGCTCCGGCTCTGAGGAACGAAGGAGGGGGGTGTCAGGGGGGTGTCGACGACCCGACCGGAAACCGCAAGGAGGGGACCCCTCCATCGGGGGCTTCTCGAGGGGCGGGGTCGTCCCGGTGCCGTGGGTACGGCCCATCCCGCACTCCCGAAGATCGTCCTACGCCCCCAGGCGCCGATATCCATCGGCGACCCGTCCCACGGGAGACCGGCCGACCGTGTTCTCCCCGAACTTCCGTTTCATCGCGGAGAAAATCCCCTCCGTCCCGGGCCATCGCATCCCGTACGGGTTCCCGTTCTCCCATACCTAGACAACCGTGGCAAGCACGGTTGATGCCGGGTTCCTGAATCCTCGGAAGGCATCTGTCCTAGCGGACATGAACCTCCTTCCT
>JAJZDH010000056.1 GCA_021828665.1 Thermoplasmata archaeon
CGGGGCCACGGTGAGGAACAGCTCGTCGAGAAGGCCGTCGGCGAGGAAGCGGGCCATGAGGTGGGGGCCGCCCTCGAGGAGGACGATTCCCGGCGCCGGGAACTCCGGGAGCGCCGCGAGGATCGCTGCCGCGCCCAGCCGGCCCGAGGCGGCCGCGGGCGCGATCCGGAGCCCGCCGACCGCGGCCTCCCGGCTCCGCCGGCGGGCCCCCGCCCGCGTGGTCACGAGCAGGCTCGGAGTCCGGCCCGAGGCGAAGACGGGCAGCGCGGGATCGATCCGGCCGCTCCCGGAGACGACGGCGATCCACGGCGTCGCCGGCTTGCCGAGCCGTTCGCGGAGCTCCGCGTACGCCGTCGCCATCGGGGGGAAGGCCCGGTCCGGAGTCCAGAGGTGGCGCGGCGCCGACCGGAGCGTTCCGGCCCCGACCACGACGACATCCGCCACCGCCCGCAGGAGTCCCATGAGCATCCGGTCGCCGACGTCGAACCCGGTGATGTCCGCCCCCCCGGCGGCTCCCCGGCGGTCGAGCGCCACCACGCCGTCCACGGTCGCGGCACAGTTCCCGACGACCAGCGGCCGTCCCCGGGGGGAAGCCAGCCGGAGCGGCCCGTAGAGCCGCTCGATCCGATCCGGCAGCGGCTGCGGCCGCCCCCGGCTCCGGTCGAAGAGGACCGAGAACGGCGCCGGGCGGGTCACGGGACGGTCCGTCCCGCGGTGGCGGCCGGGCCGCGGCGACGGCGGCCCGCCCCGATGCCGGAGCCGCGGGCCGACCCGGACGGGCGGGGGCGCGCGGGTGGGGTCATGGGGGGTCCGGTCCACCCGCGGGGGGCCGGAAGAAGGCGAGGTTCCCCCCTTCCCGGGCGGGGGGCAGGAACGCCGCCGCGTCGAGGAGGCGGACGGCGGAGCGGCCCCGCGCCGTCAGGTGGTAGGAGTCCGCCTCGTGCCGGATCAGGCCGCAGTCGACGAGGTGGTTCAAGTGGTAGGCGAGCTTGGGGGAATCGGTGAGGTGGGCGGCCTTGAGCGCCTCGCCGAAGGAGCACGGGGCCTCGGCGATCCGTTCGAGGACGCGGCGGCGGATCGGGTTCGCGAGCGCCTCCAGGGTGGCGTGGGTGTCCGCGAGGGTCACCCGCTCCCCGAGGGCGGCCGCCGCGGCGCGGGAGAGCCCGCCCGGATCGAATCCGATCCGGAGCGGTCCGTGCCCCTCCATCTCGGCCCGGAGCCGGTCGAGAAGCTCCACGATGTCCTCGAGACGGTGCGCGGCGGCCATCCGCTCGACCCCGGAGAGGACCACGGCGGCGCGCGGGTGCTGCCGCACGAAGGAGCGGACCCGCTCGAGCAGTCCGGCCGGATCGGCCGGTGCGAGCGCTCCGGTCGTGAGGTGGGGCGCCGGGACTCCGGGCGGATCGCTCAGGAGGAGCACCTCGTAGCTTCCGGAGGCCGCGAGCGCCCGAGCTTCCCGCTCCGGGTCCCGGCTGCCGTCGGCGGGGGCGTCGAACTGGAGCTGCTGGGCGGCGAGGGCGAGCGCCGCCCGGACCTCCTCCAGACGGAACGGCTTGCGGAGGTAGTCGAAGGCGCCGTGCTTGAGCGCCTCGACGGCGGTCTCCACCGTGGCGAACCCCGTCACGACGATCACCATCGTCCGGGGCCAACGGCTCCGGACCACCCCCAACAGCTCGAGTCCGCCGTGCCGGGGCATCTTGAGGTCGGTGAGCACGACATCCATCTCGTCGTGCTCGAGGATCTCGACCGCCTTCGGCACCGAGGGGGCGCGACTCACCGAGTGGCCCTCGTCGGCGAGGAGCTCCCCGAGTTCCTCCCGGAACACGGCATCGTCGTCGACCACGAGGATCCGCACGGCGGGAGGGATACCGTCCGAGAGTTAGCCCTTTCTTCCGGGGCCGATCGGCGGCGTCGGCGCGGGGACGGAGCTCGCGGCGACGCCGGGGCCGCCGGGTTCCGCGGGGTCGGCGGCCCTCCGCGGGGTCTCCTCGGGATCCGTCGACGCGGATTCCGACGCCGCCTCCGGACCGGGGCGGGCGGATCGCCGCGGCGCCGCCGGTGGCGGACCCTCCGACGTCCCGGCCGGCCGCGGCCCCGCCGTCTCGCCGCCCCGGAGCGGCAGCACGACGGTGAACCCGGCACCGGCGCCGAGCACGTTCCGGGCCGTGATCGATCCGTGGTGGGCGGAGAGGATGCCGTGGCCGATCGCCAGGCCGAGCCCGGTGCCCCCGGTCTCGGCCTTGGTGGTGAAGAACGGCTCGAAAACGTGGGGGACCGCCTCGGGGGGGATGCCCGGGCCGGAATCGACGATATCGACCTCCGCCCGGGGGCCGTCCCGCCGGACCGTGATCCGGATCCGACCCCGGCCCCCCATGGCATCGGAGGCGTTGTTGAGGATGTTGATGAGGACCTGCATGAGCTGGCCGCGGTCCCCCGAGATCGGGACCGGCTCCGTCGGGAAGTTCGTCGCGATCTCGACATCGGCCGACTGCTTGCCGGCGAGGAACGTCACCGAGTCCCGGACGACCTCGATGAGGTCGAGGTCGGCGATCTGCGGCTCCGTGCGCCGGGCGAAGTCGAGCAGCCCCCGCACGATCCGGGCCGCCACCTCCACCTGCTCGGCCAGGGTGGCGAGCCGGGCCGTGACGGCCGGGTCCGTCTGCCGCCGGCGGAGGCTCTCGGCGATGAGCATGATGTTCGCGAGCGGGGTGTTGATCTCGTGGGCGACCCCGGCCGCGAGTTGCCCGAGGGAGGCGAGCTTGTCGGCGTGGGCGGCCCGGAGCTCCCAGCTCCGCTGCTCGGAGAGGTCCACGGTGACGCCGAGGAAATGGGTCGCCTCCCCCTCCTCGTTCCGGATCGCCGTGATGGTGAGCAGCACCGGCCGCTCCCGGCCCTGCCGGTCCCGGTTCACGATCTCCCCGGACCAGTATCCCCGGGCCGGGTCCAGGAGGTCGGCCCACATCTTCTCGTAGACGGCATTCGGGGTCCGGCGGCTCCGGACGAGGTTCGGCCGGCGCCCCCGGCACTCGTCCCGGCGGTAGCCGTAGATCTTCTCGTACGCCGGGTTCACGTCGACCATCACGCCGTTCCGGTCGGTGAGCTGCATGGCGTTCGTGGAGGTGAGGAACGACTGGTGGAAGACGACGGCCCGCTCGTGCTCCTCGAACCGGTCGGTCACGTCGCGGACGATGAGGAGGGCGCGGGCCGGTCCGGCCGGCCCGGGAGCCACCGGTCGGACCTCGATGTCCAGCCGGACCCCGCCGGGCCGAGGATGGCGGCGTTCGTGGATCGATTGGAACCGGGCCGTCCCCCGGCCGGCCAGCGCCTCGTCGATCGCCGCCCGGATCGGGGGGGCGAAGCTGCCGTCGCGTTCGTCCCGGTCGTGGAGATCGGTGCCGAGGAGCGAGGGGTCCTGGCCCGTGGACTCGAAGTACGCTCGGTTGGCCCACTCCACGATCCCCGGGGCCCGCAGGAGGGCCAGGCCGACCGGGAGCTCCGCGGCGATCCGGGCGAAGAGGTCGCCATCTCCCGGGTCGCCTCCCATCCCCGCCTCCCCCTTCCGGCGCAGGGCCGCGCGGGTTGAGTACTCTTCGCTCCCCGGCCCGGCCCGCCCGCGGAAGCGTCCGTGCCGTTCGGGGCGGAGGTCAACTCCATCTGACGGGACCGTTATCTTCCGTCCGGCCGCCCTCGTCCCTCCATGCGGAACGGCGACGTCCTCGTCGTGGGCGAGACGCCGAGCCTCGGTCGGGCGCTCCGGGACCTCCTGGACAGCGGGCGCATCCCGACCCGGTACACCGAGGACCCGGCGGAGGCGGTCCTCCGCTCCCCCGTCGCCGGGACCCTCGGGCTGATCGTCGTGGCGTGCACCGGCCTCGACTGCGAGACGGCGCGACGGTGGCTGGGCCTCGGGTTTCCTCCCTCGGCCCTCCTCGTGGTCGGTTCGCGCGATCCGGAGCGGCTCGCCGCGGGGGGCGTCCGGGGGGTCTCGCTGCCGATCGACCCGGCCGGATTCCTCGCGATGATCGAGCGGCTGCGGGCTGGACCGCCGGCCCGCTCCGCGCCCCGGGCCGGAGCGCCCGGTCGCCCCTGACCGCGGCGCCGCCGAGGGGGGGCGTTCGGGGACGCGGTGGCCGGCCGGAACGTCGGCGCGGGAGAGGGATCGTCGGTCCTCCGGGAGGCGGGTCGCGGGGATCCACGCCGCCGGCGCCGGCGCGTCGGCGCCGGGAGGCCCCGCTTCCGCGAACGGTTTCCCGGTCCCGGGGCCCTCCCCGTTTGGCGGCCTCCCGAACCTCGCCATGAAGGACCTGCCCGTTCCGTCCCAGTCCGTCCCGAGTACATCCGCGGTTCGTCGAACCGGATTCACGATGGCGCGGGGGCGCGGGGGGGCCGGCATTATCCGCCTCCGGGGGCTGACGGCTACGGTCCCGGAGTCCCGCCCCGAACCGTCCCGGCCGCCGGCCGCGCGCCGGGGGGGGCTCCGGTCTCGGAGCCACGAATGACCCCCCAGAGCCCGGACGGGACCGATCGTCGGCCGCCCCTCTTCCCCCCCGATCTCTCCGTCACCGTCGAGACCGGCGACCTCCCCGAGGCCGCGATCGAGCGGCTCCGTGCGGAGCTCGCGCGCCGCGGCTACGGGGTGCTCGCCTCCCTGCCCGTCCACGAGATCCTCCGGGAGAAGCTGGGGGAGGTGATCGAACCCACCTTCCTCCTCGACGTGTGCGCGCCCCGACACGCCTCGCGCGCCCTGGCCGCCTCCCGGTCGGTGGCATTGCTGCTTCCCTGCAAGATCGTGGTCACCCGCCACGGAAGCTCGACCCTCCTCGCCCTTCTCCGTCCGACCACGGCCCTCGGCCGCCTCCTCCCCGACGCCGGGCTCGGGGAGCTCGGCCGTGAGGTCGAGGCCGAGCTCACGGACGCCGTGACCGCCGCGGCCGGGGCCGGAGCGACCGAACCGCGGCCGCTCCCGCCGGAACCGGTGACCGCTCCGGAGGGCGCCGGCGCCGCCGCCGGCCCGCACCATCACGGGGCGGACCGGGCATGGACCCGGGAGGAGGGGGTGGCGCTCCTCGAGGGAGGCGCCGGAGCGGCCGCCCTGGATGCCGACCGCTTCTGGGACCGGGTCGGGCTCCACGCCGGAGAGGTCGTGGTCGATGTGGGCGCCGGCGCGGGCCGGTTCGCGGTACCGGCGGCCCGCCGGGTCGGTCCCGGGGGCATCGTGGAGGCCGTCGATCTGTCGGAGGAGCTCGTCGGCTTCCTCGCGGAGACCGCGCGGCGCCTCGCGCTTCCCCAGCTCCGCGCCGTGCGGAGCGCCCCGGACCGGATCCCGCTCCCCGATGCGTCCGCCGATGTGGTCCTCCTGGCGAACGTCCTCCACGACATCTCCCCGGCCACCGTCCGGGAAGCGGTCCGCGTCCTCCGGCCCGGCGGTCGCCTCGTCGACCTGGACTGGAAGAAGGAGCCTTCGCCGATGGGGCCCCCTCCGCCGGTCCGGCTCACTCCGGACCAGGCCTCGGCCCGGCTCGCCGCGGAAGATCTCGCCGAGACGGCGCGCTGGGACGCGGGACCGTACCACTACGCGGTGATGTTCGTCAAGCCGGCCGGGTAGCGGGGTCGTCCGTCCGTCGATCGCCTTCCGGTCGGCCCGATTCCAGCCCGATCCAGGCGCGGGTCCCGGCGTAGCCGGAGTGCCGCCACCACCACGCGGCGTCGCGGCCGGTTGGGCGGGGCCCCCGGGCGAGCGGATCGAGGAGGGTCCATCCGCCGGGCCGGTCGACCCAGCCGACCCAGTGCGGGCCGCCGGAACGGTGGCCCAGCTTCCGGGCCTCGACGAGGAGGAGGCCGACGGAGCCCGGAGCCACCCCCTCGGCCACCGGATCCCGGGCCGGACGGGCCCCGAGCGCCCCGGCGTGGCGACGGAGCTCCTCCTCGACCGAAGCGTAGAGACGGCGGGTCACCCCCGGATGGTCGGACCGGATGTGGTCGAAGAGGAACGGTCGATCCCCCTCGATCCCGACCCGGGAGCGGTGGCCCCGCCGGCCGCTCGCCACGGCGAGCCCCCAGGGATGGGAGCCCGGACAGGCCAGGATGGCGGACTCCCTCCAGATCCGGGCCTCCTCGAGGCTCCGGGAGGGCGCCGCCGGTCTCCAGCCCAGACCGAGCAGCACGTTCGCGAGCGCGGCCGGGCCGCAGGTGAACGGCGAGCTCTGGGTCCAGAACGGGGGAGCCCGGGGCGCCATGCCGGTGGAGCCCCACCGGCCGGAGGTGGATAGCCCCGGCGCCCCCCGCCCACCGGGAGCCGGCCCCGGGACCCCGTCCCCGGCCGTCGAGGCGCGGCCGCCCGATCCCGGGGAGCGACCCGGGCGAGCGGGGTTCCGGGTCGCCCCCTTCGGGAAGCCGCCCGGCGGACGGCCCCCGGAACCGGAGCGGGGGGCCTCCCGGACCGAGCGCTTCCCGGTTGCCCCTCCGCCGCGCCGGTCTCCGGGACCGGGACGGGGTCCGAACGTGCGGAGTCCCCGGCGCCGGGCGGCCCGTCCGGCGGAAGCTCCCGTTCGGGTCTCCCGCCCGGGCCCGTCGGGGCCCCATCGCGGGGGCGACCGGCCCGATCTCCGCTCCGGAGCTCCCGGCGCCCGGAGGAGGCCCGCGACCGGGGGGGCTCCCGCGGGAGGTCGGTGCCGGAGCTGCCGGTCCGCTCTCCCGTTCAGCCGGGCGATGGCGGCGGGGAGCGGCGCCTCCGGAGCGGCAGCCGGGCGGGCCGGGAGCCGGTCACCATGTAGACCACATGGTTCCCGATGCTGACCGCGTGGTCGGCGATCCGTTCCAGGTACCGGTTCACCAGGATCGACAGCGCTCCGGTGGCGACGGCGACCGAACGGTCCGCCATGCCGTCGACCATCCCGCGGAAGACCGCATCGTGGAGGGCGTCGACGGCGTCGTCCACCTCCTCCATCCGCCGGACCGGCTCCGATTGGCCCTGGACGAACGCCCGGATCGCGGTGTCGACCATCTCGACGGTGAGCTCGACCATCTTCCCGAGGTCCGACATCCGGCCGAGCTCTCCCACGCTTTCCCGGGGCAGCTGCTTCGTCACCTCGGCGATGTCCTTCGCGTACCGGCCGATCCGGTCGAGATCGGTGGAGATCTCCAGCGAGGCGGTGATCCGCCGGAGATCGCCGGCGACCGGGGCGTACCGGGCGAGGAGCTCCACGCCGAGGGCCAGCGACCGGGTCCTCAGCGCGTACAGCTCCGGGTCGAGGGCGAGCACCTCGTCGGCCTCCGTCGGATCGCACCGCTCGAAGGAGCGGGTGGCCTTGCGGATCGCGAGCTCGCTCAGCTCGGCCATGGTGGCCATGGTCTCGGTGAGCTCCCGGAGCCGTTCGTCGAGCGGCGCCGAGGCGCCCGGGGGAGGGTTCATCCGAACCTCCCGGTGAGATACTCCTCGGTCAGCTTCTCCCGGGGGTTCTCGAACATCTCCGCCGTGGGCCCGACCTCGATGAGGCGTCCCTCGTAGAGATAGGCGGTCACGTCCGACGCGCGCGCGGCCTGGGCGATGTTGTGCGTCACCATGATGATCGATACCTCGTTCTTGAGCTCGTGGACCATCTCCTCGATCTTCCGGGTCGCGATCGGATCGAGGCTCGAGGTCGCCTCGTCCATGAGGAGCGCCCGGGGGTTGACGGCGAGCGCCCGGGCGATGCAGAGCCGTTGCTGCTGGCCCCCCGAGAGCGCGAGCGCGGGGCGGTCCAGATCGTCCCGGACCTCGTCCCAGAGCGCCGCCCGCCGGAGGGCGCGGGGCACCGCCGTCGCGATCTCCGTCGCCGGGGCATGCTCGAGCCGAAGTCCGAACGCCACGTTCTCGTAGATGGAGCTCGGGAAGACGGTGGGGCGCTGGAAGACCATCCCGATCCGTCGCCGGACGGCGACCGGGTCGACGCCGGGGGCGTAGAGCTCCTGGCCGCGGTACCGCACCGACCCCTCCACCCGGAGCCCCGGGGTAAGCTCGACCATCCGGTTGAGGGTGCGGATGAGGGTGGTCTTCCCGCATCCCGACGGCCCGATGACGGCGGTGATCTGCCGCGTCGGGAAATCCAGGTCGACCCGGCGGAGGATCTCCCGGTCCCGGGCCCGGACGGTCAGGCCCCGGACGGAGAGGACCGGGTCGGCGGGGGCGTCCGTCGGGGCGGCGGTCATCGGTAGATCCCCCGGAGCTTCCGGCGGGCCCGCTCGGCCACGATCTGGATCACCACGTTGAGCGCGATCACGGCCACGATGAGCAGGAAGGCGGCCTGGAAGGCGAGCGTCTGCTCGGTGCCGAAGCTCTTCGGGAAGTCGTAGAAGAGCCAGATGACGCCGGTCAGGTAGCCGGTCGGACTGGAGAGGCCGGCGGCGGGGGCGTTGTTCCAGCCGGCGGTGAACAGCAGCGGGGCGGTCTCGCCGAGACCGATGGCCAGCGCGACGAAGACCCCCGTGAGGATGCGGGGGAAGGCGATGGGCCAGGCGACGCGCCGCAGGTACTGCAGGGGAGTCGCCCCGGCGCCCTGCGCGGCCTCCCGCTGCTCGCGGGGGACCGAGGCGAAGGCGAGGTCGGCGGTCCGGTAGACGTACGGCAGCATGAAGAACGAGAGGGTGACGGCGCCGGCCAGCAAGGAGTACCCCCAGCCGAGGTAGAGGACGAGGGCGAAGTAGCCGAAGTATCCGATCACGATCGCCGGCACCCCCGCGAGGAGATTGCCGCCGAGGCGGGCGACGCTCGCCGTCCCGGGTCCGGCGAATTCGGCCGTGTACATGCCCGCGAGGATCCCGAGGGCGGTGGCGATCCCCCCGGCGAGGAGCATGAGCATGACCGTCCCCGTGAGGGGGGCGTACAGGCCACCTCCGAAGCCGGAGGGGTTCGTCGTGAGGGTGGTGAGGGAGAGCGTGGGCAGCGCCCGGGAGGAGATCCAGTAGAGGAGGTCGCCGATGGGGACCAGCACCAGGAGGAAGGGAAGGAGGAGCAGCCGGCCCACCCACCGGTCCCAACGGAGGCGCCGGACCAGGCGGCTCCCCGGGGCGGGCCGAAGGTCCTCCTCCGGCCCCTCCGCGATGGCCACGGTCACAGACCCTCCTCCACGGCCTGGGAGAGGCCGCCGAGCGCCCGGGCCCCGAACAACCCGCGGCCGAGGAGGTTCGCGACGAGGGTGATGACGAACAGGAGGAGCGCGATCTCGACGAGCGCCCGGAGCAGGTGCGGGTATTCGAAGGCGCTGTCGAACTGCCCGACGAGCAGGCTCGCCACGGTGCTCGACCCCGAGTACAGGCTGGTGGGCAGCTTGACCTCGTCCCCGATGACCATGAAGACCGCCACCGTCTCCCCGGCGGCCCGGGCGAACCCGATGAGAAGCGCGCTCCAGATCCCGCGCCGCGACTGGGGGATGGCCACGCGGCGGAAGACCTCCCAGCGGGTGGCCCCCAGGGCGAAGCCGCTCTCCTCCATCTCCTTCGGGACGCTCCGGAGGCTGTCGCGGATGAGCGCCGTGGTGAGCGGCACCACCATCAGGACCAGGACGACGATGGCGAGCAGGAGGCCGACCCCTCCGGAGTAGTCCGCGGGGGAGGCCCCGAGCCCCGGGATCCACCCCAGGGAATGGGCGAGCGCCGGCTCGATCGTGCCCCCGAACACGGGAGCGAGGATCACGTAGCCCCAGATGCCGTAGACGACGGACGGGATCCCCGCGAGCAGATCGACGAACAGGCCGAGGGTCCGGGAGAGGATCGGGCGGAGGTACACCACCAGCGCCGCCGAGAGCGCGAGGCTGAGGAGCATCGCGAGCACCAGGGCGATCACCGACGTGAGGATCGTCCCGATCACGAAGTACAGGACGCCGTAGGAGGCGCGGGCGGGGTCGTTGGGGTACGGATTCCAGTCCGGGCCGTAGAATCCGGGTCCGAAATACTCGAGGCGGGAGGCGACGAGGAGGGTGAGGAGGATGAGGGCCAGGATCGCGACCGGGATCCACGCCACCGGTTGGGTCCAGCGCAGCGGGCCCGGCAGCGGCCCGGCGGCGGCTCCGGGCCGCGGGGCCGCACCGGCAGGGCGGCGGGGGGCCGCCG
>JAJZDH010000057.1 GCA_021828665.1 Thermoplasmata archaeon
TTCCGATCTCGGGGGATCCGCCGGGGGTGCGGGCGCCACGGGGAAGCGGGACGGCGGACCTCCCTCCCGACGCGCGGCGGCGCGGCGGGCGCCCCCGGTCGGGGGCCCCGGCCCTCCGGGCGCCGGAAGGGCTCCGGCCATCGGTTCCCCCAACGCCCCTTCGAGGGGAAGGGACCCCACCCACCGCCGAGGACCGGGCCGGTCCCCCCCAGCGCTAAGAACCCCACCGGAGTGGGCGGGCGTGACCGGGACCCGCCCGCGCGTCGTCGTCCTCGGCCTCGACTCGGTCCCGCCGGAGTTCCTCTTCCGACGGTTCCGGCCCCGGATGCCCCGGATGGACGGGCTCCTGAAGCGAGCCCGGTTCGGAACGCTGCGCTCGACCGACCCCCCCATCACCGTGCCGGCCTGGGCGGTGATGTTCACCGGAGTCGACCCCGGCACCTTGGGGATCTACGGCTTCCGACATCGGCGCGCCGGCACCTACTTCGAGACCTACAGCCCCACGCCGGCGATGCTGCCGCGCCCGGCCGTATGGGACCTCCTCTCGCGATCCGGACACCGGGTCGCCGTCCTCGGGATGCCCCCCGGGTTTCCACCGCCCCGCGTGAACGGCCTCTACCTTTCCGATTTTCTCACCCCCGAGGGCGCCCGGGATCCGGTCTGGCCGCCCGCGCTCTGGCCGGAGATCGAGAAGGCGGCCGGCGGGCAGTACCGTTTCGATGTGACGTTCCGGGCCGAGGACCGGGACCGGATCGCCCGGGAACTGTTCGAGATGACGCGCGGGCGGTGGGCGGTGGCCCGGGAGCTGTGGCGGCGGGAACCCTGGGATCTCTTTGCCGTCCACGAGATCGGGCCGGACCGGCTGCACCACGCCTTCTGGAAATACTTCGATCCGGCCCATCCGCGGCACGAGGCCCACGCGGAATTCTCCGGTATCGCCGACCGGTACTACGCGCTCCTCGACGCGGAGATCGGGGCCTTCCTCGACCAGGTGGGGCCGGAGGTCACGATCCTCCTCGCGTCGGACCATGGCAGCCAGGCGATGGACGGTTGCTTCTGCATCAACGAGTGGCTCGCCGATCGGGGGTACCTGGTGTACCGGGGGGACCGACCGCCGGCCGGGACGCAGCTCGACCGCGCCGCGATCGACTGGTCGCGGACCCGGGCGTGGGGCGCGGGGGGGTACTACGCCCGCCTCTTCTTCAATGTCCGGGGCCGCGAGCCCGAAGGGATCGTGGCCCCCGAAGAGGTCCACGCGCTGGAGGCCGAACTGATCCGCGAGCTAGCCTCCGTGCGCCGCGGGGATGGAACCCCGCTCGGGGCACGGGCCCACCGTCCGCAGGACCTCTACCGCGAGCTCCGGGGGGATGCACCAGACCTGATGGTCTATTTCGGGGACCTCCGGTGCCGGTCCGCCGGGACGGTGGGGTACCGGAAGTGGTTCCTCACGGAGAACGACACCGGTCCGGACGACTCGGTCCACTCCTTCGAGGGGTTCTATGCGGTCGTCCGGCCGGACGGGCCGGTGGGACCCGGGCCGGAGCGGTCGATCCTCGATGTGGCCCCGACGCTGCTCCGGTGGCTGGGCGAACCGCTGCCGGCCCACCTTCAAGGCGTGCCGATCGGGGAGTGGCTGCCGCCTCCGGTCGCGCCCGGAGGGTGACGCGGGCCGCTCCCTCCCCGCCCGGACCCGCGGGGGGGGCGCCCGGACCGGCCACTGGCGGGTCGCCGCGGCCGGTCCGGCACCGACCGGGGACGGATTCGGGGCGAACGCCGAAGCCGGCCGCCAAGGCATATAGAGGAGCCGACCGTTGCGCGCCCCATGCCCCGCCGCGTCCGGGCGGTGTCCGCCGCGGCCGTCGCCGTCTTCCTCGTCGTCTCCTCGCTCTTGGCGACGACCGGCGCCCCCGAACGGAGTCGAGGGGTCTCCCAGTCCCTCCTCACGCTCGCGAACGACGCCGGACCCGCGTACGCCCCCGCCGGGGACCCCCCCGTGAACGGGAGCACCCCCATCCGGCTGGTCCTCGCCCTCAACCCCCTCCACCCGTCGGCGCTCGCCGCCCTCGACCAGGCGCTGGCGAACCCGGCCTCTCCCGAGTACCGGCGGTTCCTGACCGAGTCGCAGTTCGAGAGCCGGTTCGCCCCCCCCGCCGGGGGCACCGATCGGCTGGTGGCGTACTTCCGGGCCCACGGTGGCACCGGATTCTCCCGCAGCGCGGACGGGCTCTCGCTGGCCCTCACCCTGCCGGCCGGCTCCTTCCCCGAAGCGCTGGGGACCCGGCTCCTCCGCACCGGATCGGGCGCCGGGGGGCCTCTCTACCGGGCCGCCGCGGCGCCCGCGCTTCCCGCTAACCTCGGTGCCCTGGTTGCCGGCATTGGGGGGATGACCGACGTGTCGTCGGGGAACGCGCCGCTCGTCGCCGCCCTCCTCCCGACGACGCCCGATCAGTACTTGACCGCGGAGGGCACCGATCGCCAGCTCCTGCTCGGCTCGGACCTCGCCCAGGCGTACGGCGATGCCGGCCTCTTCCCCGGCAGTTCCGATCCCAACGGGACCTTTGGCGCCGGCACCGCCGTGGCGACCCTGCTCATGTCCGGCTACAATTACACGGCCCGGACCGATGTGGCCCCCTTCGACCCGGCCGCCGTCTCGAACTACTTCAACGATACCTTCGCCCCGTGGTGGCCACTGCCCCAGGTGGAGGGGGTGCCGGTCCCTCTCGACGGGATCTCCCCGCCCCCCGCGGGTCCGCCGGATCCCTATACCGACGATACGAACGCCGTCGCCGAGAACTCGCTCGATCTCGAGATGGCCGGCTCGATGGCGCCGGGAGCCCGGCTCCTGACCTTCTACTTCCCGGAGAGCGTGCTCATCGGCAACCCCGGCTCCACCTATGGGGACCTGGCCGACGACTTCGCCCTCGATCTCTCCTCGGCGCTGAGCTACAACTACTCCCCGGCGCGCCTCGCGACGGTGTCGAACTCCTACGCGCTGCCCGATCTCAACGACTCGCTCTGGGATCTCGAGCTCGCGCACGCCGAAGCGCTGGGGGTGACCGTCGTGGCGGCCACCGGCGACGAAGGCAACGCGCCCGCGGGGCTCACCGGAAGGATCCCGGGAGAGGAGCCCGACTGGCCCGCCACCGCGGCGTTCGAGGCCACGGGGGTCCTGGCCGTGGGGGGCACCGAACTGAATCTCACCGGGCTGCCGACCTCCGTCGTCTATCCGGCGGCGCCCCCCGAACTCACCTACGACACGAGCATCGGAGGCATCGCCTCGGAGCAGGGGTGGTCCACGACGTGGGCCTCCGGGCTCTATGCGGGTTCCGAGGGCGGCGTCTCCACCGTCTACCGCGAACCTTCCTGGCAGAGCCGCTCCGCCGCCCAGGGAGCCGTGGTGAACGCCACCGTCATCGTCGGGAACCCCCGTCTTGGCCGCGCCGTCCCGGACCTCGCCCTCGCCGCCTCCGATGTCCTCGTCGAGACCGCGATCGGCCCCACCGGCCCCACGCTCGGGATCTACGATGGGACGAGCCTCGCGGCGCCCCTCGTCGCCGGAGCGCTCGCGGAATGCGCCGCGCGGGCCGGCACGCCGTTCGGGTTTCTGGACCCGCTCCTCTACCGCTGGGGAAGCTTCTGGACGAGTCATCCGGCCGCCGGCGATCCCGCCTTCCACGACATCACGACGGGCTCCAACTACCTCTTCCGGGCGGCTCCCGGGTGGGACCCGGTGACCGGGTGGGGTTCCCTGAACGTGGCCGGGCTTCCGGCCGCGCTCGCCAATGCGACGCTCGCCAATTTCACCTTCACGGGACCGACCCCCGTCCTCCCGCCGGTCCGGTACCCGGCGGCTCCCGCCGCGACCTCGTCACCCCCCGCCCCCGCGTGGTCGTGGTGGGTGGCCGCGCTCGGGGCCGCGGTGGCCCTCTCCATCGGCCTGTACGTCGCGGGTCTCCGCGAGTCCGCCCGACTCCCCGAACCGCCCCCGGCCCCCGGCCGACACCCCGGGGGGACCCGAACCGTGACACCCGCGCCGCTTGCGGAGCGACCGGGGGAACCTCCGCCCCGCGAACGGTGAGGGGCGTCCCCAGTCTCGGCCGGATCGTCCCCCCCGGCGGGGGGCCCGGCCGGCCGACGGTCACTCCGAGGGCGAAGCGGTGAGGCCTTCGGAGGTGGCCGGAGGGAGCGACGCGGGGGGGAGGGGTTCGCCGGCGACGGTCGGTCCCAGCTTCGCGGCCAGGTACTGGCGGATCTCCTCCGGGCGGGTGGAGGAGATCCCGAAGTACTCGGAGAACGCACGGGTCGTGCTCAGCTCGAGGGTCGATCCTTTGGGGACCGCCCGGAGGAGCCCCATCCCCCGGAGCCGCTGGACCTCGCCGTACGCCGGGTCCCCGATCATGCGGACCAGCAGGCTCTGGAGCATCGGCTGGTGATACGCGACCAGGGTGAGCGCCTTGAGCGTGCGGGGCGACATCTCCATCGGCGTGACCGACCGGGCGGTGGCCACGTACTCCTCCCGCAACTGGAGGGCGTACCGGTCGCCGACCCGCCGCATCTCGAGCGCCGTGCGGCGTCCCGAATAGCTCCGGGCCAGGAGACGGAGCGCCTGCTGGACCGGGCGCGGATCCGAAAGACCCAACGCCGCCACGATCTCCCGGACCGCGAGCGGCTTGCCTCCCGCGAAGAGGAGGGCTTCGACCCGGAGCGGGAGCTCCTCGGCGGGGGCGGTCACGCCGGCACCTCGGGGCTCCGGGGCGGCCGCTCGGCGACCCGGCGGACGAGGAGGATCGGGGTCTCCACCAACCGCTCCTGCCGGAGTTCGAGCACATTCTCCCGGGCGAGGAAGAGGACAGCGAGGAAGAGGGCGACGATCCGGTCCCGGCCCTCGCTCGGCCGCCAGAGTTCGCGGAACGGAAACTCTGCTCCCACGGCATGGCGCGAGCAGGCCTCCCAGGCGTCCACGAGGTCCTGTTCGGGGACGTCCCCGTGGACGAGCACCTCGGGCGGTGCCCGCTGCTCCTCCCGAAGACGGTCCCGGAGCTCCTCCAGGCGGAGGGAGCGGCGCGCCTCCGCCTCCGCCGTGCCGAAGGCGTTGACCAGCTCGAGCAGGCTCACCGGACGGGTCTCGGAGTGCCGGATCATCTCCTCGAGCACGGGGGGCCCGGCCGATTCGAGGATCGCCGAGGTCATCTGGACCGACTCGGGCGTGGTCAGCTCGCCGAGGTACCCGTCGTCCCCGAGCTCCGGCTCCGAGGGATCGAGGGGGGGTTCCGTCGGGCCCTCCTCGGGCCGGGCCGTCTCCCGGTGGGCGAGGAGGTCCCGGGACTGCAGGAAGAGGATGCTCCAGGCCATGTACACCAGCCGGCCGGAGACCGCAAAATCGAACTTGCCGTCCCCGCGGATGCGTTCGAGGTACGACTGGGTGAAGCGGACCAGGTCGATCTCCCAGGGATCGAACGCCGCGTCCACCACGAGCTCGAACAGGAGCGCGGTGGCCTTTTCGACCGGATCGTCGATGACCACATGGACTCCTTCCTTCAGGTCCCGGACGAGCCCCATGTACCGGTCGAGGAGCGCCGCGCGTCCGTCGGCGCCGCGGCCGTCGTCGAGGAGCGACTTGTGGAAGATGAGGTAGTCGAGCATCCGCTCGGCCGCCTCGCGCGGCACCGGGGAGACCACGGAGGCCGACGCGGCCCCGCCGGCCATCCCGGCGAGCCCGGAGCTCATGCCGCCACCTCGGGGGTCGCCGTGGGCGCCTTCGCGGCGGCGCGCTCGCGATCGTCCATGTCGACGATCTCGTCGAGCGCCAGGCCGACGACCCGGGAGCATCCGTCGCCGTGCATCGTGACGCCGAAGAGCCGGTGGGCGAACTTGAGGGTCACCTTGCGGAGCGAGATGACGATGAACTGGGCCCGCTCGGCGTTCCGGCGCAGCAGGCGGCCGACGTTCTCGGCGTTGATCCCGTCGAGGCTCATGTCCACCTCGTCGAAGACGTAGAGCGGGCTCGGGTCGTAGCGCTGGAGGGCGAAGACGAACGCCAGCGAGGCCAACGACTTCTCCCCTCCCGAGAGCTGCTCGAGCCGCTGGACGTTCTTGCCCACGGGGCGGGCCTTGATCAGGAGTCCGCCGGCGAGAGGATCGTCGGGGTTCTCCAGCGAGATCTCCCCTTCGCCGCCACCGGAGAGCTCGGAGTAGATCTCGTGGTAGGTCACGGTGACCGCGCGCACCACCTCCGAGATCCGGGTCCGCTTCTTCTTCTCGATCTCCCCCACGAGGCCCTGGAGCTCGGTCTTCTCCGAGGTCAGCCGACCGACCTCGCCTTCGAACTGGTCGAGGCGGGACTTCTCGGAATCATACTCCTCGAGCGCCCTCAGGTTCACCGCGCCCATCGCCTCGAGCTGGGCCGAAACCGCGGAAATGCCCCGACGAAGCTCCTCGAGCGGGACGGGGGTGGGGTCGTCCGCCATCTCGGGATACACCCGGATCGCTTCCTCCAGTTCCGCGAGGCGGCGCTCCGCGGTCGCCCGGCGCACCTCCTCGTTCTGCTGCATCGCCCGGCGGGTGCGGAGGACCTCCTGGGCCCGGGCGATCTCCTCGACGAGTTTGAGCCGACGGGCGTCCATCTGCCGCTTGGCCGCCGTCTGGCCCTCGACCGCCTTGAGCTGCTCGGATTCGACCGTCTTGAGCTTCTCGAGCTCCTCCTGGGCCGCGGCCCGCGCGCGCTCGATCTGGGCGATCTCCTTGCTCTTGCGGCCCTTGGCGGCCTTGAGTTCGCCGAGCTCGTGCTCCTTGGCGACCACCGCCTGGTGGGCCGCGAGCGCCTGGGACCGGACCGCTTCGACCTGCTTGGCCAGTTCGAGCTGGGCCGCTCCCGCCTTCTCCGAGGCTTCCTGGAGGCTCCGCAACCGCCCGGAGATCGATCCGGGCAGCTGCTGGTGGTAGAGCTCGTTGAGATGCTCGAGCTGCTGGCGCACCTGCGTCAAGGCGCCTTCGAGTTCCGCCGCCTTGGCCTCCGCGGCCGCCCGGTCCGCCGCACTCCGGGCTTTCGCCTCCTTCACCCGGGCCACCCGGGAGCTCGCCTCGGTGAGCCGTTCCCGGGCGGCGGCGAGCTCCTTGTCGAGCAGCTTGAGGGCCGAACCCTGGGCTTCCACCTCGCCGGAGCGGCGGGCGAGCTCCTCCGACAGGCGCCTCAGTTCCGGCTCGATCTTCTCGAGCTCGGCCCGCACGGCACTCTCCTGGCCGCTCTTTTCGCGAAGCTCCTCGCCGAGTCTCCGGAGCTCCACGGCGCTCTCCCCGCCCCGCCCCCGGCCGGCCGGATCGATGAATCCCCCCGTGATGGCGCCCGTCGACTCGATCAGTTCCCCGGCGAGAGTGACGAGGCGCACCCCTCCCATCTGGCTGCGGGCCCCGGCCAGGTCCTTCATGACGACCGTCTCCCCGAACACATACCAGAAGGCGGGGCGCAACTCCTCGTCGAATTTGACCAGGTCCACCGCGAATCCGACCGCGCCCGGGGCCTGGGCCACGATCAAGGACTTCCCGCGGGGCCGACCGGCGAGCATCCGGTTCAGGGGAAGGAAGGTGGCGCGGCCGCGCTTTTCGGACCGCAACAGGTTGATGCACTCCTCCGCCACCTGATCGTTCTCCACCACGAGGGATTGGAACCGCGCCCCGGCCGCGACGGTCAGGGCGGTATGGTGCTCCGCCTCCACCCGGGTCAGTTCCTCCACGGTTCCCCGGATCCCGGCCAGTTTGCCGAGGTTGCGGAGGGAGAGGAGATACTCCACGGCCGCCTGCGATCCGGCTCGAGGGTTCTGGTCGGCCCGCGCCTTCAACCGCGCATCCAGCGCCATGTACCGCCGGTTGAGCTCGAGGACCTCGCTCGAAAGCGCGCGCGCCTCTTCCGACAGGGTCCGCTCCCTGGCCTTCTGTCGGAAGAGTTCCTTCTGAAGATCGGCGGAGGAGCGGTCGCTCTTCGGTCCGCCCTGCCGGCCCTGACGGATCCGGAGCTCGAGATCGCGGAGCTCCAGCTGTCGGGTCTCCTCGTCTTCCTCGGCCTGGGCCAGCTCCCGTTCGGCACTGCCGTGCTGGGCCCGGGCCGCCTCCACCGCCTGGACCGACGCCTGCCACTCGAGCGAGCGGGTCTGCTGGTCGCGCTCTTGGGTCAGAATCTTCTGGCGCAGTTCGGAGAGCCGTCCCTGGGACTTCTCCGCGCCCCCGGTGGCTTCCTTGAGCGCGGCCCGGTGGCGTTCCGCCTGACCGTCGATGTCGGCGAGCTCGCGCGCCAATTTCTGCTCCCGGGCCGCGAGCTCCGTTTCCGTACCACGGGCCTCGGCGAGCTCCTCCTCGACGGCGGCCAATCGCCGCTCGCACTCGGAGAGCGCCTCCCCGGCGCTCTGGAACTGCTGGTCGAGCCGGGCGAATCCCAACCGCTTGGCGTCGAGGTCGGCCTTGAACCGCTGCCCTTCGGCGCCGGCCCGGGCGGCGATCTCCTGCTCGACCCGATCCATATCGTGGGTCAACCGGTCCCGCTCGGACTCCTGGCGGGCCAGTCCGGTCTGCATGCCGTCGATCTCGGAGGAGACCTTGGCCAGCATCTCCCGACAACTCTCCACTTCGTGGCGGGCGAGCCTAAGGTCGGCGTGGGCGAGGCGGGCCTCGGCCTGGCGTTTCTGGTCCTGGAGCTGCTTGTACTGGATCGCCTGGAGCCGCTGGGATTCGAGCGCGCCGAGCCGCGAGCGGATCTCCCCCAGCAGGGTCTGGATCTGAGTAAGGTTGCCTTCGAGAGCGGTGCGTTTGGCATCCGCCCGTTCGAGCTCCTCGTCGTACTGGCTGATCCCGGCCAGCCGCTCCACGAGTCCTCGGCGGGGGATGGGTCCCATGGAAACGATGCGGTTGACATCCCCCTGCTGGACGAGGTTGTACCCGTCGCCGCTAAGCCGGGCGTGGGAGAGCAGAAGGTCGATCTCCGATTGGGTCGTGCGCCGGCCGTTGATGTAGAAGTACGAATAGTAGCCTTCCGGATCGCTCGGCTGCAGTTTCACGTACCGGCTGACCTCCACATCATCGGTCTCGATAGGAATCAGTCGGTCCTTGTTATCGAATACCAAGGAGACTTCGCATTCCGTTGCCGGTTTCTTCGAAGATCCTCCATTGAAAAAGAGATGGGTCAGGCGATCGGCGCGGAGCGCCTTCGAACTCGTCGGGCCGAGAACGAACAGAATCGCATCGGAGATATTCGACTTCCCCATCCCGTTCGGTCCGGCGATCCCCGTGAAGCCGGGCTGGAAGGGAATCTCGACCGACCCCGCGAACGACTTGAAATTCCGAACCTTGAGCCGCTTAAGGTGCATGTCCACTTCGCTCCAACCGTGACCAGCAACCGACCTATTTGTCCGACATATGTCGGCGGCATCAGTCAAATCTGTCTGCCATATTTAATCGTTTGTTCCGTCAGGAAGGTAGGATTGACCGGTCCTGGAACCGACGAGGTCCGGGGGCGACCCGTGGCGGGAGCCCCCGCCCCACGGACGATCCAAGGCTCCGCCCGACCGCACCATCCTCCGTTGGCCCCGCGGAGGGCTTTAG
>JAJZDH010000058.1 GCA_021828665.1 Thermoplasmata archaeon
GTGGGGGTCGCCCCCGGGGCCGGATCGGGGCGGTGGCCCCCGGTCGCGGCGGACCCCCGACCGCGCCTCCTCGGCCACCTTCCCGCCGCCCCCTCCCGGGAGGTGCCGGGGCGGTGGGAGACGGGTCCCTGGGGGGCTACGCCCGGTGCCCCTCGGGCCCCGTTCCAAGGGCCCCTCCCGGGCGTCGGAGAGCGACCGCCGGCGGCCCACCGGGGGGCCGAGGCGGCCCATCCGCTGGCTCCGGCGCCTTCCTCCGGGGGGTGGCCCCCACCGGCGGCGGGACGGGGCGGACGGCGACGCCGTTCGCCGGGAGGCGGGGAATCCGGGCCCGGTTACGTGTCGTCGTCCTCGTCCGTCTGGGTCGCGCCCTTCGAGGAGGAGCTCCCCTTGCCGGACCGGTCGCTGGCGCCGCTCGCGGCCTTCGAACCCGCCGAGGAGCCGCGGCTCGAGCTCGCCGGTCGGTTCCTCTGCCGGCGGAGCAAGTAGACGACGACCAGGATGGCGAACGCCGCGATGACGACGATCACCACGTATTCGACGAGGTTCGCGTAGGGGCTCGCGGCGATGCTCACGGGGACGCTCGCCACGTTCGGGCCGTAGTTCGCGGGGAACTCGTTCGTCGCCGTCGCATTGACGTAGAGCGAGTAGGAGCCGGCGGCGACCCCCGGGGTCCAGTGGATCTCGGCCCGCACCGTCTGGTTCCAGGCGAGCTTCGGCAGGACGCCGGTCGCGAGGAGGGTGGTGTTGACCACGTGGTTCGTGTACCCGTAGAACTGGACCTGGCTCGCCGAGCCCACGTTCTGCCGGGAGCCCGTGCCGCCGCTGTTGAGCAGGTAGAAGCTCACCGATACGTCGATCGCGGTGGAGTTCTTCCCCACCGTGTTCGTGACGTTCGCCCAGATGGTGTAGCCCGACCCGTCGGTCATCGCGCTCGGGGCCGTCAGGTTGCCGACCGAGAGGACCGGACGGGTGGAGACGTCGATGCTCACCGTGAGGCTCTTCGTCACGGAGGCGTGGTTGCCGGCGACGTCGAAGACCGTGAGGTTCACCGTGTACGGCTGCGCCTGCGGCGGCAGGTAGGTCGACCACTTCGAGGCCGTCGGGGTGGAGGGGAGGTGGAAGGAGCTGTTGCCGCTGTTGGTGATCGACCAGTTGTACCGGACCACCGAACCGTTCCCCGGCGCGGTGGAGTACCGGCCGCTCAAGCCGACGTAGGCGGTGTGGTTCGCGGACTCCACGAGCCCCGAGGCGGAGAGATTCGTCCCCGCGCTGTTGGTCAGGGTGATGACGGGGATTGGCGCCATCTTGTCGCGGACCACGACCGGTAGCGTGGCGGTGGCCGAGTGGCCCTGGCCATCCCACAAGGTCAGGGTGACGTTGTACAGCCAGCCGTCGAAGACGACCGTCTGCCCGCCGATGGTCGCGTTGCGGTAGTACACCCCGTTGTCGAGGAACGTCTCGGTGAGGTTCGAGTTCACCGGGGCCCCGGCGCCCGCCGAGTAGTTCGCGGTCACGTTGTAGGAGTGCGCCGCGATCGACCAGATGGCGTCCGCCAGGACGCCGTGCGCGGTGAGGTTCGCGGCGAGGGGGCTCGTCGACCCGGTGACGTTGAAGTACAGCGTCGTCGAGGAGTTCACGATGAGGTACGGGACCCCTCCGCTCGTCGCCTTCTCGGCGGCGGAGGCGTTGGAGGCGATCACCGGCACCGGCGGGGCGCTCCCGACCCAGACGGTGAAGCCGGTCTGGCTCGTGGTGCCTCCGGAGCTCGTCACGTTGACCGAGCCGACGTACATGCCGGGGGCGGTGTAGGTGTGCCAGGCGACCGGACCGGTGGTGGTCTGCTCGACCCCGCCGAAGTTCCACCGGAAGAGGGTGCCGTTGGTCCCGCCGGGGTAGGTCGTGTTCAGCGCCGAGAAGGTCGTGTTCTGGCCGGCGCCGACCACCACGGTGTAGTTCGCGCGGGTGCCGTTGAGGACGTTCGCCTTCGAGAAGTCAAAGCTCGACGTGGAGACGTTCACGATCGCGGTGATCCCCGTGTACTTCACGATGGTGAAGTTCGCCTCGCCGTTGAGCGGCTGGCCCGCCGGCACCGCCTTCGCGACCATGGTGAAGTTGGTCCAGGTGCGGTCCGGGCCCTCGGGCACCAGGACGGTGTTCGCGGGCTTCAGCGTGTTGGCGGAGAGCGTGTAGCCGCTCGGCAGGTCGATGGTGTAGTTGATCGCCTGGGGGCCGGTCGGGTGCCGGAAGGAGAAGGCGATCGTGTACTGCCGGTTGGTGCCGCCCCCGGTGACGGGGCCGGTCCCGTTGTAGACCTGCGACCACGACATGGAGAGGCCGTTCGGGCTGGTGTAGTTGAGGACCGAGGCGGGGATCGTGGGGGCCCGGAAGGTGTCGTTGGTCGGCTGGCCGAAGGTGGTCCCGTTCACGTTGAGCCCGGCCTGCCCGGCGGCGAAGAACGGACCGCGGGCCGTCAGCCACGCCGTGAAGGCGCTGACCTCGGCGGGGCTCGCCCCGTCGAAGTAGAGGTGGCCCGAGTTGAAATCGAGGCCGAGCTGGGTCCAGAGCTGGCCCACCGAGGCGTTCGCGAGGGTGGTGAAGACGGAGTCGTTCCCCAGGGTCGCCACCGTGGAGATGTTGACGAGGCCGAAGGTCGGGGCGAAGCGGAGGGTGGTGGTGTAGTCCGCCGGCGGGGCCTGGGGGACCACGTAGACGTTCCGGGTGAGGCTGGGCGCCGCCCGGGAGACCTGGGCCGAGTAGCCGACGGTGCCGTAGCCGCTCGGGCTCACGAGGACGACGAAGCTCTCCGCACCGGGTCCGGTGAACCCCGCCGGGTAGGTCCCGATGGAGTACGAACCCGGGAGCGCCGTCCCGGAGAGGATCGCCTGGGTCGCCGTGTCGTAGAGGGTGACGTTGCCCCCGAGCGCGACGCGGGCGCCGGAGCTCCGCTGGTAGATGTTCCCCTGGGCCACGTACGATTCGATCACGGGGCTGACCGAGAGCGGCCGCGAGCCCACCGTGATCTCCGTGGTGTTGTACTGGGTGGACGCGCCCGCGTAGGTGGTCTGGAGGATCCAGGTGCCGGGGGGAGCGTGCAGGGAGAACCCGCCGGAGGCGTTCGCGGTGGTGTTGTTGAGGTCGAAGCCCGCGAGGGTGGGCGCGAGGAGGTCGATGGAGGCGCCCGCGGCCGGGGCGCCGTTCGCGAAGGTCACGTTGCCCTCGACGAGGCCGGTGAGCTCGAGCAGGGTCGCCGTGGTTTCCACCTGCGGCAGCCCCGAGGTGAGGTTCGCGGCGCTGAAGGAGTGGTCCTGCGGCGAGGAGCCGTTGGGGAGGACCGCCCACTGATGGCCCCCGCCGAGCTGGAGGTGCGCCTGGGGCGGGACCCAGAGGCCCCACCAGCCGGGGGTGAGGCCCGAACCGGTGAAGGAGAACAGCCCGCCCGCCTGGGTGACGGTGGTGAGGTTCTGGCCCGTGGAGGGGGAGAGGAGCTCCACGGTGACGCCGGCCTTGGGCATGGCAATTCCCCCGGGCTCGTTCACATACCCGGAGAGGGTGTAGTTCGGCGAGGCGGCCCGAGCGGACGTGAGGGTGGCGGCCGGAGTGGCCACCAGGATCACGACCAAGGCCCACAAGGCGAAACGCAGATACCGGCTACCCATTGTCTGTCACGACTCCCCTGTTGCGGTGGCTTTCCTTGCGGAAAGCTCGGTCGCGAACTTGGCTCCCTTACATATAGCTTGCTTCGGTCGGCGCCGGGCGGCCGAACGGCCCGTCCGCCGGCACCGGGGCTACCGGTAGATCGTCGGAGCGCTCTCCGCCTTCCGGCCGGAACGGTCGCGCAGGAGGTGGCGCGCGAACTCCTCGTAGAACTTGAGCCCGTCCGCGTCGCAGGAGGCGTGGGCGACCTCGAGCGCCGCCGAGAAGTGGGCGTTGGTGACCTTCTTCGCGGCGAGGTTCTCCCGGATCGCCTGCAGGCCGGCCTCCCGGCAGAGCGCCGCGAGGTCGCTGCCGACGTACCCCTCGGTCCGCCCGGCGAGCCCCTCCAGGGAGACATCGTCGGCGAGCGGCATCGCCCGGGTGTGCACCTTCAGGACCTCGAGGCGACCGGCGAGCCCGGGGGGGGCCACGTAGAGGAGCCGGTCGAACCGGCCGGTCCGGAGGAGCGCCTCGTCGAGGATATCCGGCCGGTTCGTCGCGGCCAGGACGACGACCCGCTCGAGGGACTCCAGCCCGTCGATGGAGGTGAGCAGCTGGTTCACGATCCGCTCGGTCACGCCGGTGCTGTTCTGCAACCCCCGCTTCGGGGCGATGGAGTCGATCTCGTCGATGAAGACGATGGAGGGCGAGGCCTGCCGGGCCTTCTTGAAGATCACCCGGATCGCCTTCTCGCTCTCCCCGACCCACTTGCTCATGATCTCGGGGCCCTTGACGGAGATGAAGTTCGCCTGGCTCTCGGTGGCCACCGCCTTGGCGAGCAGCGTCTTGCCGACTCCGGGCGGGCCGTACAGGAGGATGCCCCGGGGCGGTTCGATGCCCATGTGGCGGTAGACGGCCGGATTGCGGAACGGAAGCTCCACCGACTCCACGAGCTGTTGCTTGAGCGGGCCGAGGCCGCCGACCTCCTCCCACCGCGTCGAGGGGATCTCGATGGAGACGTCCCGGAGCGACGACGGCTCGATCTGCTTCAGCGCCTCCTTGAAGTCCCGGTCGGTCACCTTCATCCGCTCGAGGAGGGCGAGGGGGATCGGCTTGTCGAAGTCGATCTCGGGAAGGTAGCGGCGGAGCGCGCGCATGGCCGCCTCCCGGCCCAGCGCCGAGAGATCGGCGCCGACGAAGCCGTGGCTCGCCGCGGCGAGCTCCTTGAGCAGCCGTTCCCGCTCCCGCTCCGTCCCCTCGATGGGCATCCCGCGCGTGTGGATCTGGAGGATCTCGAGCCGGCCCTGCTGGGTCGGCACGCCGATCTCGATCTCCCGGTCGAACCGTCCGGGGCGGCGCAGCGCCGGGTCGATGGCCTCCTCCCGGTTGGTGGCGGCGATGACGATGACGTTCCCCCGGCCCGAGAGCCCGTCCATGAGGGTGAGCAGCTGGGCGACGACCCGCCGCTCCACCTCGCCGACCACCTCGTCGCGGCGCGGGGCGATGGAATCGAGCTCGTCGATGAAGATCACCGAGGGGGCGTTCTTCTCGGCCTCCTCGAACTTCTCCCGGAGCTCCTTCTCGCTCTCCCCGTAGTACTTCGAGATGATCTCCGGCCCCTGGATCCCGATGAAGTGCGCGCCGGCCTCGTTCGCCACCGCCTTCGCGATGAGGGTCTTGCCGGTGCCGGGCGGCCCGTACAGCAGCACCCCCTTCGGCGGGGAGATGGCCAGCCGGTCGAAGAGCTCGGGGTGCTTGAGCGGCAGTTCGATCATCTCCCGGACGCGCCCCAGCTTCTCGGTGAGCCCGCCGATGTCCTCGTAGGAGATCCGCGGGGCGGCGACCTCCGTCTCGGTGACCGTCTCGTCCTGGATGTGGATGAGCGTGGACGGTCCCACCTGGACGATCCCCTTCGGATGGGTGGCGAGGACCATGAACGGCAGCGAGCCGCCCATGAGAAAGACCCCGGGGATGACGAAGACGTCCCCCCGGACGAACGGCCGGCGGGTGAGCGCCTTGGAGACGAACTGCTCGAGCCCCGGCCCGAGATCCATCTTGGCGGAGCCGGAGTAGATCGGGGCGATGGTGATGGTGTCGGCGATGGCGCAGTCCACCCGGGCGACGAGGACCCGGTCCCCGATGCTGACGCCCGCATTCCGGCGCACCACCGCCTCGACCCGCAGCAGCCCCTTGGTCTCGTCGTCCTGCTGGGCCCGGTTCACCAGCGCGGCGGTGGTCTTGCGGCCGCGGATCTCCACGATGTCCCCGACGCCGACCTTCAACCGCTGCCGGGTGCTCACGTCGAGACGGGCGGTGCCGAGTCCGATATCCTGCTGGAACGCCTCCGCGACCCGGAGCGTGACCGCCTCTGCCATCGGACGAGCGGCCGAGGCGGACCCGGGATAAAGAGGCTCCCCACCCCGGACGCCGGGCGGCGGCGGCCCCCGACCGTACCGTCGGGTCGAGCGCTAGCTCCTTAAGAGGAGCGGCCGTCCAGAACCGGCGTCGATGTCCGACGGGGAGGATCGGGAGCCGCAGCTCCGGCGGCTGCTCGCCGCCGCCCGGTACCAGGTGGACGCCGCCTCCGTCGGCCTCCTCGCGTACCGGTCCGCCGACCGCCGGGCCGTCGTGATCGTGGCGGGGGGCGCCTCCCCGCTGGAGGTGGAGAAGGAGCTCCCCCCGGGATCGGTCCGCCGCACCCTCATCTATCCGGAGGAGCCCGGGCCGTCGGCCCGGGGGGCGGCGGCGGAGCACGGCCTCGAGATCCTGGTGCCGGAGACCCTCGGTCCCGCCCTGGGCGAGATCCTCCTCCTGCCGGAGTCGGGGATGGGGCCGGCGGAGCGCGCCGGGACCGAGCCGCCCGCCGGACCGATCGAGATCCCCGTCACCGCCTTCCCGCCGGGCGAGCGGATCGTGCGGCCCCGACTGGGCCGCGCGGAGGCGGAGCTCATCAGCGGCGTCGACGGCTTCCGCTACACCCTGCGCCTCGTCCCCTACTTCGTGGCGCCGTACCGGGTCCGGGAGCCGGCGGCCCGGGGCCGACCCGGCGCGGTCCGGGAGTACCTGGCCGCGGTCCACGGGCTGAACGGCCGGCTCGAGGTCTGGGAGCCCCGGGACCGGGAACTGGTGGCGGAGATCCCCGAGCCGCACGAGCGGCTGGAGCCGACGCTGCCCGACGGGCGGGCGCGCGAGATCGCCGAGCTTCGGCTCCGGGAGCGGCACACCGTGAACGTGGACCACACCGAGCAGCACGGGGGCGCGCTCGTCATCGAGCGACGGCGGATCCCCCCGGCCCCCGACGATCTCAAGATCGGCGCCTTCGCCGTCCTCGAGGTCCCGTTCTGGTATGTCGAGGGCGCCGACGGCCGGGTCGTCATCGACGCCGTCTCCGGCGCCCGGATCGATGCGACGGGGGCCATCGCCCCCGAACGGTGAGCGGCCGCCCCCCTCCGCCGCCCGTTCCGGTCCCGGCCCCCGTCCGCCGGAGACCCGTCTTATAGGCGGCGGGTCTTTCTCCGTCATGTTCCTCGCCCAGCACCGGATCGGACCGTACCGGAACTTCACCTACCTCGTGGCCGACCGGGAGGGCGGGGAGGGCGTGGTCATCGACCCCTCCTTCGGCGTCGGCCCGATCCTGGAGGAGATCGACCGGCGGGCGATCCGGGTCCGCCGGATCCTGATCACCCACCGCCACCAGGACCACTGGGCGGGCCGGAAGGAGGTCGAGGCGCACACGGGGGCGCTCGCGGTGGCGCACCGCTCCGCCCCGATCGACCCCGCGGTGCCGGTGGACGACGGTGCGGTCCTCACCGTCGGCGGCCTCACCATCCGGGTCCTCCACACCCCCGGCCACACCCCCGACAGCGTCCTGTACCTCATCGACGGCCACGCCGCCACCGGCGACACCCTCTTCGTGGGCGAATGCGGCCGGGTCGACCTTCCCGAGAGCGACCCGGAGGCGATGTACACGAGCCTGCTGCACCGGGTCGTGGCGCTCGACGACGCGGTGGTGGTGCTGCCCGGCCACGACTACGGTCCGACCCCGACCTCGACCATCGGGCGGGAGAAGCGCGAGAACTACACCCTCCGGCCCCGGACCCGGGAGGAGTTCCTCCGCTTCCTCGCGGAGTGAGGTGGCCCGATGACCCCCCCGCTACCCCCCGCTCCCGACCGCACCCTCCAGGCGGTGGGGGCCCGCCGGAAGAAGGCGGAGGTCCCGGACGCGACGGAGATCGTCCGGCGGCTGCGCCGGCTCAACGAGGGGCAGGAACGGTTCGTTTCCCTCTTCGATGCCCGCTCCATCGCCGGGGAGCGCCACCTGCTGTCGGCGTGGGCCCACCTCGGCCGGGCCCGGAACCGGGAGGAGGTGCGGCTGCGCGACCGCAGCGCCGAGTTCCTCCTCTACGTGGCCGGCGACGACCAGCTGCCCCGCGCGCTGGCCCGGGTCGGGGTGGGGCCGACCACGGAGGCGTTCGTGGTGGTGGCCGAGCGCCCCCGGGAGCTCCCGCCGACGCTCGAGGCGCTCGGCCTCGAGGAGGATCCCCGGGTCTACCCGCGGGCCCCCGACGCGGCCACCCTGGAGCGACTCGGGATCGGCCCGGCCGAACGGGAGGTGGTGCCGGCCGCGGCGTGGGAGGGGCTGGTGCTCGAGCGGGTCGCCTTCGTGGACCTCGTTCCCGCCCACGGGGCGGGCTCCGGGCCCAAAAAGTCTTAGAGTACCGGCGGGCTCCCCCGCCGCCGTCCGGCGGCTTCCTGCAGGTGTAATCTAGTGGTAGGATATCAGCCTTCCAAGCTGATCGCCCGGGTTCGAACCGGAGCCGGGGCGACCCGGACCGCGGAATTCCCGGCACCTGCATCGCGGGCTCGGAGCCGCGCCGCCGGGCGGGCCCCCACGGGGGCGACGGGGCCGGCGGCGGCGGGGCGGCCCGGGCGGGAGGCGGACGACCGCTCCCGCCCCGGTGGGCCCGGTCGCCGGTCGGGCGGAGAGTCTAAACACCGGCGGCGGGATGGCCCGCGGTGTGGAGGGGGAACGGGCACCGGCCCCGGGCGATCGACCGGAGTTCCCGCCGTCAGCCCACGGCCGCCGATCCCCGGGGGAAGGGATCTCCATCGATGCTGAGGTAGCCTAGCCCGGTAAGGCGCCAGCCTTGAAAGCTGGTGGCGCTCGCGCCTCGGGAGTTCAAATCTCCCCCTCAGCGCTCACTCCCGCAGTCCGTTTACCTTATACGCGCCCCGCCCATGTAGCCTACAGTATGGCGCAGAAGACCCGGGAAGGGTCACCGGGATCACCACCGGAAAAGCGCCAAGGTCGGGTCCATGAATTGCTTGCAAGGGACCGCAGAGTACGTCGGGGGTGGCTTTCGGCCGATCGTACCGGGCCCTCGGCCGCCCGAACGTTGGTCGGGTTGGCCCGGATCCATCGTCAGGAGGAGCGATCGGGAGAGGGTGTGTTGGGGTCGCGGGTCTGCCGCGCGATTCCGGTGGGACTCGAGGGGAGCCACTCTCTTGGAGGACCCTCCACAAGAACGCCGCACGGCGCACCACCGCTCTACTCTACCCGATGACGCAGAAGCCACGTGTAAGCGATAGCACAGGGCAGGGTGTCGGTGGAAACGCCGAATCTGAAGGGCCCCTAACGCAAGCGCCCAGGCCCAAGC
>JAJZDH010000059.1 GCA_021828665.1 Thermoplasmata archaeon
GCGCCGCCGGCGAGCGGGGCGGCGGGAACGGCCCCGGCCTCCCCGTCCGGCCCTTCGCGCCTCCGGGGGCCGGGGCCGCCGGAACGGCAGCGACCCCGGGGGACGCCGCGGGGCGGCGCGGGCGGGGCGGCCCTCCCCGGGCCGGGATCCGGCGACGGTTATGCCCACCGCCGGGCCGCCGACGTGGGGGGGGGCCGCGCGCCGGCCGGCCCCGCCCGGGCGCACCGGACCGGGGGCTTTCCCTTCGGCGGCAACGATTAAATAGCGACCTCCGCCATCGCGCGGTGAGGCTCAAGATGCGCAAATTCCTGACGGAGCTCCGGGGGAAGACCGTGATGACCAACGATGGCCAGATCCTGGGGCTCATCGACAACTTCGTCGTGGATACCGGCAGCGGCCAGATCGCCCACGTCCTCGTCACCCCCAGCGAGGATGTCGAGCCGCGGCTCTTCCAGACCGATGGCTCCGGCCGGCTCGTGCTACCCTTCAAGAGCATGAGGGCGGTCAAGGACGTCGTCGTGATGGAAATTGGCAAGTAGCCCGGACTCCCGCGAGTTCCTATCGGTCGTCATCACCGTCCGCAACGAGGAGCGCCACCTCGCCGCGCTGCTGGAGAGCCTCGCGGCCCAGGAGCCTCCGTTCGAGATCATCCTGGTCGATGCGCTCTCCCACGACCGGACCTACGCCCTCGCGGTGGAGTTCGCCGAGCGGCACCCCGGCCTCCTCCGGATCTATCGACGGTTCGGCTCCCGCGGCATGGGCCGCAACCACGGGGTGGCCCATGCCCGGGCCGCGGCGGTGGTGTTCATCGACGGGGACTGCATCGCGGATTCCGGCTGGCTCCGGGAGATCCGGGAGGGACTCCGGCACGCGGACGTGGTCGCCGGCCAGACGACCACCGTGGGGAACCCGTCCTACGGCCACCTGGACCGGGTCGAACTGTACCAGGCCGGCAGCGACGTCACCTACCCCTCCTGCAACCTGGCCTACCGCACCGCCCTCTTCCGGGAACTGGGGGGGTTCGATCCCCGCTTCATCACCGCCGAGGACATCGACCTGAACCTGCGGGCGGTCCGGCGCGGGGCCCGCCTGCGGTACGTCCCCGACGCCCGGGTCTACCACGAGGTCCGGGGCACCCTGCTCCGGTTCCTGGTGCAGGCGTACTGGAACGGCTACGGCCGCAAGCAGCTGACCGAGAAGCAGGGGGCGCTCTGGGCGAACTACCGGTACCGGCGGCTGCTCACCGGGCAGCGCTCCGTCATCGCCTGGGCCCGCCTGCTGGCGGCGTTTGCCGGGTACTTCACCCGGGTCGTCCTCGCGGGCGACCGCCGGCTCACGGCGGAGATGCCCCCGGGGAGCCTCGAGGACTCTCCGGACCCGGGCTCCCCTTGAGACCGCTATGGGCGCCCCGTTCCATCTCCTCGTGGAGGGCGCTCATCTCTTCCCACTGGTCGAGGGTGTCGAGGCTCTCCTTGAGCGACCGCAGGCAATCGATGCAGATCCACCGGACGCCGATGGGCTTGAGCGGCTTGCGCCGGTAGTAGATGCGGTCGCAGAAGGCGCAGACCCGCATGTCGCTCGTCTGCTGCTCGACGTACGCCTCGTACCGCTTCCCCTGGACCAAGGTCCTCAGGAGGCGCCGCTTCTCCGGTGCCCGGGAAGCGGCGGGAGAGGTGGCGTGCACGCCCCGCCGATCCCTCCGAGAGCGAGTTCAGGCGGTCTTGAGCAGATCGGCGACCTTGATCGCCTCGGCGAGGACCTTCTGGGGATCGGCGGCCTGGTCCACGACGGTGACCAGCAGCGCCTTCTTGCCGCTGCCCACGATGATGGTCTTCGAATCGTGCCCCTCGATGACGATCCGCTCGGGCGGAGCGCGGTTGAGCTCGGTGTTGGCGGTGGCCGCCGCCCCGAGGATGGTCGCGCACATGATGGCGAAGGTCTCCGTGTAGACGCCGGCGGGCACATCGGCGTACAGGACCAGGCCATCGCGCGACACCAGCGCCGCGGCGATGCCCCCGATGCGCTGCTTGAGATCCTTGATGACCGTCCCCACATTCCCCGTCGCCATCATGCGTTCATCCTCCTACATCTCCTCAATACGGAACCGGCACTCCGGCTGACCGACGCTCTGGCATGCTTCCTCTGTACATTTGATTCTCGTCCCTTTAAAACGTTCGTGGAACTCGCGCAGGATGCCCCGGAGCCGGTGGCAGCTCGGAATGTCGCTCGCGGCCACCTCGATGGAGCCCTTCACCACGACTTCCCCTTCCTTGAAGGCGATCTCCTCGATCCACCCCCGCTCGCGGAGGACCTCGGCGGCCCGCTGGTAGAACCGCCCCCGGTCCTCGAGGGCATACTCCACCATGTCGGCGCCCACGACGGAGCCCTCCTTGAAGAACAGGCCGTGGCAGGCGTGGGACATGACTCCCTCGTAGAGGTCACGGATCTTGTGGAGCTCTCCCTGGGTGAGTGAGACGGTGCGCATCGGAACGGCGTCGGGAGCGGGGTAGGCGGGATATAATCTTTCCTGATGGGCCGAGTTTGGGTCCGCCTTCTCGATGGGGCCCGCCGGGGCCCCGAAGCTCTGCGCCACGGGGTGCGGGATCCCCGGGTCTCCCCTGGGTCGATCCCCCGGATTGCCGGTCCCATGGCGCCGGGAGAGATCGGGCCGCGTCCGGCCCCCACGGCAAGGGAGGCACCATGGCTCGCCGAAGGGTCCCCCGGCCGATCGGGATGGCCTCCGCCCGGGGCCGCACCGGGCCCACCCTCGATCGGGCGGTGACCCGGACCGGGCCGCCGGTCGGCTTCCGCCGGAGGCTCCGAGGGGGCGACCCGGCCCGTTACGACCGGATCGGCCGGAGGACGAACGGGTTCCCGTCCGGGTCGGCCAAGACGCCGAGCGTCGCCGGGCCCATCGGGGTGGGGTACGTTCGGGGCGCGTCCACCACGGTCCCCCCGCGCCGGCGGATCTCGGCGCACGCCGCGACCGGATCTCCGTTCGAGAATACGAGCCCGGAGACGGTGCCGGGTTCCCGTCGTCCCCCCTTGCCCTCTTCCGGGATGGGCATGGTCCGCAGGGAGGTCGTTCCCGGAATTCTGAACGCCGCGCGGGACGCCTCGGGGAGGAAACTCCCCTCGCGGAGTCCGAGGATATCCCGATAAAACGATCGGGCGCGCCCAATCTCCCGAACGTGAACGGCCACCGCCTCGAGCCCTTCGATCACATCCTCCAGGGTCCCTCCCCGAGATCGGCGAGCGTCGCCGAAGGTTCAGCGTGGGGGGGCCAGGCCACCGGGGGTGCCCCCGGCGGGCGATCGGGAGGGCCGGCCCGGATCCCCGGGAGTCGCCGGAGAAGTCGGAGGGAGAACCCCGGCGGGCCGATTCGCGGCGCCCGGAACCGACCATCCCCGGGAGCCGGATCCGGCCGGGGCCCGGACTCACGACGGCGGCGCCGGCTCCGGATCGCTCGCCGTCGCCGGCCCGACCCGCCGCTCGAGGAGATCGGGGAGGCGACCGAGCCGGGCGGTCCCGCCGCGGGGATCCGCCTCCCCGCGGGCGAGCCGGAGGCTGTCGAGACCGGCCCGGTGGGCGGCCCGGACCTCGCTCCAGAACAGGGTGCCGACGAAGGTGATCTCCTTGGGGCGCCGCCCCATCTCCCGGGCGGCGGCCCGGAACGCCTCCCGGGCCGGCATCGAGGCGCCGCCCGGATCGCTCCCCGCGACCACATCGATCGCCGGTCGGATCCCGGCCCGGGCGAGCGCCTCCGATCCCCCGGGGCCGGCGAACCGCCCGAGCGCCCCGATCGTCCCACCGCGGCGGCGGAGCTCCGCGAGAAGCGCCGGCACCTCCGGGTGCGGCGGCCGGGGCAGCGGGCATTTCAGGAACCGGTCCACGAAGAGGTCGGCCTCGCTCTCCGGCATCGGGTACCCGGCGATCTCCCGGAGGGTGTCGCGGAGGAACGCGCGGTGGCCCAGCGCCTCCTCCCGCGCCTCCCCGCCGAGCAGCGCCTCCCACCGTCGACGGTCCCACCGGTGCTCGGCCCGCCGCACCGCCGCCCGGTAGCTGCGCTCCGGGATCGGCGGGCCCTGCGGCCGCCACGCCCACTGCCAGCGCTCCCGGGAGAACTCGGGGACCAGGACCTCCTCGACCACGAACAGGACGGCGGGCAGCGCCCGGGTCGACTCCCCGGCCGGACCGGCGCCGGTCATCGCCTACCCGCGCCCGGACTTCTGGAGGTCGAGGAGGTCCTCGGTGGAGACCTTCTCGCCCTTCTTCAGGCGGGCGAGGAAATCCTCTTCCCGGGGAGGCTCGGGCTCCCCGTAGGCGGAGGGGGCCCGGCCGCCGCGCGCCCCGTACAGCATCTTCTCGATGTCGCGGACCTCCTCGATGGCGGCGATGTGGGCCCGGTGCGCCTCGTCGGCCCGGCCCTTGACCTCGATGAGCCGGGCCTGGACCTCGTCGGCCCGGCGCCGGAGCTCGTCGACGGCCATGTAGAGCGCCACCATCGCCTCGTGCGCCCGCTGCGCGTCCTCGGCGAGCGTCCCGACGGCGGCATGGTGCCGTTCGGCCTCGACCCGCGCCTCGTTCGCGGCCGTCAGCGCCTGGTCGATCTCCGGGTCCTTGCGGAGCTGCTCGTCCTGCTCCCGGACCGCGAGCTCGAGCCGCTGCATCTCGGCCATGAGCCGCTTCTCCTGGTCGGGGGTCAGCGCGCTCGTCATGTGCCGGAACTCGAGCTCCTTGAGCTCCTTGCGCAGCCGCCAGACCGGCACCGCCCCCGGCCGATGGCCGCGGGTGCGCTTGAACTCCTGGACGCGGTCGGAGGCCTCCTGGAGCTTGCGGTTCCACTCCTCCCGCAGCCGTTTGGCCTCCCGGACCTGCTCGTTGAGGGAATCGCGCCGGTGCCGGAACTCCTGCGCGTCGGCGCTCTTCGCATGGAGCTCGTCGAGGATCATCGCGCGCTGCTCGGCGAGCTGGCGGGATTCGCCGTTCAGCCGGTCCCGGACGGAACGGTGCTCATCCGCCCGCTGGTTGGTCTCCCCACGCTTCCGCTCCAGCTCCTCGACGGCGTCGGCCAAGCACTCACCGTCCGACGACTCTCGTCGACCGGTGCCGGTTCGAGTGAGGGTGCCCATATAACCTCTGCTGGCGGCGGCGGGGCCCCGGCCCGTGCCGCGGCCCGGGGGATTTCCTATCGGTGTGAATGCTAATAAGCGGAAGACCCCCGGTACCCTCCCGTGGACACCGTCGGACGCATCTACGGGGACGTGGGGCTCGGCCAGTTCCACATCACGCTGAGCCGGCCCGTCGAGCGGGGCGATTACGTCGCCGTCGAGGACGAGAGCCACGGGGCCATCCTCTGCCAGCTCGACGATCTCAAGCGCAAGAGCGATCTCGACCTCGACCGGGCCGACCGGATGGCCGGCGGCGTCGAGACCCCGATCCACGAAAGCCTCCTCGGGATCGCCCGAACCATCGGGTACCGGGACGGTCAGGGTCTCGTGAAGGTCCCCACGCTCCCGTTCCGTCCCGGGGCCGAGGTGTTCCGGGCCGAGGAACCGCTCATCGCCGAGGTCCTCGGCCTCAAGCGCCACAGCGCGACCGGTGCGTACGTGGGGCTGCTCCGGAACCACGAGCTCCGGATCGAGCTCGACATCAACCAGCTGGTCCAGCGCCACGTCAGCGTCCTCGCGAAGACCGGCGGCGGGAAGAGCTACCTGTTGGGCGTCCTCATCGAGGAGCTCCTCCGGCACAAGGTCACCTGCATCATCATCGATCCCCACGGCGAGTACGGATCGCTCCGGGTGGCCGCCGAGAAGAACGGCGCCCACGAACGGTTCGGCGTCGAGAGCCAGGGGTTCGGGCACCGGATCCACGAGTTCTCGCCCGATGTGAGCCTGAACCCGAACGCGAAGCCGCTGAGCTTCTCGCTCCGGCACCTCGACCCCCGGGACCTGCTCGCGTTCATGGGGCTCACCAATGTGAAGAGCTTCCTCGGACCGATGAAGAAGCTCCTCGAGGAGGTCCAGTCGCTCAACCCCGACTACTCCGTCAAGGACCTGGTCCAGGCCGCCGGCCGGACCGAGGGGCCTTCCTTCGAGATCCTCCACGAACGCCTCGAGTACGTCGAGCAGACGCGGCTGCTCGCCCCCGAGGGGACGACCCTCAAGGAGCTCGTCCAGAAGGGGGACGCGACCCTGATCAACCTGCGCGGCGTCGCCCCCGACGTCCAGGAGATCGTGGTGGGGCGGATCGCCGCCACCCTGTTCGACCAGCGGAAGAAGGAGAAGGTCCCGCCGCTCTTCCTGGTGATCGAGGAAGCGCACAACTTCGCCCCCCAGCAGGGGATCGCCGCCTGCTCCCGGATCCTGAAGAACATCGCGAGCGAGGGCCGGAAGTTCGGCCTCGGCCTCTGCGCCGTCACCCAGCGGGCGGCCCGGATCGACAAGTCGGTCCTCTCCCAATGCAACACGCAGCTCATCCTGCAGGTGACGAACCCGCTCGACCTCAAGGCCATCGCCCAGTCCATCGAGGGGCTGACCGACGGGATGACCGAGATGATCCAGTCGCTGCCCGTGGGGGTCGCGCTCGTCACCGGCGGCGGCTACCACACGCCGCTCTTCTGCGAGGTCCGGCCCCGCGCCACCCGCCACGGCGGGGAATCGGTCCGGATCGTCGATCCGTGAGCGGTCGGACGGGCTACTTCGCCCCGTCGAGGAGGTACCGGGCCACCAGGCGGACCCCGAAGCCGGTCGCCCCGAGCGGCTGGTAGGCGGGGGCCCATTTGAGCGACCCCTTCCGGGACCAGGCCGGCCCGGCGATGTCGAGATGCGCCCAGGGGCGTCCCCCGACGAACGGCTCCAGGAAGGCGGCCCCGATCAAGGAGCCGGCGACCCGGGGCTCGACGATGTTCCGCACGTCGGCGACATCGCTCCGGACCATCTCCCGGTGCGGATCGGTCAGCGGCAGCCGCCAGACCCGTTCGCCGACGGACCGGCCGGCCCGCTCGAGCCCCTCGGCGAGCGTCTCCTCGGTGCCGATGAGGACGCCGAGGTACTCCCCGAGCGCCACCACCGCCGCCCCCGTGAGCGTGGCGAGGTCGATGACCTCGTCGGGGTGGTACCGCTCCACGGCGTAGGCGAGGGCGTCGGCGAGGACGACCCGGCCCTCCGCGTCGGTGTCCAGGACCTCGATGGTCATGCCGTTGTGGGTCCGGACCACATCGCTCGGCCGGTACGCCGAGCCGCTCGGCAGGTTCTCGGCGCAGGCCAGGATCCCGATGACCCGCGGCGGCGCCTTGAGCCGGGCGGCCGCGCGCACGATCCCGAGGACGGCGCAGGCCCCGCTCTTGTCGAACTTCATGTCGGCCATCCCGGAGGAGGGCTTGAGCGAGATGCCGCCGGAGTCGAAGGTGATCCCCTTGCCGACCACGCAGACCGTCTTGCCGCTGCGGGCCCCTCCGGGGTACTCGATGACCACGAGCCGGGGCGGGTGGACGCTGCCGCCGCCCACGGCGAGCAGGCCGCCGCAGTTCATCTCGGCGAGCTTCTTCTCGTCGAAGACCTGGACCTTGAGGCCGAGTTCCCGGCCCAATCGACGGGTCTCCTCCGCGAGCCACTCGGGGGTGGCGGTGTTCGGGGGCGTGTTCGCGAGGTCCCGGGAGAAGAGGCAGGATTCGGCGAGGAGGAGTTCCTGGTCGAGGACGCGCCGGAGGCTGCCTTCCTCCCGGGAATGCTCGGCGCCGAGGGCGATCGTCACCTCTTCGACGCCGCCATCCCCCGAGGACTTGTACCGGAGGAATTCGTACCCGCCGAGGAGCGCGCCGGCCGCCAGCGCCCGGACCGCCTCGTCGCCCGGGATCCCCTCGACGGCAAAGGTGGCGAGGCGGAAGGAGAGGGTGCGGACCCCGCGCCCCTTGAGCTTCTGGACGACGGCGGCGGCCGCTTCCCGGATCCCGTCGGGGGTGAGGGGGCGCCGCCCGAGGCCGACGAGGGCGACCCGGCCCCGACCGTCGGGCCGGACCAGGACCGTCACCTCCTTGGCCTTCCCCTTGAAATCCCGGGCCTTCCACGCATGGGTCAGCGTCCCGCCCACGGCCGCGTCCTCGGCCTGGAGGAGCCGCGGCAGCGGTTCGTCCTTGTCGGTCCGTTCGAAGAAGCCGCTCACGGAAGCGTCGTAGGCCCCGACCAGGGCCTCGCGTCGTTCCAGAACGACCTTCATGCGACCGGTGGAGCGCCGGAGCGGGCTATCGGCTCAAGTCGGCCCGGATCTTCTGGCGGTCGACGCGGACGCCGGCCGGCGTGACGAGGACGAGGTTCTTCGAAACGCCGCAGACATCGCCGCCGACATCCTTGGCCACGTTCTTCAGATCCACGCTCATCCGGCGGACCGCGATCGAATCGTTCGCGATATTGGTGTAGTCGATGAACACCATGTCGCCCTGGTAGACCCGCTTCGTGGCCGCGTGGAGGTCGTCGAACCGGAGGATCTCGGCGAGCCGGACCACCGAGCGGGCCCCGGCCAGACCGGCTTCCTCCTCGAACCCCATCGTCCCCAGGTCCAGGAAGGCGCTCTCGTCCAGCGCGTCGTCCCCGTGATGGCGGCGAAGGATGCCGCGCTTCCCCAACATGTTCGATCCGACCCTCGCGTTCCCCTCCACCGTCGGTCGGCTCTTAAAGGTGCCGTTCGACCGGCGCCGCCGGGAGCCCGACGATCCCCGACGGTGGGCGTGGGGGACTCCCGCGGGACCCTCGGCCCGTACGGGATCTCTCCGGAGCCGACCGGACTGCATGCGCCCCGAGCGGAATCCCCCGGCTCCCGGCCGCCGCCCTCCGGGACTCTCATCCGAAGCCTTCGGCGGGAAGCCGACCCCGGGGCGGCTCCCACGGGGAGGAGGCGTCCCCGTACCACCCCCCGGAGGGGACACGGGAACGGCCGGAACGGCCCCCCCCGGTACGGACCTCGCGACCGGGGATCCGGGGGGACCGATCCGACTCCACTTCCGGGTCCGGGCGTACCTCCAGGGGTCTCCCGCCTCCACCCCCGTTCGCGGCCGGGACTCCCGGACCCGGGGCCTCCGCCGGCCCGCGGCTCCCTAAGGCGAATCCACGACACCGTTCTCCCATACCTAGACAACCGTGGCAAGCACGGTTGATGCTGGGTTCCTGAATCCTCGGAAGGCATCTGTCCTAGCGGACATGAACCTCCTTCCTCCACAGGCGTTTTCCGTCTCCGCCG
>JAJZDH010000060.1 GCA_021828665.1 Thermoplasmata archaeon
GGGCCTCCCCCGCGGCGGCCGGAGCGGCCGTGGCCGGAGCCCCCCGGCGCCGCGCCGGGACCCCCGGGGGCGGCGCGGGAGAGCCGCGCGGGCGCCGTGGGTGGGCAAATCGTTTTCAAGGGAGCGCCGGTCCGGCCCCCGTGGCGGCCGAGGCTCCCATCGTCGTCGTCGCCGATCCGCTCGATGCGGGGGCGGTCCGCCGCCTCGGCGAGGGCCCGTGCCGGGTCGTGGACGCCACGGCGGGCGCCGAGGCGCTGGCCCCGGCCGTGGCCTCGATGTGGGGGCTCGTGGTCCGGAGCCGGACGAAGGTGACGGCGGAGCTCCTCGCCCGCGCCCCGGCGCTCCGCCTGGTGGCCCGGGCCGGGGTCGGGACCGACAACATCGATCTCGCCGCCGCCTCGGCGCGCGGGATCCGCGTCGTGAACGCGCCGACGGCGGCCACCGTCTCCGTCGCCGAGCTCTCCGTCGCCCTCTACCTCCTCCTCGCCCGGGACCTCCTCCCCCCCATCGCCGAGACCCGGGCCGGCCGGTGGAAGCGCGGCACCCACGGCCACGAGGTCCAGGGCCGCACGGTCGGCTTCGTGGGGTACGGGCGGATCGCCCGGGAGACCGCGCGCCGGGCCCAGGCGCTGGGGATGACGCCGATCGCCCACGATCCGTTCCTCCCGGCCTCGCCGGACGGGACGCCGCTCGTTCCCCTCGGGGAGCTCCTCGAGCGGAGCGACTTCGTGAGCCTCCACGCGGCGCTGACCCCCGAGAACCACCACCTGCTCGACGCCGATCGGATCCGCCGGATGAAGCCGGGGGCGTTCGTGGTGAACGTGGCGCGGGGGCCCCTCGTGGACGAGGCGGCGCTCCTCGCCGCCCTCCAATCGGGTCATCTCGGAGGGGCGGCGCTCGACGTCTTCGAGGTGGAGCCGCCGGTCCGGACGGAGCTCCTGGCGCACCCCCGGGTGATCCCGACCCCCCATCTCGGGGCCTCCACCCACGAGGCCCAGGCCCGGGCCGGCGAGGCGGTCGTCGACGAGGTCCACCGCGCGCTCCGGCGCGAACCGCTCCGGTTCCAGGTCAATCCCGAGGTTTCCGAACCATGAGCTTCGATCCCGAAACGGCCACCTTCCTGGTCGCCGGCCCGGTCCGGATCCACCCCCGGGTCCTCCGGGCGATGAGCCTGCCCAGCCTGAACCACCGCGGCGAGTACTTCCACGGGATCATGGCGGAGATCCGCGAGCTCCTGCCCGTCCTGTTCGGCGTCTCCGGCGCCCAGACGGTGCTCTCGGGGAGCGGCACCGCCGGCCTCGAGGCGATGTACGCCGGTCTCCTCCGCAAGGAGGGCCGCACCATCGTGGTGTCGAACGGGAACTTTGGGGAGCGGAGCGACCAGATCGCCCGACGGTACTCCGACCGGGTCACCACGATCACCGCCCCGTGGGGCCACCCCCTCGATGTCGAGGCGGTCCGGGCCGAGCTCGAACGGGGCGACGTGCGGGCGTTCTGCGCCGTCTACAACGAGACGAGCGTCGGGCTCCGGAACGACCTCGCCCGGATCGCCCCCGCCGTGCGGAAGTCGGGGGCGCTCTTCCTCGTCGACGGGATCTCCGCCGTGGCGGGGATCCCGTGCCCGATCGCGGAGTGGGGGATCGATGCGCTCGTGGCGGGAAGCCAGAAGGGGCTCGCCGCCCCCGCGGGGCTCGCGATGGTCCACCTCTCGGAGCGGGCGGTCGGCGAGCTCGCCCCGCGCACCTTCTACCTCGACCTCGCGAGCCACCTCGCCTCCGGCCGGAAGAACGACACCCCGTGGACCCCGGCGGTCCCGCTCTTCCTCGCGCTCCGGGAGGCGCTCCTCCTTCTCCGGGAGGAGACGCTCGAGGGGCGGCTGGCCCGCACCCGGGAGCTCGCCGAGGCGACCCGGGCGGCGGTGGCGGCGCTCGGGCTCGAGCTCTTCCCCGATCCCCGGTATGCCTCCGACACCGTGACCGCGATCCGGAACCCCCCGGGGCTCGAGGACGCGGAGGTCCGCAAGGTCCTCCAGAACCGCTACAATGTCCTCCTGCAGGGCGGCCAGGGAGCCCTCACCGGCAAGATCTTCCGGATCGGCCACATGGGCATCGCGAGCTACGCGGATCTCCTGATCACCTTCGCGGGGCTCGAGCGGATCCTCGCCAAGGCCGGGCGGCTGCCCCGGCCCGGGGCCGGTGTGGGCGCCATCGTGGAACGGATGCCGGGCGCCTGAGCCCGACCCCCGGGCCGGGCGGGCCGCGAGGCCCGTCAGATGTCCACGATGACCCGGGCGCGGCCCCGGGCGAGGTCCACCCGGAGCCGGTGGTAGGTCGCCGCCTTCACCTCGACCCGGCGGGGGTGGCGTCCGGGGTCGAACGGCTCCCCCCAGACCCGGGCGGCGAGGGAGGTCGGGGGGGCGCCGGCGAGCCGGACCTCGAGGCGCCGGGCGAGGAACCCCGAGCTCTGCTCGAGCTGGAGGAGCGCGCCGAGCCAGGCGACGACGAGCGACTCCGGGTCGACTCCCCGGACCGCCACCTCCTCGAGCGCGCGGGGCCGTACGGTGCGCAGATCGGTGGTGAGCGCGGTGAGCCCGAGGCCGAGCGCCTCGAAGAGGGCGGCGGGAGTGCTGCCGGTGGCCCACAACCCCATGTCCGCGGTGGTCGCGAAGCTCCCCCAGCGGCGACGCGGAGCGGCCGGCATCGGCCCCCTCCGGTGGCCAAGCCCATTTAACACCCCCGGTCCCTTGGTGCTCCCGCATGCGCGCGTCGCTCCTCATCCCCACCCTGAACGAGGCGGCCTCCATCGGGCATGTCCTCCGCACCTTCCGGTCGTCCGCGGAGGCCGCGAACCGGACCCTCTTCGCCGCCGACCCCCTCGACTGGGAGATCCTGGTCGTCGACGGAGCCTCCACCGACGGCACCGCCGCGGTGGCCGCCGCCGAGGGGGCCCGGGTCCTCACCGAGACCCGGCGCGGCTACGGACGGGCCTACCGGACCGGCTTCGCGGCGGCGACGGGGGAGATCCTGGCCACCCTCGACGGCGACGCGACCTATCCGGCCGAGCGGGTGCCGGAGTTCGTCCGGTACCTCCTCGACCACGACCTCGACTTCCTCTCGGGGGACCGGCTCACGCTCCTCAACCGCGCCGCGATGACCACCGAGCACCGGATCGGGAACTGGCTGCTCAACTTCACGGTGCGGATCGCCTACCACCGCTACCTGGCCGCCGTTCCCGGCCGGATCCTCCGCGACAGCCAGAGCGGCATGTGGGTCTTCCGCCGCCGGGTGCTCGACCGGGTCCGGCTGACGCAGGACGGCATGCCGCTCAGCGAGGAGCTCAAGCTCGAGGTCCTCATCCGCGGTCTCCGGTTCCAGGAGCTGCCCATCGCCTACGGCGAGCGCTGGGGGGCGCCCAAGCTGTCGAGCTGGCGGGACGGCCGGCGGAACCTGGGATTCCTCTTCTCCAAGCGGTTCGCCCTGACCCGGGAGTCGCCGGATCGGGGCGACCCGGCCCCGAACCCCGAGGCCGCCTAACGACCCCGCGGCGCGAACCCGTCGAGGAACCCCCACCAGGCATCCACCGTCCGCCGGGTGGCGTCGAGCGCCTCCCGCTGGGCCCGGGGGTCCCCGCGCAGCGTCCGGGCGAGGATCCCCCGCTCGGCGGCGGCGTGCGCGACGTCCGCCTCGGTGTGGACCCGGAAGAACTCGTGGGCGGCCGGATCGGCGAGCCCGTAGTGCGCGCGGAGGCCGCGCGACTTCTCGGCGGCGACCTCGGGGAAGATCGACTCGTAGGCGTAGAGCGCCCCCAGCGCCTGCGGGGCGGTTCCGGAGAGGGCGAGATCCTCGTACGCGGCGAGGAGCGCCCGGGTGGCCGGGCGGATCGGGGTCCGGGCGACCGCGTCGCGCTTCAGGCCGAGCCCCTCGGCGAAGGTGAGCCAGAGCTCGGGGTGGGTCGGATCGCGGCCCTCCTCGTCCATGAGGTTCTCGAGCAGCACCCGGCGGTCCGCGGGCGACGGGAGGCGCGCATACGCGCCGGCGACGTACCGCGGGAAGTTCCTCTCGAAGTGGTAGTACTGGCCGGCGTAGCGGCGCAGCATCGGGAGCGGGAGCTCCCCGGCGGTCCACGCCGTGTAGAACGGGTGGGTCAGCAGGTGGCGGCGGCGGACCTCGGCGTCCAGGAGAGCGGTGCCGGACATGCCGTGGTCAAGGCGACCGGTTCCTAAGCCTTTGGGCCGGGTCCCGGAGCCCCTCCGCGGACCGCGGAGGGCGGCGGCCGACGGGCGGCTTCCGCGCGGTGGCTCCCCGGAGAGGGCCCGGGCGGTGGGACCGGCGCCCCCCCCGTTACTGGGTCTTCCCGGACCGTTCGCGGGACTTGACCCGCAGCCCCTTGTAGCTGCATTTCCTGCACTGGACCGCCTTCGGGGGGTTCCGGGCCGAGCAGTTCATGCAGATCTTCTTCATCAGGAGCCGCTGGACGGCCTCGGGGAACGGCATGGGAGCGGCGCGGGACTCGGCCCCCCCTATAAAGCATTGGCCCCGGAGCCCGGCCCGCGGGCGCGGCACCGGCCCGGCCGCCTCAACGGCCTCCCGGGCGCTCCGGCGCCCCGCGCTCCGGTGGCGGGCGGGGGCCGGATGACCGGGGACCCGGTCGGGGGCCTCCCGGCGGCGGTGGGGGCCGCCGCCGTCCGGCTCGCCCGATTCTCCATCGAGGAGGTCACCGGAGGCTCCGTCGGCCCGGCCGACGGTGGCCCGCTGCCCCCGGAGTTCCGGACGCCGCGGGGGGTGTTCGTCACGCTCCGCACCTACCCCGGGGATCGGTTGCGCGGCTGCATCGGGTTTCCGCTGCCGGTCCACCCGCTCGGACGGGCGATCCGCCTCGCCGCCGCGGCGGCGGCCCGGGAGGACCCCCGGTTCCCTCCCCTCGCGGCCCGCGACCGGACCCGCGTGACGGTGGAGGTCTCGATCCTCTCGTTGCCGGAGCCGATCGTCGGCCGATCGGCGGCCGAACGGGTGGCGGCGGTCCAGGTCGGCCGGGACGGCCTCCTCGTGGAGGCGCGGGGAGGCTTCGGGCTCCTCCTGCCGCAGGTGGCGACGGAGCAGCGGTGGGACGCCCGCCGGTTCCTCTCCGGGGTCTGCGAGAAGGCCGGGCTATCCCCCGACGCCTGGGAGGAGCCCACGACCCGGCTGAAGAGGTTCCGGGCGGAGATCTTCCGGGAGGAGCGCCCCGGCGGCGAGGGGCTACGGGGACCCGGCTGACCCCGGCACGATCCGGGCCTCGAGCCGGGCGCCTTCGAACTCCCAGGAGAGGGTGACGGCGGCGCCGCCGGGCCCCGGGAGCGCGGCGACGTGGACGGGGTCGGCGAGGAGCTCGGTGGCGAGCCGCGCCGTCTGCCCGGCGAGGATCTCCCGGAGCGGTTCCGAGGCCCACAGTTCGAGGCCGATCGGCTGCCGGTAGGCCAGCCCGAGCGTCTTCCGGGCCGACTGCAACCGGCGGAGCGCCTCGCGGAGAAGGCCCTCCCGGAGGAGCTCGGGGGTGGGCGCCCGGCTCAGGAAGGCGCGCCCCCGACCCTCCCGTTCGGCGGCGACCCACCCCTCCCCCGCCGGCACCGGTCCGGCGCCCTCCTCGAAGAGGACGGTCCGCACGTGGAGCTCCTCCCCGAGGAGGGCGATCCCCTCGTCCCCGAGGGCGCGGGCGGGGCTCGCCGCCGACGGCCGGATCCGGTACTCGGGGAGCGGGATCCGGGATTTCACGCCCGCCTGCTGGCGGAGATCCCGGCCGACCTCGACCCAGGCCCGCAGGTCCTCCATCGCCGCCTCGAGATCGGCCGACGGCGGGCGGGCCGACGGCCACGGCTCGGCGTGGACGGAGGCGGCCGGGTCGGCGAACCGGTAACCGGCGACCTCCTGGTAGATCGCCTCGGCGGTGAACGGGGCGAACGGGGCGAGGAGGACCGCGGTGGTCCGGAGGACGTGGCCGAGCGTCGCCCCCGCCCGCCGGCGGTCCTCGGTGGCCTCCTCCGCCCAGAGGCGGGACCGGGAGCGCCGGAGGTACCACGTGGACAGGTCGGAGACGAACCGTTCGAGGGCGAGCGCGCCGGTCCGGATCCCGTACCCGTCGAGCGCGTCGGTCACCTCCCCGACGGTGCGGGCGAGACGGGCGAGGATCCAGCGGTCGAGGAGCGGGCCCCCCTCCGGCGCCTCCGGCGACGGGGCCGGGCCGGCCGGGGCGTTCTCCCGGTAGAATTCCAGCACGTTCCAGAGGGTTCCGAGGGTGCGGTGGGCGGCGGTCCGGACCGCCGCCTCGGAGACCCGGAGCGGCTCGGTGTAGTCGCCGACGTAGAACGCCCACCGGAGCGCGTCGCCCCCCTGGCGCTCCAGGAGCGCGAGCGGTTCGACGGCGTTCCCGCGGGACTTGGACATCTTCTGCCCGGCCTCGTCGAGGACGAGGCCGGTCGTGAGGCAGGTCCGGTAGGCGGGCCGGTCGAAGAGGGCGGTGGCGACGACGAGGAGGGTGTAGAACCATCCCCGGGTCTGGTCGAGCCCCTCGGCCACGAAGTCGAGCGGCCGGGCCGGGTCGAACGGTCCGGCCGCGAACGGGTAATGGAACTGCGCGAACGGGGCGCAACCGCTGTCGAACCAGGCGTCGAGGGTGTACGGTTCGCGGCGCATGGGCTGGCCGCAGGTCGGGCAGGGGAACTGGATCCGGTCCACCGCGACCCGGTGGGGATCGAAGGGGGAGGGCAGCGGCGCGCCCGTCCGCTGCTCGAGCTCGGCGAAGCTTCCCACGCAGGAGAGATGCTGCGCGGGGCACCTCCAGATCGGCAGCGGGGTGCCCCAGTACCGGTTCCGGGAGAGCGCCCAGTCCTTGGCGTCGGTGAGGAAATTCCCGAACCGGCCGTCGCGCAGGTGGTCCGGGATCCACCGGACCGTCCCGTTGAGCGCCACCAGCCGGTCGGTGAGGCGGCGGGTCGCGAGGAACCAGGAGTCCAGCGCCCGGAACAGGAGCGCCGAGCCGCAGCGCCAGCAGAACGGGTAGGTGTGGCGGAGGGTCTCCTGCCGGAAGAGCGCCCCGTCGGCGCGGAGCCGGTCGATCAGGAGGACGTCGGCCGCCTTGAAGTGGAGCCCGCGGACCGGCGCGACCGCGTCACCGAAGTGGCCGCGGCTGTCGAGCGGATCGAAGAATCCCACCGCCTCGCGCTCCCCGATCCGCTGGTCCTCCGGCCCGAAGCTCGGGGCGATGTGGACGAATCCGGTCCCCTCCTTCGGATCGACGGAATCGTCGAGGACCACCCGGTACCGGTTCGGTCCGGGGCCGGCGAACGGGAAGGGCGGTCGGTACGCCATCCCCTCGAGCTCCGCCCCCGTCGATCGGCCGAGGACCGGCGGCGACGTCCCGGGGAAGTACCGGGCGAGCGCCGGCTCGGAGAGGAGGAGCTCGGAGCCGTCGTCCCCCCGGATCCGGACGTACGGGAGGTCCCGGCGCGCCGCCACGAGGAGGTTCGCGGGCAGCGTCCACGGTGTGGTGGTCCAGACGAGGAGGTGCCGCACCGGGCCCGGGCCCTCGAGGCGGAACCGGACGGTGACGGAGGGGTCGGTGGTCTCGCGATAGCCCTGGGCCACCTCGTGGGAGGAGAGCGGGGTCTCGCACCGGGGGCAGTACGGCAGGCAGTAGTGACCCGGGCGGAGGAGCCCCCGGTCGTACAGCTGCCGGAGCGCCCACCAGACGCTCTCGATGAACCCGGGGTCCATCGTGCGGTAGGCGCCGCGGTAGTCGAGCCAGTACCCCTGCCGGCGGCTCATCTCCTCCCAGACGGCGGCGACCTCGAGCGCGGCGGCCCGGCACTCGGCGCAGAACCGCTCGACCCCGAACGATTCGATCTCGCGCTTGGACCGGATCCCGTGCTTCTTCTCGATCTCGATCTCGACGGGGAGGCCGTGGCAGTCCCAGCCGGCCATCGGACTCACGATCCGGTCCCCGCGCATCCGCCGGTACCGCAGGACGAGGTCCTTGACCGCCCGGGCGACCACGTGCCCGACGTGCGGCCGGCCGTTGGCGGTCGGCGGTCCCTCGGTGAACCGGAACGGGGGACCCTCGGGGTTCCCGGCCAGGAGACGTTCGGGGATCCCCGTCCGGTCCCAGAACTCCTGGACCCGGGCCTGGATCGGGGCGAGCCCGGCCCGGGCCGGATCCTCCTCCGTCACGGCGGAGGGACCGGCGATGGAAAGATAACTTCGACCGGCGGGAGCGGGCGCCCCGGGGTCGTTCCCGGTGGAAGCCTACCGGGAGATCCCGGGCGGCGGTTCGCTGATCGAGGAGGGTCCGACGCGCGCGGAGCGGTGCCGTTCCACGAGCCGGCCCTCCAGGCGGGCCACCCGGCAGTCGGGGCCGAGGTGGACCGCGTCCGCCCGCAGGTACGCGACGGTGACGCCGGTGAGGTAGGCGGTGTCGGCCTCGATCCGGAGCGTGGTCAGCCGCCCCGGGGACTTCCAGGGCGCCCCGACCGGCCGCCCGATGGCGACCGAGGCGGCCCGGATCGGTCCGGTCCGGCACCGGCCCTCGAGGGTCCCGGTGACCGCCCCCGCGGAGACCGGCCCGGCGACCCGGAGCTCCCCCGAGAAGGCGAGGGTGCCGGCGCGGAGGGCGCCCCCGACCTCGGTGACCCCCCCGACGACGGCCTCGTCGGTCACCTCGAGGTCGCCCGCGACCTCGAGGCGCCCATCGGCGGTGAGCGCGGCGGCCCGCAGGCCGGAAAGGAAGCGCCCGGTGCCGGTGAGACGGAGGCGGCCCGTGAGACGGGCCGCGCCCTCGACGGTGAGGGTGCCCCGGGCCCCGAGATCGACGGCGGTGAGCGCGCGCCCGATGGTGACCATGCCGTGGAGTTGGGCGAATCCGGCCTCGGCCGATCCGAGCACCTTGGAGGCCCCCTCGACGGTCCACTCGAGGGTCCGGAGCTCGTCGTGGCGGACGGCCCCGCGGTCGGATACCGTGCCGGTGAGCGGCGGCGGGGGGACCGCCGGGGCGGCGGAGGGCGGGGAGGCGGCCGCAGGGGAGGGGGCCGATGGCGCGGTCGGCCGTGCCGTCGGGGAGGCCGGGGCCGCC
>JAJZDH010000061.1 GCA_021828665.1 Thermoplasmata archaeon
CGCGGCCGGGCGCCCGCCGCCGCGGCGCGGGGCCCGAAGGGGGAGGTTCGGCGGATCGCGGCGGCGGGGGTCGGAGCGGCCGCCGGGGGGCGACCGGGGCAAAGGGGAAAAGGCCCCCGCGGCCCTGCCGGGCCCGTGGCGCGCCCGCACCATCTCCCCAGCCCCGGGTTCGCCGCGCACCTCGAGACCCTCCACCGGCGGTTTCCGATGGCCCGGTCGCTCGCCCAGGACCCGCTGAGCGGCGTCCGGGCCCAGCCCGGGGATCGCCGCCATGCCGAGATCGCCGGCATCTTCGCGAGCACCCTCGCCGTCGGAACCACCGCCTCCATCCGGCGCGCCTTCGCCGATCTCGTGGACCGGGCCGGCGGCGACCTGGCCGACGCCGTCGACGGCATGGTCCGGCCGGGGGCCCTGGACTGCTTCGCGGGATTCCGCCACCGCTGGATCCGGGGCGATCAGGTCGCCTACCTCGCCTACCGGCTGCACGCGATCTATGCCGGTCCGGGATCGCTCGAGGCGGTCTTCGCCGGCGGGTGGGCCGGTCCGGACCGGTTCGCGGGGGGCCTCGACGCCCTCGCCCGGTCGCTGCGCGGCCCGCCCCGGGGCCGGCCGGCGGCCCCGCCCGGCTACGATCGCTTATTCCCCAGCCCGCTCGCGGGCGCCCGCAGCCCCTGCAAGCGGCTCACCCTCTTCGTCCGATGGATGGTCCGGTCCGGATTCCCCGACCTCGGGGTCTGGAGCTCCGTCCCGGCGGCGGAGCTCCGGATCCCCCTCGACCAGCACGTCTACTGGATCGCCTACCACCTCGGCCTCACCCAGCGGCGGAGCCGCACCTGGGCGACCGTCGAGGAGATCTCGGCGGCGCTCCGGGCCATCGACCCCGACGACCCGATCAAGTACGACTTCGTGCTCTGCCACACGGGCATCTCCGGCGACTGCCCGAAGCGGCGGGACCTCTCGGTCTGCGCTCCGTGCGCGGTCCGTCCGGACTGCCGCCTGTGGCGGGGCGCGCGGGGGGCCGCCGGATGACCGGCGACCCCCCGCTGCCCGGCGTCGATCCGGGGCTCCTCGCCCGGTTCCGGCACGCCGGAAGCGAACTATCGTGGAGCCCCGCCGGGGGCCCGTCGGCGCGACCGGCGCGCGGCGGGAAACCGTCGCTCCGCACCTGGCAGGCCGAGCTCGACGACGAGACCGCCCGGATCGAGGAGCGCCCGGATCCGGCCGGGCGCTGCCTCCGGGTCGAGAGCTGCCCGGTGGGGGCGCTCGTCCTCCTCCTCGAGATCGACCGGTCCGGACGGCGGCCCCGGCTGCGGCCGCTCCTCGCCGGCGAGGCGCCGGGGTTCCCGAACGGCGCCCTGGAGGCGGTCTGGGGGGATCCGGCCGACCCGTCGCCGCTCCCCCTCGGCGACCTGGTCGCCCTGGCCCGTTTCGCCCTCCCGTGACCGGCTCCCCCGGCGAGCGAGTCGTTATGTACCGCCCGCGGAAGGCGGCTCCCCGACCCCCCGGTGCTTCATGAACCCCGCGGCCCGATCCCCACCGTCCGCGGCCGGCCCGGAGCCGGCCGCGAGCCCCGCTCCCGAGCGGCTCGCCGACGGGAGGCCGTTCGATGCCCGGCGCGCCTCCTTCGTCCTCGCCATCCTCGCCGGGATGGCGCTCATGGTCACCTACGTCGAGACGATGGTCCTGCCGGCGTTCGTGCAGTTCTACCACTTCTTCGACCAGACCGGCGGCTCCTTCGCGACGGTCACCTGGATCCTGTCGGCCTATCTCCTCGTCGGGGTGATCGTGACCCCGATCTTCGGCAAGCTCGGGGACCTGTACGGCAAGAAGCGGATGCTGCTCGTGGCCATGTCCGTCTATGCCGTGGCGGTCACCGTCGCCGGATTCACCCCCAACCTGGGCGCGGCGCTGGGGATCGCCCGGCCGCAGCAGATCGATCTGCTGATCGGCGTCCGGGCGGTCCAGGGGATCGGCATGGCGATGTTCCCCCTCGGCTTCGCCATGATCCCCGAGGTCTTCCCGCCGCGGCGCGTCGGGCAGGCGCAGGGGGTGGTGAGCGCCATGTTCGGCGCGGGGGCGGCGCTCGGCCTCGTCGGCGGCGGCTTCATCGCCCAGAACTACGGCTGGCAGCTCACCTACCACACCGTGATCCCCGCGGCGATCCTGCTCGTGGCGCTCGCGGCCTACCGGCTCACCGAATCCCCGGTGCGGGCCGACCGGGAGCTCGACCTGCCCGGCGTCGCGAGCCTCGGGGCCGCCCTCGCGCTCCTCATGTTCGGGATCTCCGAGGCGGCGACGTGGGGGTGGACCGATCTCGCGGCGACGCACCTCGGGGCCCTCCCGTGGGGGGTGCCGCAGTTCTTCCTGCTCGCGCTCCTCGCGGCCCTCTTCTTCGTCCTCTGGGAGCCCCGGGCCCGCAACCCGGTCATCCAGTTCGCCTCCTTGCGCCGGCGCAACATCCTGGTCTCGAACGTCAACGGCATCCTGATCGGGCTCGTCATGTTCTTCATCTTCACCGCCGACACCATCCTGATCGAGTACCCCTACGGGCCGGGCTTCCACCAGGGGGAGCTCGCCATGGGGCTCCTGACCCTCCCGGCGGCGCTCGCGATGCTCGCGACCGGCGCCTTCCTCGGACGGGCCGTCGCCCGGTTCGGGCCGCGGCCGGTCACGATCCTCGGCTTCCTCCTCGTGAGCTCGGCGTCGGGGCTCCTCGTGGTGTTCGACCGGAGCCTCTGGGAGATGGTGCTCCTGCCGATCCCGCTCTTCGTCGGGAACGTGGCGGTCTTGATCGCCATGTCGAACACCATCGTGCTCAGCGCCGACCGGGCCGAGCTGGGGGTGCAGACCGGCATGAACCAGACGTTCCGGAACCTGGGGAGCGCCATCGCCCCGGTCCTGGTCGCCACCATCCTCGCCTCGTTCCCGGCCACCTACCTGTTGACCGTCGCCACCCCCGCCGGCCCGGCGCTCGTGCCGGTCTCGGGCCTGTACAGCCTCGAGGGGTTCCGGGTCGCCTTCGCCGCCACGTCGCTCCTCGGCCTGGTCGGCCTCCTGGTGAGCCTCGCCCTCCGCAACTTCCGGTACACCGCCGACGGCCGGCGGATCGGGCACGACGACCGGGACGCTCCGGCCGCCGCCCCCCTCCGCGGCCCGGCGGCGCCGGAGCGGCGGGGCGTCCCGGGCTCCGGGAGCGATTGAGCGGCCGGTCCGCGGCCTCCCCGCGGCGCTACGAGCAGCCGCTCGTGGCCCCGCAGACGGTGCAGGCGTAGCAGGTCCCCGAGCGCACCATGATGCCGCCGCAGATGTGGCAGGAGGGGGCGTCCTCGCTCGTCGTCCCGGGGCCTGCCGACGGCTCCCGGGCGAAATCGTCGAGCGGCCGGGTCTCGAACTTCACCGCCGAGGCCGCGACGGTGGGGCGGGGGGCCGCCGCCTTCTCGCCCTCGGCCGCGGCTTCGAGCCCCATCGACCGCCGCTCCTCCTCGGTGAGGAACTCGTTCGCCATCCACCGGGCGACGTAGTCCGGGATCGACTTCGCGAACCGGATCTTCGGGTTGTTCGTCGCCCCCGCCGGTTCGAACCTCAGGTGGGCGAGCTTCCGGACCAGGTCCTTGAGCGGCACGCCGTGCTGGAGCGCCATGCTCATGGAGATCCCGAGGGAATCCATGAGACCGTTCACCGTCGACCCCTCCTTCGTCACCCGGAAGAAGATCTCGCCGGGGCGGCCGTCGGGGTAGAGCCCCACCGTCACGTACCCGTCGTGGCCGCCCACCTGGAAGTGGTGGGTGATGGCGTGGCGGGCATCGGGCAGCTTCTCGCGCCGGGCCGGCCGGGCCCCCGCCGCCGCCGCCTTGCCCGTCGCGGTCTCGTACGGCTGGCTCGCCTTGCAGCCGTCGCGGTAGAGCGCGACGCTCTTGATGCCGAGCCGCCAGGCCTCGAGGTAGATCCGTTCGATCTCCTCGACGGTCGCCTCGTTCGGGAGGTTGATGGTCTTCGAGGCGCCGCCGGAGAGGAACGGCTGGACGGCGCCGAGCATCTTGAGGTGGCCCATCGGGGCGATCGTCCGCCGGCCCCCGGTCGGGGCCAGCGCGCAGTCGAAGATGGGCAGGTGCTCCGGAGAGAGCCCGGGCGCCCCCTCGATGCTGCCGGTCGCCTCGAGGTGCGCCCGGATCTTCGCCCGGACCTCGGCCGGGTATCCGAGGCTCACGAGCCCCTCCTCGACGGTCCGGTTGACCATCCGGAGCTGGCCGCCGCCGACCAGGTTCTTCACCTTGACGAGCGAGAGCTCCGGCTCGAGCCCGAGGGTGTCGCACCCCATGAGGAGGCCGATGGTGCCGGTCGGCGCGATGACGGAGATCTGGGCATTGCGGTAGCCCCAGAGCTCGCCGGCCCGGACCGTCTCCCGCCAGCGGTCCGCGGCCGCGGTGACGAAGGCGGTGAGCCGGGGGTCGTTCTTCGGGACCTGCTCGGCGGCCCGGGCGTGCTTGCCCATGACCCGGAGCATCGGGGTGCGGTTCTTGTCGAACCCGGCGAACGGCCCCATCCGCTTCGCGATCTCCGCCGAGAGGTGGTAGCCCTCGGCCGACAGGTAGGCGCTCAGCGCCGCCGCAAGGGTGCGGCCGGCGTCGGAGTCGTACGGCAACCCGTAGTGCATGGCGAGCGCGCCGAGGTTGGCGTAGCCGAGGCCGAGGGGCCGGAAGTCGTGGGAGTTCTGGGCGATGGCGGCGGTGGGATAGCTCGATCCGTCGACCAGGATCTCCATGGCGAGGATCATCGTCCGCACCGCGTCCCGGTACAGGTCGAGGTCGAAGCTGCCCTCGGCATCGAGGAACTTGAGCAGGTTGATCGAGGCCAGGTTGCAGGCGGTGTCGTCGAGGAAGAGGTACTCGCTGCACGGGTTCGAGGCGTGGATCCGCCCGGACATCGGGCAGGTGTGCCAGTCGTTGGTGATGTCGTCGAACTGGACCCCCGGGTCGCCGCATCGCCACGCCGCCTGGGCGAGCCGGCGCCAGAGCTCCCGCGCCCGCATCGTCTGGGCGATGGAATGGTCGGTGCGGTTCACCGTCTTCCATTCGCCGTCGTGCACCACGGCGTCCATGAAGGCGTCGGGGATCCGGACCGAGTGGTTGGCGTTCTGGTAGGAGATGGAGGCGTAGGCGGAGTCCGGCGCGGTCCCGTCGAAATTCGAGGAGAACCCCTCCCGGATGAGGGCGAGCGCCTTGTCCTCCTCGCGCACCTTGCATTCGATGAAGTCGACGATATCGGGGTGGTCCATGTTGAGGATGACCATCTTGGCGGCGCGCCGCGTCGTCCCGCCGCTCTTGATGACCCCCGCGAGCGCGTCGAACGCCCGCATGAAGGAGACCGGTCCGCTCGCGAGCCCCCCGCCGGCGAGCCGTTCGCGGGAGCCCCGGAGCGGCGAGAGGTTGGTGCCGGTGCCGCTGCCGCCCTTGAAGAGCCTCCCCTCGCTCGCGGCGAGCGCCAGGATCGACTCCATGTCGTCGTGGACCGACTGGATGAAGCAGGCCGAGCACTGGGGTGGCTGCCGGACGCCGACGTTGAACCAGACGGGGCTGTTGAACGCCGCCATCTGCTGGACCATGAGGTAGGTGAGGCTCTCCTCGAGCTGGGAGGACTCCTCGACGGTGTCGAAGTAGCCGAGCTCGAGCCCCTTCTGGCCGATCCAGTGGCAGACCCGCCGGATCATCCCCTCGACGGAGTTTTCCCGCTGGCCGCCGACGATGCGGAAGTACTTCGACGCGGCGATGTTGATGCTGGTCTCCGACCAGCTCGCCGGGGCCCGGATCCCCTTGAGCTCGAAGACCACCGATCCGTCGGAGCCGCGGATGAGGGCATCGTGGAGCCGCCAGGTGACCGTATCGAAGGCGGTCTTGCCCCGGGGCACGAGCCGGGGGACCGGGATCGGTTCCCGGCCCGAGCGGTCCGGGCCGCCGGTGGTTCCGAGTTCGGGAGGGGAGGTCGCGCGCTTCTTCGCCGTCGCCATGGATTCAGATCTTCTCCGGGGATTCCCGGCGGATGCCATCCGTCCGGTACGCCGGTGGGGCCGGCCGGCGTATAACGGCTCGTGCGGGGGCGGTGCAACAGCTCCGACGGTGGTGCGTTGCGGCGCCGTCGGACCCCACCCCGGGGTCCCGCGCCTCCCCCCGCATCCGATCGAGAACCTCCGGCCGACCGATGAGCGGTCCCTCTATTTGTGCCGGCGGTTGAACCGGGCGCGACAGCGGCCCCCGCGCGGAACGGCGACCCCGTTCCCGAGGCACGCGACCGCCGCGACCGTGCCGCTCGCGTCACCGCCCCGCGGCCGGTGCCGTCGGGAATCCGGGCCGGCGGCGGCGATGGCCGATGGGCCGTCGGGGGCCGGCCCCGGCCGACGGGACCGTCCCGGGGGCTCCAGAAAAAAAGGGGTGGGGCCCCGCCGGTCGGCGGGGCCCGGGGTAGGCGTGAAGGGGGCCGCGTTCAGGCGTTCTTCATCTTGGCGCGGGCGATGTATCCCTTCTTGTCGAGGAAATACATGTAGCCGTCCGCGCGCACGATCTTTTCGCTCCCGACCTTGCCCTTGCGTCCGCTCTTGTTGAGCTTCGTCGGGGTCTTCCAGAGGTACCCGTCCTTTCCCAGGTAGTACAGGTAGCCTTTCTCTCGGGTAATCTGCTCTTTTCCCACGCGTTCCGCCATGTGTGGCGACCTCACCGACGAGGAGAAAGCCCCCCCTATTTGAATCCTCGGTCGCAATTCACGTCGGAGTCACCTGCCGTCCCCGACAGTAGACGGCGGTCGGAGGGAGCCCGATCCGGTACGGGATCTCGACGGCGTGGCGCACCGGGAAGATGGCGAGATCGGCCGACCGGCCGGGCCGGATCTGGCCGGCCTCGCCTTCGGCGCCGATGGCGCAGGCGGCGTTCACCGTCGCCGCGGCGAGCGCCTCGGCGGGGGAGAGCCGGGCGGCGTAGACGGCATGGGCGAGGACGATCGTCATCGACTCGACCCAGGAGTTCGGGGAGAGGTCGGTGCCGAGGGCGACGGGGACCCCGGCCCGGACGAGCTCCCGGCCGGGGCTCGCCGTGCCGGAGAGGCTCGCGAACGGCGTGACCGGCAAGAGGACCGCCACCGTACCGGCGCGCGCGAGGCCGGCGTAGCTCGAGCGGGGGGCCCGGAGGAGATGGTCGGCCGACCGCGCCCCCAGTCGGGCCGCGAGCTCCGCCCCGCCGCTCGCCGAGAACTCGTCGGCGTGGAGCTTCAGCCCGAGCCCGGCCGACCGGGCGGCGGTGAGGATCCGCCGCGCCGGGCCGGCCGAGAAGAAGCCGGGCTCGACGAAGATGTCGCAGAAGCGGGCCCGTCCACTGGCGGCGATGCGGGGGATCTCGGAGAGGAGCGTCCGGACCCACGCGTCGGCCCGGCCGTCGTACTCCGGCGGCACCGCGTGGGCTCCGAGGTAGGTGGGGACGAGCCTCAGGCCGCTTTGGCGGGCGACCTCGGGGATCAGGTCGAGGAGCCGCCGTTCGCCCGGCACCGTCAGGGCGTAGCCGCTCTTCACCTCGGCGGTCGTGGTCCCCGCGAGCGCCATCCGGCGGAGCCGGTCGACGGCGCGGTCGACGAGCTCCGCCGCGGCGGCCCGCCGCGTGGCGCGCACGGTGGCGAAGAGGCCGCCCCCCCGCCGGGCGATGTCGCCGTAGCTCGCTCCACGGAGCTTCGCCTCCACCTCCCCGTGCCGGTCGCCGGCGAACAGGAGGTGTGTATGGGCGTCCACGAAGCCGGGCACGACGCAGCCGCCGTCGATCGATCGGTGGACCCCCCGCGCCGCGAGGGTGACGGCCCGGCGCACCTCCCGCTCCGGGCCGGCCGCCACGACGACGCCGCCCGCGACGGCGACCGCCGCGTCGAAGACCAGGCCGAGGTCCCCCTGGGCCGCCCCGCGCCGCGGCAGCGGACCCCGGGCGAGGGTGGCCAGCTCCCCGATCCCCGTGACGAGGAGATCGGCGCGGATCATGGCTGCCGGATCAGGTGGTCGAGGAGGTCCCGGGCGGTCCGGCTCCCCGGGAAGAGCGCCCGGGCCTCGGCTTCGAGCGGTTCCAGGTCCTTGTAGCGGGAGGAGAAGTGGGTGAGGAACAGTTCGCCGACCTCGGCCTCCCGGGCCACGGCGGCGGCCTGCCGGGCCGAGGAGTGGCCCCATTCGTTGGCCTCCTTCTCGATCTCCTGCCCGACCGTGGCCTCGTGGACGAGCAACGTGGCCTGCCGGGCCAGCCGGGTGATCGCGTCGGTGGGGGCGCTGTCGCCGGAGTAGACGACGGAGCGGCCGGGTCGGGGAGGGCCCATGACCTCCTCGGGCCGGATCGGTCGGCCGTCCACCTCCACCGTCTCCCCCGCCTCCAGCCGGGAGAACAGCGCGCCCCGGATCCCGAGCGCCCGGGCCCGCGGCCCGTCGAAACGGCCCCGCTTGGGCGCCTCCTCGATCCGGTAGGCGAGCGACGGCACGGGGTGGTCCGCGGCGGCGGTGGAGACGGTGTACCCGTCGAGCTCCACCGAGGCGCCGGCGGCGAGCGGGTGGATCGTCACGGGGAACCGGAGCGTGAAGTACCCCAGCGCGAGGACCCGTTCGAGGATCTCCCGGCTGTCGGGCGGGCCGTAGAGGTCGAGCGGCTCCGTCCGGTGGTTGAGGCCCATGGACTGGATGAGCCCGGGCAACCCCAGGAAATGGTCGCCGTGGAAGTGGGTCAGGAAGATCCGGCGCACCCGCATGAACGAGCGGGAGGAGTGGAACAACTGCCGCTGCGTGCCCTCCCCGCAGTCCAGGAGGATCAGTTCCCGGCCCACCTCGAGGGCGAGGGAGCTCGCGTTGCGCTCCTTCGTCGGCCACGAGCCGGCCGTGCCGAGGAAGGTGAGCTCCATGAGGGGGCCCCGGGAGGCGGTGGGCCGTATTATCCCTCCGCCGGCCCCCGGCCCGTCGATCCCGTCCGGCCGTCCGTCCGCCGGGTCGAACGGAGCGGCCGGTCCGGGGGAGCGGATCGGCGTGGTCCGACGCCCCGGGATCCGGAAGTAGGTCCGGTCCGGGCGGGCC
>JAJZDH010000062.1 GCA_021828665.1 Thermoplasmata archaeon
GCGAACGGGGTCGAAGTGTACGACCCGCTGCCGTTCCCGGTGGCGGTCGCGGGGCCGGTGGCGCCGCTCGAACTGAGCCTCGCGCCCCATCTCGTCACGGTGAACCTCACCGCCCTGGATGCGGGAACCGGTGCCCTGGTCGCGGCCGCGGACTTCACCATCACGGGCACCCCGCTCTCGGGCGGATCGGAGAACGTCACCCTGAGCCTCCAGGGCGACGTGTGGGCTTCGACGGCGCTCCCGCTGGGAACCTATCTCGTCTCGGCGCAGGCCACCGCATACGCGCCGGTGAGCCGGCAATTCTCGGTGGTCGGCCCCCCGGTGTCGGTGAGCGTGGCCATGAACCGGACGGCCGGGATCTCCGCCCGGGCGCTCCCCGGGACGGAGGTGGCGGCGCTTGCCGGCCTCGCGATCCTGCTCCTGCTCGCCGGGACGCTCCTCACGAGGCGCCGCCGGCGGCGGCTCCGCCGGGTCGAAGGGGTCCCGGTGGCTCCGGCCGAGACGTTCGATCCCGACGACCTTGGGTGAGGGAGCCGGCCCTCGGGGAGGCCGGCGCGCTGCCGTTACGGGGAAGCCCGGGAGGCCGCCGTCGTGGAGGAGGGCGTTCGGGGAGGGCGCCACCGGGGGACCACCGGGCCCGTGGGGCCCCGGGCGACGGCGAGCTCGGCCTGCGGGTCCAGGACGAAGACCCGGAATCGGCCGACCTCATGGAATCCCAGCCGCTCGAGCCGGCCCCGGACCCTCGGATGGTCGGCCCAGGCGGCCACCGGTTCCGGACCCTCCGGCAGGATCTCGTGGAGCGATCCGTAGATCAGGCGGGAAGCGGCCCCCCGCCCGCGCGATTCCGGCTGGGTGGCCACGGAGTGCACCCCCCAGATCCCCCGGAAGCGGTGCAGGAGCGCCGCCGCCACCGGCCGGTCCGCGTCCCAGGCGAGGACCGGGATCATCTCCTCCTCCGGATTCGGATGGGCCCAGAGGACCTCGAGGCCACGGGCGAGCTCCGCCCGCTCGCGGGCCGACACCAGGAAATCCACGATGGTGCCGATCTCCTCCGGCGCGGCCCTCCGGACGGAGTGGGTCGGCGGCACGGGCGCGGCGGGCACCGTCCGGTCGCAGAGGAGCACGCTCCGGTTCTCGGTCCTCGGAAGGAAGCCGAGGCGGCCGAGCACCTCGACGAGGTGCCCGGGGGGAGGCTCGGGCAGGAGGAACTCCGGTCGGAGCGCCCGCTGGAAGTAGTGGTCGAGCACGGTTTCGAAGAAGCCGGTCATCCGGTGGCGGGAGACCGCCACATCGGTGACGAAATTGAACCGGGGCACCGGAACGCGCTCGTTGACGACCAGCGTGCCGCCCGCGATCCCGAAGGAGTATCCTCCCAATCCATGGATGAACTCCCGCTCCTCGCGGAGGATCCGGTCGAGCAGGGGATGGCGGCGCGTCATGTCGGCCCAGAGGCCAGGACGCGGCTCCCCATAGAGCCTCTCCGGGATCCGGACGGCCGCCCGGAACTCCCCGGGAGCCCCGGCGCGTCGGACGCCGGAAGGGCCGATCGATCTCCGGTGCGGAGGGACGCGCGGCCGGCCGGAGGGTCGGTGACCGACCATCGGGGACGACCCGGCCCGTCGCGTTCGGGAGCGGGAGGGAGGGCCGACCGCGGCCCCTCGCCGCCCCCGGAACCGGCCATGGGGCCCCTCGGCCGCCACGGGCGGAGGCGGACCGGGGCCCGGAGCGGGGCCGGATGCCGGCGCGAGGAGCTTTATCAGGGAACCGGTGCCCAGGGAGGAAGGCACCGGCTCCGCGCCGGCGCCGATGGAAGGTATGGCAGCAGCACGCACCGAGGGCACCCCGGAGATCGTCGCGGTCCTGGGGAGCGGCAACATGGGGAGCGGCATCGCCCACGCCGCCGCGCAGGCGGGATACTCGGTCCGGGTCCGGGACGTTACCGGCGAGGCATTGGCGCGGGGCCGGTCGCTCATCGAGACGACGCTCGAGGGGGGGGTCCGGCGGGGCAAGATCTCGCCGGAGCGGTCCCGTGAGATCCTCGGCCGGATCTCCTTTACCACCGACCTTCCCGCCACGGTGTCGGACGCCGCGTTCGTCATCGAGGCGGTCTTCGAGGAGGAGCGGGTCAAGGAGGCGCTCTTCGCCGAGATGGCCCCCCACCTCGGCGAGGGCGCGATCGTGGCGACGAACACCTCGTCGCTGTCGGTGACCCGGCTCGCCCGGGGAATCCCGAACCCCGGGCGATTCGCGGGGCTCCATTTCTTCTATCCGGCGGCGTTGAACCGCCTCCTCGAGGTGATCGGCGGCGAGGCGACCGCCCCGGAGGTCCTCGACCGGCTCGAGGCGTTCGCGTACCGGCTGCGCAAGATCCCGATCCGGGTCCGCGATCGGGCCGGGTTCGCGGTCAACCGGTTCTTCGTGCCCTACCTGAACGAGGCCGCGCGACTCCTCGGGGAGGGGGAGGCCGGGGCGGCGACCATCGAGAAGGTGGGCCGGGAGCTCTTCGGCACCTCCCTCGGCCCGTTCGAGCTCATGAACGTGACCGGCATCCCCATCGCGTACCACTCGCTCCGCTCCCTCGAGGCCGCCTTCGGGGGGCCGTATGCCCCCTGCGACCGGCTCCGCTCCCAGTTCGAATCGGGGACGCCGTGGAATTGGAGGGAGGGCCCGGAGACCCCGGAGCGGGCGGAGGACGTCCGACGGCGGTTCCAGGGGCTCGTCCTCGGCATCGCGACGGAGCTCGTGCACGAGGGGGTCGCCACCGCCGAGGCCACCGATCGGGGAGCCACCGTCGGGCTCCGCTGGAGCCGGGGGCCGTTTGCGATCCTGAACGAGGTCGGCCTCGCGGAGGGCGCGGCGCTCGTGAACGCGTACGCTTCCCGGTGGCCGGGGAAGTGGGCCATCTCCCCGGAGCTCGAATCGCGGGCCCGCGCCGGCGCGACCGCCTGGCCGCTCCGGCAGCTCCGGGTCGAGAGGCGCGGCGCGGTGGCCTGGGTGCTGCTCGACCGGCCGGAGGTCCTGAACTCGCTCGGCTCGGTCCTTCTGGGCCAGCTTCGGGAGACGTTCGACGATCTCGCCACCGACCCGGAACTCCGGGTCGTGGTCCTCGCCGGTAGCTCCCCGGTCTTCGCCGCGGGCGCGGACATCGCCGAGATGGCGGAGAAGGACCTGCCGGCGGCCCGGGCGTTCGGTTTCCTCGGCCAGGCGGCCGCCGACGCGATCGCGCGGTTCCCGCACCCGGTCCTCGCCCTTGTCGAAGGGTACGCCCTCGGCGGCGGGCTCGAGCTCGCCCTGGCCTGCGACCTCCTCCTCGCCGCCTCCGGGGCCCGCCTCGGGCTCCCCGAGACCTCCGTCGGGATCCATCCCGGGATGGGGGGAGCGAGCCGGCTCGCGCGGCTCATCGGGCCGGCCCGGGCGAAGCACCTCATCTTCACGGCCGTACCGGTCGTCGCGGAAGAGGCGATGCGGCTCGGCTTCGTGACCGCCGTCGTCCCGGCCCAAACGGCCCGCGCCGAGGCGCAGCGGATCGCCGAGGTGATCGCGTCCCGGGCCCCGCTCGCCGTGGCCGCGGCGAAGCAGCTCCTCGACGCCGGGCAGGACGCGCCGCTCGCGGCCGCCCTCCGTCTCGAGGGGGAATCGGCGGCCCAGACCTTCGCCACCGCCGACCGGACGGAGGGGATGCAGGCGTTCCTCCAGCGCCGACCGCCCCGGTTCCAGGGTCGGTGAGCCCAACGGCCCGGCGGGGTCAGACGGAGCCCGACGCCTGGAACCGGGCGTACTCCGCCGGGCCGAGCAGCCCCGCGGGGGGACCCCGGGGCGTCATCCGGAAGATCCATCCCCGGCCGTACGGGTCCTTGTTCACGAGGTCCGGGTGGGCGGCCAGCTCGGAGTTCACGGCGACGACGGTGCCGTCGGCGGGGGCGTAGACATCCGCCACGGTCTTCACCGATTCGAGGACCAGGACGCTCGCGCCGGCGACCACCGAGGCGCCCACCTTCGGCAGGTTGACGAAGACGATGTCGGTGAGCTCGGCCTGGGCGTGGTCGGTGATCCCGATCTCGAGGTCGGCTCCGGCCTCGCGCACCCACTCGTGGGCGCGCGTGTACTTCCGGTCCTCCTTAACGAGCGGGCCGCTCATGTCCCCACCTCCCAGCTCTCGAGATATTTCTGCTGATCGGCGGTGAGCGTATCGAGCGTGGCGCCGAGGGGAGCGAGCGCCTCGTGGGCCACGGAGCGGTCGATCGCCGCGGGAACCGGGTGCACCCGGGCGGGAAGGCCGGCGCCGTTCGTGAGGAGATACTCCGCCGAGAGCGCCTGGAGCGCGAAGCTCAGGTCCATGATCTCCACGGGGTGCCCCTGCCCGGTCGCCAGGTTGATGAGCCGCCCCTCGGCGAGGAGATAGGCCCGGCGACCGTCCGCGAAGCGGTACTCCTCGACGCGGGGCCGCACCTCGCGGTGCGCCACGGCGGCCGCCTCGAGTGCCGGCCGCGAGATCTCGACATCGAAATGGCCGGCATTGGCGAGCACCACCCCGTCCTTGAGATGGGGCACCACGGACGCCCCCACGACGTCGCGGTTGCCGGTGACCGTCACGATGAGGTCGGCGGACCGGGCCGCCTGGGCCATCGGTTGGACCCGAAACCCCTCCAGCCGGGCCTCGAGGGCGCGCACCGGGTCGATCTCGGTCACCACGACGTCGGCGCCGAGCCCCCGGAGGCGGCCCGCGACGCCCTTGCCGCACCACCCGAAGCCCGCGACCACCGCCGAGCGACCGGCGATGAGGAGATTGGTCGCGGAGAAGAGGCCGTCGAGGACCGACTGTCCCGTGCCGTAGCGGTTGTCGAAGAGGTGCTTCATGTCGGCGTCGTTCACATCGATGGCCGGAAACCGCAACCGTCCGGAGGCCGCGAGCGCCCGGAGCCGCTGGACCCCGGTCGTCGTCTCCTCCGTGGAGCCGATGATGCGGCCGCGGTCGGCCCGGGCCGTATGGGCGAGGGCCACCAGGTCCGCCCCGTCGTCCAGGATGATCTCCGGATCGGCGTCGAGCATCGCCCGGATCCCGCGGGTGTACTCCGGGACGCTCTCCCCCTTGCGCGCATGGGTGTCGATCCCCGCCGCCCGCAGCGCGGCCACCACGTCGTCGTCGGTGGAGAGGGGATTGCCCGCCGCCAGGTGGACCTCCGCCCCGCCGGCCGCGAGCGCGAGCATGAGCGCCGCCGTCTTGGCCTCGACATGGAGGACCGCCGAGAGGGTCCGTCCGCGGAACGGCCGGGCCGCCTCGAATCGCTCCCGGATCTTCCCCAGGACGGGCATGTGCGACCGGGCCCAGGCGATCTTCTGCTCCCCAATCCCCGCATCCCCCGTCATCCCGACCTCTCCCCGCTCGGGGAGGGGCCGCGGATTATAGCGCTTCGCCGCCGGTAGGTGCCGGCCCGGCGCCGGCGCGGATCCGGTCCCGATGCGGCGTCGCCGCCGCTCCCGGGCGCCGGCGCACCGCCCCCGGGAGGGAGACGGCCGTGGTTCTCAGTGCGTCACGGCGCCGCAGAACGGGCAGACGAGGAAGTCCGTGGGGATCTCCTTGCCGCAGTTCGAGCAGGCCTTGAGACCGGGCCCCTCCGGGCCCGCCGATGAAGCCGCCTCCGGGGCGGGTGCGGGAGCGGCGGCGGCGCGACGACCGGCGGGGGCCGGGGAGGTTCCCGGAGCCGCCGCCGGCGGGCGGCGCGGCGGGGTGGCCCGGGCGGGTTCGGGTACCGGGGCCACCTCCGGGGCGGTCGGAGCCGGACCCTCGGAGAACTCCACGGGGGCGGGGGAGACGACGGGGGCCCCCATCCCGGCGCGGGAGCCCGACGCTTGCTGCATCTTCCACTGGGAGAAGGCGACGAAGGTGGGTTGGCGCTTCCACCAGTCCCAGAAGGCTCCCTCGCCGTAGTTGTCGCCGAGCTCCTTCTTGGCCTCCCCACGGAACCGCTGGACGAAGTCCGCGAACCCCTGGCGCTCCGGGTCCTTGGCCTCCGGCACGGGCGGGCCCCGCAGCTGGGCCGCGCACTCCGGACAGTATTCGGACCCGGCCGGGATCGTGGATCCGCACCGGCTGCACCGGACGAGCTCGGTCTCGAACTCGGCCCCGCACTTCGGACAGACGGTGTCGGTCTCGGGGATCAGGGCGCCGCACTCGCCGCACTCCACGAGCTTCCCGCGGGAGAGCCGTCCGCTCACGACGAGGAAGGCGATGAGGGCCGCCAGCACCACCACGATCAGGACCACGAGCAGCCAGAGCGGCAGGAGGCCGAGGACCTTCTGGTCCCAGAACGAGGGAGGCGGGGGGGGCACGCCGGCGGTCTCGATCCCCGAGTAGCTGCGGCTCACCGTACGGCCGTTGTAGGAGGCGGTGACGAGCAGCGTGTAGGTCGTTCCCGGGGCGATCCCCGGACCGAGCCCGATCTCCTGGGAGAACGGCCGGCCCGAACCGTACCCGCCGGACCCGACGAGGTAGGAGGCGCCGGTCGGCGCGATGAGGCTCACGTTGATCTCGGCGAGGCCCGCGCCGGCGAAGGTCACGGTGCCCTCCCCGACGTAGCTCTCCCCCACGGTGAGCGGCCCGACCGGCGGGGAGAAGGAGAGGGCGATGTAGGCGGGAACCACCGTCATGGCGGCGAACTGCTGGGTGGTGCCGCCGATCGGGGCGGCCCCGCCGTTCCAGCTGGACGCGAACTCGAAGGTCTCGTTCTTCGAGCCGCCCGTTCCGACGACCGACTCGTTCACGACCCACCGGAAACTCACATTCTGGGTCGCCGACGCGTTGAGCGTCCCGAAGCGGAGCTCGGGCGCGAGGAGATGCGCCGGGAACGGCGACGGCGCGAGCAGGGAGAGGTTCGCCGTGAAGTTCTCAAGCGCCGCCGTCCCGACGTTGGTGATGGAGACCGAGAACTCGACCTGCTGGCCGATCGCCACGGTCCCGTTGGAGGAGAGGTTGTTCACGGTGGCGCGGACCGGCCCGATGGCGAGCTCCGCCCGGTAGTTCGGATACCGCGCGGTCGGCAGGAGACTGGCGGCGGAGGGGCTCATGCCGGTCGGGTAGGCCGCGACCGATCCGTAGCTCCAGTCGGTGCCGTTCCCCCGGAAGCCGGGCAACGAACTGCCGAGGTGGTAGCTGCCGACGAACGAACCGGTGGGCAGCGTCGCCGCGGAGATCACGTCGGAGGCGAGCAACATCGTCGCCGTCCCCGAGGCCCCGGTGATCCCCACGGCCGCCCCCTCGCCGTTCAGGAGATCGGCCACGTACGCCGCGAGCGCCGGATCCAGCGCCGGGAGGTCGTTGGCCGCGAGGCTCGTGGCATTCGCCGCGTCGGACTCGTTGTACGCGGGGAAGGCCTGGACGTGGACGCCGGGGATCGGGCCGAACGCCCCGGATTCCGCCTGGATCTCCGCCCAGCGGTAGATGTACGCCGAGCTCGAGGGATCGGTGGGGACGACGAAGGACTGGTTGTCGAAGACGGTCCCGTAGGCGGTGGGCACCGATACGTTCGCGAAGAACGCCCGGGACCCCCCGGAGAGGAGGAACTTCGTGGATTGCCAGGGCTCGGAGACGGGCACTCCAGGGTCGACGGCGGTTCCGGGGAGCGCCGCCCAGTTCGCGTCGAGGAAGGAGTCCGCGGCGGTGAACGTCGAGCCCCCGGAGATCGCGTAGTTGTAGATGAGGGTCGGGTCGAGGACGAGGTTCGCCGCGGTCACTTTGACGGAGGCGTTCGGCCCGGTGAGGTTCACCGCGAGCGACGCCGGCCCCCCGTAGGCCCCGCTCGCCTGGAGGAAGGTGAGCTGGCCGTTCGCCGCCACGGCGGCGAGGAAGGCGGCCGGCAACGGTTCCGACCAGAGGGAGGGGGTGGAGTTCGTGTGGGTCGCCGGCAGGCGGATCGCGGCGGCCACGGGATACGAACCGCCGAGGTAGGAGACGGAGAGGCCCCGGAGCGTGCTGCCGTTCCGGGCGAAGTAGGAAAACTCGGCGTACCCCGAGGTGTAGGCGGGGTAGGCGAGGGCCGAGGCGGTGCTCGAGGCGAGCGGCGCCGGCAGCGAGAACGGGGTGAGGTTGAGGGTGCCGTTGACGGCCAGCTCCCCGCCGGCGATGCTCGAGAGGTTGACGCCGGGCATGCCGTTCGCCTGCGGATTGTCGGCGTAGTAGCCGGTGTAGCTCGATTGCAGGAGGGTGACGTCGGCCCCGTTCTCCTCGAGGAGGACGGGCGCGTAACTGGTATCGGCCTGGACCGTGCGGTTCTCGACGAGCCCCGCCACCCCCGGGTTCGGGAGGATCTGGCTATCGTTCGCGAGGAATTGGGCGCCCGGCCCGTCCACCACGATGGCGCCCGGGAAGGCGAGTTGGCTCGACTGGGCCTCGAAGCTCCCGTCCCCGGTGATGTTCACGGTGAGCCGGACGAAGGCGTCGAGCACCGAGGTGTCGGTGGTCAGCGTCGAATGATCGAGGCGGACGAGCCCCTCGACGGTGAAGTTGGCCAGGTGGCTCGCCCGCGCTCCGGCGTTCCCCGAGGAGGGGATGAACTGGAGGAACGAGAGGGTCAGGTTCTCGACGATGAGCTCGCCGCCCGGCAGCACGGTGATGTTCCCGGCCTGCACGTACACCGTTCCTCCGGCGACGGCGGGGGTGAGGTAGTACGGCGAGTTCGCGGGCCCGACCACGAGGTCCCCGTGGGGGGCGCCATCGCCCGAAGCCGGGGCGGAGGCGAGGGCGCCGACCGGGGCCGTCGGCCGGTCCGCCGCCGAGGGGACCGCGGCCGCGGACGGGCCACCGATCGCCGCGACCGCCGCCGCGAGGAACGCCGACGCGAGAAGGACGAGAAGGACCGCCGAAGTCAGACCAATCGAGCGCGCACGATTCCTCACGATCTAGCTCCTGAAAGGGGGCGGACGGGTCGTCGCCCGTGCTCCGGAGAAATTAAAGGCTCCCTTCCCGTATAAAAACCCAGTTGTGGGTCGCACGATGCCGGTCCGCCCCTCCGGCGCCCCCCGACGCCGTTCGCCCCGCCGCGACGGAGTT